>SIAQ01000083.1 GCA_009697105.1 Gemmataceae bacterium | reverse complement strand
TAGGCACAAAGAATTGACGGAAAACGTGAAAAATAGGCCGAAAAACATGGGATCGGCGGAATCGATGGAAATCCATAATATGCTAAAAAATAAGGAGATACGCAAATGATCAGGATCGGAATTGTCGGGGTTGGTTTCATGGGCATGATTCACTATCTCGCCGCTCGTAAGCTCAAAGACGCGCGGGTAGTGGCGATTTGTAGTCGCGATGAGAAGAAACTCGAGGGGGATTGGCGCTCTATCCAGGGTAACTTTGGGCCTCGTGGCGAGATGATGGATTTGTCCGCGATCAAGAAGTATCGGTCCGTTGATGAGATGGTCGCGGACCCGGATATCGATCTCATTGACGTTTGCAATCCGACGCACCTACATCCTGAGACTGCAATCAAAGCGCTGCAGGCGGGCAAGCATGTGCTCGTCGAGAAAGCGATCGCGCTGGACACCAAGGATGCCGATGCGATGGTGGCGACGGCGAAGTCAGCGGAGCGGCTGCTCATGGTCGCGCATGTGTTGCCTTTCTTTCCGGAGTTTGCATTTGCAGCCGAGGCGATCCGCAGTGGGAAATTCGGCAAGTTGCTCGGCGGGCATTTCAAGCGAGTCATCTCCAAGCCGGATTGGTCGGCGGAAATCGGCGATGCGTCCAAGACCGGCGGGCCAGCCGTCGATCTGCACATTCATGACACGCACTTCATCGGTCTGGTCGCCGGCGTTCCAAAGCAGGTGTTCTCCGTCGGGGTGGCGTCGGGTGACAGCGTCGATTATCTGACGACATCGTACCTCTACGGACCAGGCGGGCCGGCGATTACCTGCTCCAGCGGCGCGGTGGCGATGAAGGGGCGGCCGTTCGTGCACGGGTATGAGATTTACCTGGAGAAGGCGACATTGGTGTACGAATCAGGAACCTGTCCGCTCACCGTGCTCAGAGCCGACGGTTCGAGCGAACAGCCGAAACTCGAAGGCGGTGAGGAGGCGACGACAGCGTTCACGGCGGAGCTTCAAGCGGCTGTCGATGGCGTGAAAGCGGGCCGCGAACCGGATTTGCTCAGCGGACAGCTGGCACGCGATGCGTTGGTGCTGTGCCACCGCGAGTGCGAATCGGCGAAAACGGGGCGGGCGGTGGCGGTGTGACGAATTCCGCTTGCGGCTTAGCGTCGACGTCACCTGACGTAACGAGAGCGCTAAGCCGCAAGCGGCGATCAATAGCGGAAAATAACGTCGGTTGTCAAGCGGAACTGATCCAGATGTCGGCCGCTGGAGTTGGGTAGCACGTTGAACTCGGCGGCGATGCCGAAATGGACGTTGTTGTTGATGACAAAGCGAGCACCTAAAGCGAGTGATAGTTCGCTCAGACCGCTGACAGAGCGCGAGCCGAAGTTGCCGAGGTCGCTGCCTTCGAAGTCGAGATCGCGGGCATTGCCGTTGCGCGTGTAATGGCGGAAGTTGAGTTCCGCGAGCGGGTACACACGGTGCGAATTGCGAATGTCGTAATCGATGTGGAAACTGGCGAAGATCGATTCGGTGCGTTGTCCATCAGTTTGGAATACATAGCCAGAGGTTGTCATGAAGTTGAAGCTGCCATACTCCGAGCGCAGGAAGTTTTGTGCGAGGCTGAAGTAAGGCGAGAAGGACAGGCTTCCCGTATCTTGCAGCACGCGCGAGGAGCCAGCTGGTATTTCAAACGTCAACCCGACGGCGGCGACGGTGTTGCTCACATCGTTACGAATGATCGTGAACTTTGGCCCGAGGTGTAATTCGGAGAAGCCGTTGGCGCTGCCGATGTCCGGCGTGCCGGTCTTGGGACTGATGAAGGACCAGCCAACGCGATTGACGACGAGGGAGATGTTCGGCGTAAAAGCAACGCTGCCGCGGGCGGCGAAAGCGAAGTTATCACCGCCGTTCCAGACGGTGTTGGTGCTGGGTGTATGCTGCCAAATAAAGACGGGGCGGATTTCGGTGAGCGCCCGCGGATCTTCAAAGTAAAACGGGTTGGACACGGGTGACGTAAAGATATCGAACTTGCGATCGCTTTGGAACATCGAGCGGTCTGGGCCGGGTTGGAACGCTCCGCCGGCGCTGCCGATGACGTCATCCCAGCAGCGTTTGAATTTATTGCAAAAGCGATCCCAGTAGTTGCCGAGATCGTTGTTGCTATTGACGCCGCCGCGATTGTAGATGTCGATGGAATTTGGCGTGGGACCGAACGTCGGGGGAGGTCCGCCGCCGCCGCTGGGGAAGGAAGGCGGATCGGGGAATTGGCCTCGGACGACCCGTGGCGTTTCCGCGCGAACCGGCGTGAACGACGGAGTCACGCCCGCGATGGGCGTTGCCCTGCCGAGTTTGATGCCGGGGTTGGACGGTGGCGTGGCCGAGCGCCAAGCGACATCCTGCGCCGACGCCAAACCGGTGCCGGCGAGCAAGATCAGTGCGACGGAAAATCGTATGTGTGCGTGCATCCTAGCACCTACCCTTTGCCTTCATCCGCGGTCGGCAATCCATTGCCGAGGGGCCGCCTTATACCGCCAGTCAGCGGAGTTTCCAGCATGATTATTCGTTTCGTCGCATTTCTTCCTTCCACAACAGTCGTTTGTCACAGGCGGGATGAACGGGCAAACCGCAGGGGCTACATAAGTGCTGCAATCGCGCGATGCCGCACAGCTTGACGCGGCTACATTGTTAAGGTGGGTTATATGTGCCTTCGACGGGTAGGTTTGACGCTTTTCCGAGCCGCGACCGAGAGGGAGCGGCCGACAAAATGCGCACGGCATCCAGTCGGCCATTACCTTACGGACGCAGCTCGGAAATAATTCGATCCGTTGGGGAATGCGACATTTCCTGCCAAGTGAAATATAACAACCTCTCGATCGACAACATCGTTACACCTATTTGGAGTTTCCTTCATGCATCGCATCGTATTCGCGTTCGCACTATTGCTTCCATTGGCCTTCACGCAGGTCGAGGCCGGCGATAAGAAAGCCGACACCGGCTGGATCCAACTCTTCAACGGCAAAGACCTCACCGGCTTCAAGACGTTCGATGCCAAACATCTCAACGATTTCTGGTTCGTCAAGGACGGCGTCCTGCACTCCAAGGGCAAAGCGACGAGCCATCTCTTCAGTGAGAAGGACGACTACGAAAACTTCCACTATCGCATCGAAGTCAAAATCAACGACAAGGGCAACTCAGGCCAATATTTCCGCACCAAGTTCGGCCCCGGCTACCCCAAAGGCTACGAAGCCCAGGTCAACAGCACCTTCCCCGATCCGCAAAAGACAGGCAGCCTGTATAACTTCGTCAAGATCACCGAGATGCTCGTTCCGGCGGACACGTGGTTCACCCAGGAAGTCATCGCCAATGGCAACCACATCCAGATTCTCGTCAACGGCAAAAAGACCGCTGACTTCAAAGACGAAAAGAACACGCACACCCGCGGCCATTTCGCCATCCAACAGCACGGCCCCGTGAAAGGTGGCCCGGATGTCCAGGTGTCGCTAAAGAAGATCGAAATCAAGCTGCTGCCCGCGTCGAAGTAGCGCCGAATTTTCCACAAGCCCGCAGGCGAGCGAAGCGAGTCTGCGTGGGTTAAGACGCCGCGGCCCCGCAGGCTCTCTTCGCTCGCTTGCGGGCTTGGCATTAATAGCCATGAAAAAACCCGAGCAATACCTTCGGCCCGAAGTCATCCGCCAAGTCGCTCGGCTTGATTTGCGCGCCAAATTCATCGTCGAAGGTTTTCTGCAAGGTCTTCACGCCAGCCCGTTCCATGGCTTTTCCGTCGAGTTCTCCGAGCATCGCAAATACTCCGCGGGCGATGATCTCAAGGACATCGACTGGGGCGTTTATGCCAAGACCGACAAATACTACATCCGCAAGTTCCAGGCCGAGACCAACGTCACCGGCTACCTGGCGATGGATCTGTCGGGATCGATGGCGTACACCTATCGCCAAGAGCTGACGAAGTTCGACTACGCCATCTGCCTCGCCGCGGCTCTTGGCTACATGATGGTGCATCAGCAAGACCCAGTCGGCCTAGTCGCGTTCGATACGCAGATCCGCCAATGTCTGCCGCCGAAAAGTAAACGCACGCAACTCGCGTCGATCCTGGCTCTGCTGGCGAACCTCAAGCCCACCGGCATGACCGATGTCGCCCACAGCCTGACCCAACTCGCTTCGATGGTGCGAGGCAAAAGCCTGATCATGCTCTTCAGCGATTTGCTCGCCGACCCGGAGCCGATCATGCAAAGCCTGCACATGCTCAGGCATCGCGGACATGACGTGATCGTGTTTCACATACTCGATGAAGCCGAGGTGCATTTCCCATTTGAAGGCGTCGTCGAGTTCAAGGATATGGAAGAGAATCGCCGCATGACGATCGACGCGCCGGGCATGAAGCCGGACTATCTCGATGCGGTGAAGCAGTTCCGCGATCGCTACAAAGAGGAATGCACACGAGCCGGCATCGACTACCTGGCGACTGACACGAGCATCGGTTTCGACAAGGCGCTGATGGAGTACCTGCTGCAACGGCAGAAAAGGTTCTAGCGTTTTTAGTTTATCGTTTAGAGCTCGCGCGATCGCTAAACGATTAACAGATGAGTCACCGCATGGCACACTACTTCAAATTCCACACGCTCGCCGATCTCGAAGCGGAAACGCGATGCCTTGGCCTCGACCTCGGCTACGATGCCGATCTCACGCCACTGTTTCAACCCGTGGACGTCGGCGGGTTTCGCGTTGGCAATGCGTTCTGCGTGCAGCCAATGGAAGGCTGCGACGGCACGACCGACGGCGCACCCGACGAACTCGTCTTTCGCCGGTATCAGCGTTTTGGCGCCGGCGGGGCGAAGCTGATCTGGGGCGAGGCCGCTGGCGTTCTCGACGAAGGTCGCGCGAACCCTCGGCAACTGCTGCTGACCGACGCCCATGCCGACGGCTTCGCGAAGATGCTCATCGATTGCCGACACGCGCATCGCGAAGCGTTCGGTTCCGACGACGATCTACTCGTCGGCATCCAGCTCGCTCACTCCGGGCGCTATTCGTATCGCCGGCCACTTTGCGCGGTGCATGATCCATTGCTCGATCCTCGCACGATTGTTGACAAAGCAACGAAACGCACCGTGGACGCATCGTATCCGCTGGTCTATGACGATTATCTGCGCCGGCTTGTCGATCACTACGTCCGGGCCGCCAAACTGGCTTACAAAGTCGGGTATCAGTTCGTCGATGTCAAGCAATGCCATCGCTACCTGCTCAACGAACTCCTGGCGGCGAAGACGCGCCCGGGGCCGTACGGCGGCTCGCTGGAAAACCGCACTCGGCTCGCGCGCGACATCATCACCGCGATCCGCACAGAGGTGCCGGGCCTGCTGATCGCCACACGAATCAACCTGTACGATTCGATTCCGTACAACAAACGCGCCGGCGACAACATCGGCGAACCATGCCCGCACACGTTGCCGGTCGACTGCGCATGGGGCACGAACCCGCACAATCATCTCGAACCCGATTTGGCCGAGCCGATTGCGTGGATCGGCGAGATGATTCGCCTGGGCGTATCGCTTGTGAATGTGTCGATGGGCAACCCGTATGCATCGCCACACGTCATTCGGCCATTCGAGGTTCCGCCTCCCGATGGCTATCACACGCCGGAGCATCCGCTGCTTGGCGTGGCGCGTCATTTCCGCTTGACGACGACGATACAGCGAGCGTTTCCGCAGACGCCGATCATTGGCAGCGGCTATAGTTGGCTTCAGGAGTACCTGCCGCAGGCCGGCGCCGCCAATGTGCGTGCGCGAAACGTGAGCTTCATCGGTGTGGGCCGGGCGACGCTCGCGCAGCCCGATTTCGTGCGTCAACTCGCCGAGCATGGCAAGCTCGACCGTAAGCGCATCTGCCGAACCTTTAGTTATTGCACGGCCCTGATGCGCTCGAAGCACAACGAGCAAGGCCAATTCGCGACAGGTTGCCCGCCGTTTGACAAGGAAGTGTACGGCCCGATCTGGAAAGAAGCGAAAGGCGAGTGATAGCGATTACCACAAAAAAATCTCACCACTGAGAACACAGAGCACACAGAGAAGAGAAATGGAATGGGATAGAAAAATCGCGTCGAGGTGTGGACCTGCGGAAATAGTGCATAGTTTATATTACCTGTCTTGATTTTCTCTGTGTTCTCTGTGGTTAAGTTCTTTCTTCGGAAGTAACAATTGATGCCTGCGGATTGGCAGCTGCCGCCTGGTGTTTCGCGCTCGTTGTGGGATTATTTCCACGACCCGGCCATCGCTCGCGCCTACGATGCGGCGCTCGCTGGGACGCCGTTGCTATCTATCGATATTGCGTTCGTTCTCGAACACTGTAAACCAGGCGGGCGCTTTCTCGATCTCGGCTGTGGCACGGGACGCCTGGCCCTTGCCCTTGCACAAACAGGGCATGCGCCGGTCGGCGTTGATCTGTCGCTTGCGATGCTCGGCGTGTTGCGCAGCAAGGCCGAAGCTGCTGGCATGCACATTCCATGTGCGGTTGCGAACATCGTCGAACTTGGCTGCTTCGGCGATGGGTCGTTCGACAACGCCGCATGTTTGTTCAGCACGCTCGGCTTGATCGTTGGGGTCGCGGCGAGACTGCGAGCCGTACAGCATGCTTTCCGTTTGCTCAAGCCCGGCGGCGTGTTTGTGCTGCACATGCACAATCGCTGGTTTAACGTTTGGACTGCGCATGGCCGACGTTTGCTTGCCGACGATCTCGCGCGATCAATGCTAGGCCGAGGCGAACCGGGCGATTACGTCATGCCGCCGCACCAGGGCATCGGCGAAATGAGGATGCACCTTTTCACTCGCCGCGAGATCGCCAAGTTGCTGCGCGACGCCGGCTTCGAGATCCTCGAAATCCGCCCCGTGAGCCTGAGCGCGGACGGCCAACTCCGACGACCGTGGCTGCTTGAAGGGTTGCGAGCGTATGGCTATCTGGTGGCGGCGCGGAAGCGGTAGGTGGAATAGTTTCGTCAATTTGTCAGAGCTGCGCACGCAGTAAGCGGTTAGAACATACCGCGATTGCAACTTCAAACCGCTTACTGCGTGCGCGGCTCTGATTCGCGTGTCACCCCCACCAATCGCTGCGCTCATGATGGGGCTTACAGACTCTCACTTCACAATCGGCAACGTCTTCTCGAACCAGCGCACCATTTCGCTTCGCATTTCCGACAGATACTCGTGGCCGGTCTTTTCATACACGATGCTGCGGAAGTTGCTTTCCTTGCCGTAGAGGCGATAGACCTGGCCGAGCTTCTTTTCGAGTTGTATGACGCCGTCGAGCGGAGCGCCTTGGTCCTCATCGCCGGAGAGTTCGAGGTGTGGCCGCGGGGCGATCAGGGCGTGGATCGCTTCGGTGTCGAACTTGGCGAAGACGCCGGGGACGAAGTAATAGATGCCGTGCGAACGCAGGTTGCCGTGGGCGAGCAGTTCCGTGTAGCGCGTAAAGCAGGCAACGCCGACGACCGACTGGATGCGTTCATCGACGGCGGCCAGCCACCAGCTCGTGGTGCAGCCCATGCTCATGCCGCTGACGCCGATCTGCTTGGCATCGACTTCGGGCCGAGTTTCGAGATAGTCGATGACGCACTGCTGATCGCGAATCATCATGCCCCACAAAGATCGGCCCATGAGGACGTGATACTTGAAGAGGCTGAATTCCTCACTCGGCGATTTCGTCTCGCGCGATCCCGCCGGGCCTTTGCCGATTCGGCTGCCGCAAAAGTAGGAATCGATGGCGACGACGACATAACCCTTCTTCGCAAGCGACGGGCCGGCGCACTGGGCGTTCTTCTCGTTGACGGTGAGAATCTCCTTCGAGCCGCTATGCCCATGCGCGAGGATGATGGCGGGCACCGGTTTCTTGATGCGATGTGGAATCAGCAGGATGCCGGCGACGATCTGATCGACGCCGTTGTGGAACTCGAAATGTTCTTCGGTATAGTAGTCGCCGATCACTTTGCTCAGCACTTTGACCTTGCGTGGATCGGGCCGAGTCGGCAGATCGCCCATGCATTGCTGGAGTGTCTTGCGCGTCTCAACGCGGTCCTTCTGCCATTTCGCGAGATCGGTGGGAATCGGCCAATCATGGATACGAAGATTCTTGTACTCCGTCGGCACGTCGGTCCAGGGTTCGCCGAATCCCTTCCCGCCCTTGGCGTTGGCGGGTTTGACCCGTTCCTGGGCGAGGATTGGCGACAACAGAAACAACGTGAGAAATAGTGCAACAGTTCGCGTCATCAGCTATCTCCTAGAAAATAAACAGCCGCCGCTTGCGGCTTAGCGCTCGCGCAATGCCTCGCGGCAACTTTTCGCAATTGCTGCCATTCAATCGAACGATCATTTGGCCCGATTCTCAAGTATCTTACGGCCTTTCTCGGTGAGCGTCAGAGCGTGGGACTCGCCATTCGGTACGACCTTGATCAGACCGAGCCGTTTCAACAACACCGCCGAGGCTATCTCGTGAATCTTCTCGATGGGACATTGCGGATCGCTCGCGGCAAGCAGGCTTGAGGCCTCGGCGATGATCGCGTCGTTCGCGCGAAGCCGATGCGCCCAGATGCCGAGAGCCTGGAAGATACTCGCTGGTCCACCGAGTAACATAACAGCCGCACCCGCAGTGGCATGGCGCGGGCTGAAGTAATACGACAGCGCTACATCGTATCCTGTAGCTGAATTCGTGAGAATTCGGCCTTCCCTCGTTTGCCCAAGTCGTCCGAATTCTCACGAATTCGGCTACAATGCGGGCCAAATTCTCGATCTAGCGCTGTCGTAGTAAGTGAGCCCAACCGCCAGGCTGACGAGTCGGTGCATCTGTTCTCGCTCCGAGAGCGGCTTCAAGTCCGCCAACGGATCGACGCGACTCCAGGCCGACCACACGGCAACGACAATGAACAGCCCCGAAAAGACAGCGCCAAACTGCCAGGCGTGAAGCCCCAGGTTACGGAGGAAGAGAGAGCTAGAAAACCATGCTACCCAGAAGACAAACCCAAATGTCAGCGAACAAAAGGCAATACCAAGCACAAGCTGCAACATAGCATCGGCCGCGAGCTTTCGATTGTACTGTCGCACCATATCGTGCAGGCGCCCGGCTATTTTCGTGTTGCTGCTCATTCCAATTCCAGCGGTATACGTTCTGAGGTTTCATCAATCCTTGCGGGGCGGTTCAGTCTCTCGTCATAGCTCTTGCAATAATTGTCGATACAGACGTTCGTATTCACCCGCGCTTCGGCTCCAGGACCAATCCTGCTTCATGCCGGTTTCCTGAATCTGTTTCCACAACAGCGGCGAGTCGCGGTAGGTCTGAACTGCTCGCCGCAACGCCTCGTCGAACGCCGCCGCCTTGTACGTATCAAACGCGAACCCCGTGGCTCGGCACATGGCGATGCTCTCCGAGGTCGCATCGATGACGGTGTCCGCCAGCCCGCCGGTCGTGTGGACGACGGGAATCGTGCCATACTTGAGGCTGTAGAGCTGATTCAAGCCACACGGTTCATAACGGCTCGGCATCAGGAAAATATCGGCGCCGGCCTCGATCTGATGAGCGATCGCTTCGCTATAATCGAGGTGCAAGCCGACCTGCGTAGGAAATTGCTCGCGCAACCGCAGCAACATATCGCGGTAGCCTTTATCGCCGTCGCCAAGCAACGCTAGCTGTACGCCGCGGCGTAGATAATCGGGTATCACCTGCTCGACGAGATCGAAGCCCTTCTGTGATGCCAGGCGCGACACCATGCCTAAAAGTGGCGTTCGCGGCGAGACCTCGAGCTTGAACAGCGCTTGCAGTGCCGCCTTGCATTTCGGTTTGCCCTGGCCAACCGTGTTCACGTCATAGTTCCCGGTAAGAGCCGGGTCGGTCGCGGGGTTCCAGATATTACCGTCGATGCCGTTGACGATCCCATGCATCTGTGTCGCCCGCAGTTTCAGGACACCCTGCAATCCACAGCCGTGTTCAGGCGTCTGTATTTCCTTGGCATACATTGGGCTGACTGTTGTCAAAAGGTCCGCGAATACGAGCCCGGACTTGAGGTAGTTGAGGGCGCCATAGGACTCGAGCTTGTCATAGGTGAACAGGTTCCACGGCAGGCCGAGCGCCGGCAGATCGTCGGGCGGGAATGCGCCTTGGTAGGCGAGATTGTGGATGGTGAAGACCGTGCGGATCGCCGCGTAGCTGCCGCGCAGCGCCGGCTTGCCGTGCCGTTGATAGACCTCTCGGAGATAGGCCGGTGTGAGTCCGGTTGGCCAATCGTGGAGATGCAGGATGTCGGGCCAAAAGTTGGTCAGGCGGATCATTTCGAGCACCGCTCGCGCGAAAAATCCGTAGCGAGTGCTATTGTCGTCGTAGTCCTGTCGTTGGCCCGCGCTGGTGGTGAATTGGTAGATTCCGCGTCCCTGTTCGGCATCGTCGCGGTCGAAAAAGTCCGGCTGTTCGATGAAATAGATTGGGACATCGGTATCGGGGAGGGTAGAACGCCAGAGTCGGCCTTCAAACATGCGCTCGCCAATTGGTAGGCGGAAGCGGTGCTCGGTGGGGGTTGGCGGCACGCTCGCAGATCGGCAGGCGCGATAGAGCGGCATGACGACGGCGCAGTCGATGCCGCGGTTCGCAAGTGCTGCCGGCAGCGAGCCGACGACGTCCGCAAGACCGCCGGTTTTTGCGAAACCGGCGACTTCGGATGCCGCATGTAAGCATTTCACGATGGGAGTTCCCTGCTCTATCCTGTAAAGTAATCCTGTTGGCAAGCTAGAAAACCGTTATGAAACTGGCAATCATTCGTTCGCAATGAAGTGGAATAAACGTCCACATTATTGTATTCCGCTTGCGGCTTAGCGCTCGGATCATCCCGCGCAATCGCTGGGTCGCAGGTGAAACCTGCAATAAACCGAGGAACCAATGCTCGCGCACAATGTTTACTTTACGCTGAATGACGCCGGCGATACTGCCAAACAGACACTCGTCGCCGCCTGCAAGAAATACCTGGCTGACCATCCTGGAGTTTTGTTTTTCGCCTGTGGCCTGCTCGCGGCGGAAATGGATCGCCCGGTGAACGATCGCGGATTCGATGTCGCGCTGCACATCATCTTCAAAACGAAGACCGATCACGATGTCTACCAGACCGCGCCGCGCCATAACCAGTTCATTGCGGAAAATAAGGCAACCTGGAAAAACGTACGCGTGTTTGATTCGCTGGTGTGAGGATGCACCGTCCCCGTTTAGGAAAATCGAAACAAGAGCTTCTCGATTCCGCCACTTGCGGTTTAGCGCTCGCAAGGCGCCACGCGAACGCTAATCCGCAAGCGGCAAAACGCATAGCGTCCGCGTCAGGATGTGTACGTTAAACGAAAACAATTGGACTTTTGTCGCCCGCGGCATTGTTACTAGAATAAACCGGCTAAGTCTCTCTGCTAATTCCTCAAGGTACATCCTCATGCTTCGTACCAAATTGTTCCTCGCGAGTCTGGTGTTTACCGCTTTCTGTGGCAGTTATGCCCTCTCGCAGAATCAAGCGGGCAAAGATCCGAAAGTAAAGACGGATGACAAACCCCCAAAACTGCCAGACATCAAGTTCATCGACCAGCATGAATCGTTCAAAGACGATCTTCGTACGGTTCGCGAAAACGGCATGAAAGGTGACGGGCCAGACCTGCTGGAGTATTTTCGCAAACGCACACTCAAGGCACCGGATCCGAAGGAAATATCGGATCTGGTGAAAAAGCTTGGCGACGAGGAATTCGCCGTCCGCGAGAAGGCATTCAGCGCTCTGATCGGCCTCGGCGCCGCCGCTGTTCCGGGCTTGAAGGAAGGCGAGAACGATCCCGACTTGGAAGTGAGGAAGCGTGTGGCCGACTTGAAGGCGCGCATCGACACGAAGAGCGAGCCGATCCTGCAAGCTGCGGTTGCGCGGGTGATCGCGAAGATCAAGCCCGAAGGCGCCGCCGACGTGCTGATGGCGTTCTTGCCGCTTGCCACCGATCCGATGGTAGTGGACGAGATCAGCAAGACGCTCGGCGCCGTGGCCGTCCGCAACGGCACGGTCGAAGCCGTTCTGACCAAGGCGTTGAGCGATGCGAATCCGGTCAAGCGAGGCGCCGCCGGCGAGGCGTTGATTCGCGCAAGCGTCAAAGATGAACTTGCGAATGTCAAGAAGTTGCTTGCCGACGAGGTGATCGCGGTGCGTTATCGCATCTGCCTGGCGCTGCTCGAATTGCAGGACAAAGACGCGATCCCTGTGATGATCGACCTGCTTGCGAAAATGGCGCCGGGCGACCTTTGGCCCATCGAAGAGGCCCTGCATCGCCTCGCCGGCGACAAGGCTCCCGTGGTTTCACTTGGCAACGACGATGTCGCCAAGAAAGCCTGCCGCGATGCCTGGGCCAAATGGTACGAAACCAACGCCAAGTCGCTCGATATGGCCAAGCTAACCGCCGACAACGTCTATCTCGGCTATACGCTCATCGTCCAGCAAAACAACCGCATCGGTGCGGGCGGCGCGGTCAATCAGACCGAAATCTACGAACTCGACAAAGACAAAAAGGTCCGCTGGAAATTCGCCGTTCCCGCCGGTCAACCGGTCGATGCCCAGGTCATCACCGGCAACCGCGTCCTTCTCGCCGAGTACCTGAGCAACCGAGTCACCGAGCGCGATCAACAAGGCAACATCAAATGGGAGTTCGCCTGCGGTGGTAACCCCTTCGCCGTGCAACGCCTGGCCAACGGCAACACCTTCATCGCCACGCAGGGCCGACTCCTCGAAATCGATCGCAACAAACAAGAAGTCTGGAGCTACCAGCGCCCTAGCCCTGATCTAATGCGTGCCCGTAAGCTGCCGACCGGCGAGGTCGCCTTCGTTACCAACGTCGGCACCTACATCCGTATGGAACCGCGCACGCAAAAAATCAATCAGCAGTTCCAGGTCACCCCAGTGCAAATCCTGTACGGGACCATGGACGTGCTCCCCAATGGCAACGTCCTCCTCGGACATTACAACCAACAACAGGTCAAGGAATACGACAAAGAAGGCAAACAAGTCGGCAATATCCTCAACCTGAATTGGCCGAACTCCGTGGTTCGCCTGCCCAACGGCAATAACCTCATCTCGAGCTACAATCAGCGCCAGGTGTATGAGTATTCGGGCAACAATCAGGTTTGGAACTTCGTCGCCGACGGTCTCATTTTCGTCGCCCGGAGGCGCTAACAAACCGTTTAGCCGCTCGCTTTCGGCGTGTGCGAACTTCGTGAGGTGTAATACGTTCGCGCTCACCGAAAGCGAGCGGATAAACCTAGTAGGTATCACCCAATGCATCGGCGAATCGTCATCGTCGTTCTCCTGTTGATCGCGCAATCCATTTGCGCGCAATCGCGGACCGACGCCGATTACGCTGCGGACGAAGCGACGCTTCGCAGCCAGAATCTGCCGACCAAAGGCGAGCAACTTCTCGAAATACTCAAGAAACGCATCCCGTCGGAAACAGTCATCGCCGGTTTCAAGAAAAATGCCGCCCGCCTGGGCAAAGGCGTGTACAGCGAACGAATGAATGCCCAGCGTGATCTGTTGGCGATGGGGCCTGTCGTGCGTGTGCTCATCGAAACGGCGCGGCGAGACACGCCATCCGATGCCGAGACGGATGGCCGACTGCGCCAGGTGCTCGAACAATTTCCTGCCGAGCGCGACTACGCATCGGCAACCGCGGCCGCCCGGCTGATTGCCCGCGACAAACCCGCAGGAAGCCTGCCTATATTATTTGATTTTGTGGTGTATGCCACGAATGAAACGGTCCGTCAGAATATTCAACACGCGATCAACGTAGTTGGTATTAGCGAGAATAAGCCCGCGCCACTCGTAATCGAAATGCTGACCTCGAAAAATCCAAGCCAGCGTGCCGCCGCGGGTGAAACGCTGGTAAGGAAATTCGGACCGTCGGCGAAGGAGCAGATCGGCCACCTGCTGAAAGATACGCATCCGCAGGTCCGTTATCAGGTCGGGCTTGGCCTGACGGAAAAGCTCGACAAGACTGGGCTGCCGATCTTGATTCAGTCGCTTGCCGATCTACCAGCGGATCGCATGGACGTGGCACTCGAAACGCTATTCCTTGTAGCGGGTGAGAACGCGCCGAGCGCAAACCATCCCGGGCCCACGAAGGTCCAGGCCTTTGTCGCCGATTGGCAGAAGTGGTACGACAAGTATCACGCCAAACTCGATCTCGCCAAACAATATGCTCGTGAAGAACTCGGCTTCACGGTGCTTGGCGTGACGGCATTGAAAGCGAATACGAAGAACAAAATCTACGAAGTGGGTAAAGACAAAGTCGTACGCTGGGAGTTCGACGGGCCTCGCTATCCGCTCGACGTTCAGATCCTCGGCCCGAACCGCCTGCTCGTTGCCGAGTATTTCGATCGCCGAGTTACGGAGCGAGATTTCAAAGGCAACGTCCTATGGCAGGCGAACGCGAATATGCCGATCGCCTGTCAGCGTCTGTCCAATGGCAATACCTTCATCGCCACGCGCCAGAGTCTGGTGATCGTCGATCGCGACGGGCGAGACGTCTTTTCCTGGCAATCGCCTGGTGCCAGCATCATGGCGGCCTTTCACAAACGCAATGGCGAAATCGCCGTGGCCACGTCCGGCGGGCGCTGCCAACTTCTCGATCCGCAGGGCCGTGAACTCAAGAGCTTCATGCTTGGCGGCGCGATTTATTCGCTCGGCGGCCAGATCGAGGTTCTGCCGAATGGCCGCGTCCTGGTCCCGCTTTACAATAATCAAGCCGTCGTCGAATTCGATTGGGAAGGCAAACGCCATTGGCAGATCAATGTCCCCACGCCCGTGAGTGCGACGCGCCTCTCCAATGGCAACACGCTCGTTACGTGCAGCCTGAGTTATCGAATCGTCGAATTCGACCCCATGGGCCGCGAAGTCTGGAGCCTGCAAACCGAAGGCCGACCATTTCGCGCCCGCCGGCGCTGAAGTCCAGACACAAACCACAGAGGACACAGAAAACACAGAGAACACGAATACACTGGGTGGTGCTGAGACGTGACTTTTGCCGCGCACAATTCCGCGCATTTTCTCTGTGTCTCTGTGGTTCGTTTTTTTCGGCTTGGTGGAACAAGCAGCAATCAAGGATGTTACGCCCCGAGGTTTCAATCATGCGTGTCTTTCATCGGATGTTGATGCTTGGCGTGTGCGGTTTATTCGTCGCATCGACCAATTCGTTGCTGCCCGCCGGCGATGACAAGAAATCGCCTGAAAAGAAGCCTGACGACAAGAAGCCCAAAGAAAAGAAGCCCGCCGTTCCGCCAATCGACGCCACCGATGACGCCATTCTTCGCCGCGCGAATCTGACCGTCGACCCTGAAAGCTTGCTAGCTTTTCTCCGCAAACGCATTCTGCCGGAGAGCGAACGCCCCGGCCTGGAACGACTGTTGCGCAAGTTTGGCTCAGCACATTACCTAACGCGCGAGAAGGCGATGCGCGACGTCATTGCCCGCGGCATCGCCGGCCTGGAGGTTCTTCGCAATACGACGGGAGAATTCGATACGGAATCGGTTCGCCGCATCGAATCGGCGATATCAGCCATACAAAATAACGATGTCAGTCCAGAAGTCCCCGCTGCGGTAGTACGTGCATTGGGCGTGCTCGGCGCGAAGGACCTTGGAATGGCGTTGATCGATTTCGCCCCATTTGCGGACAATGACACGGTACTCGATGAAATTCGCTGGGCGCTCAGGAAATACGGTTTCGTCGACGGTAAACCCACGCCACGGATTCTGGCGGCGCTGACCGATCGTTCCGCAATTCGGCGCGCGTGTGCGGCGGAAACGCTTGCGCGACACTCCGATAAGGGCGTTGTGAAGGACGTGCGGAAACTGGCAAGCGATCCTGATTCATTCGTTCGCTGGCGCACGGCACGCGTCCGGGTTCTCGCGGGGGACCAGACCGCGATGCCGGCGTTCATCAATGGGCTTGTCGATCTACCGTTGAACGCCGCCTGGCAGACGGAAGATCTGTTGCTGCAAGTTGCTGGCACGCTGTCGCCGGCCTCAATCTCGATGGGCAACGATACGGAAACGCGTGCCAAGTGCCGCGATGCCTGGCAGGAATGGTGGAAGAAGCATTCGGGCGATGCCAAACTTGCGAAGCTCGAAGAACCGCCGCTATCGTTGGGACGAACGCTGCTGGTGCTGCTTGATCAGGGCCGGGTCATGGAATTGGGCCGCGACAAAACCCCGCGCTGGGATATCCGCAACGTCGTCTTCCCACTCGACGCTCAGGTCACTTCCGACGATCGTGTGCTCATTGCCGAGTATCATGGCAACCGCGTCACCGAGCGTGACACGCGCGGGCAGATCGTTTGGCAACGCGGCATCGTCGGGCCGCTTGCCGCTCAGCGCCTCCCGAACGGCAATACCTTCATCGCCACCGATCACCAATTACTCGAGTTCGACAAGGATGGCATGGAAGTCGTCAACATCGAGTTCCCCGAGGAAGGTCGAAAGATCATGAAAGCCTCGAAACTCCCCAACGGTGAAATCCTGTGCATGCTCGCCGACAGCCGCATCGCTCGCTTCGACGCCAAAGGCAAAGAGGTCCACAGCTTCCAGATCGCCCTCGGCATGCGCCTCTTCGGCGGCCGAATCTATGCGGCGCCCAATGGCCGAGTCCTTGTGCCTCATCACGCCGAGGGGAAAGTCGTCGAATATGACACGAAAGGCAAAGCCGTCTGGGAAGTCCCCTTTGAACAGCCGATCGCGGCGGTTCGGCTGTCCAACGGCAACACGCTGATCACGTCCATGAATGCCGCCGTCGGCGCCATCGAAGTCGATCGCGCCGGCAAAGAAATCTGGTCCTACCACCAAAACGGCGAAAGCCGTGTGACGCGAGCAATTCGGCGGTGATGGTGCTCGTTTCCGTTTAGCCGCTCGCCTTTGGCGAGCGCGACGTTTGGCGCACACGCTCGCCAAAGGCGAGCGGCTAAACGGATCATCGCACTAACTCCTCCAGCACAAACTGCGACCACGTTTCAAACGTCTCACGCCGCTGCCATAACTCCAAAATCGGCGCGAAGCCCGCGTTGGCGAGATCGATCTCGCGCCGTTTCACCGCTGGCGTTTCTAGTTCAAACAGATGCACGATGCCGAGATGCACCTGCCCGACCGGCGTACTATCGTCGTTGATGAAGCCCAGGCAGGTTTCGCGGTAGGTCGTGGCGATCTCCACTTCCTCGGTCAACTCGCGCAACATCCCTTGGCGATAAGGATGCTCGCCGTTCGCGTGGTCGATCGGATTGATATGCCCGCCGACGCCGATGGAACGCAGCGCTCGCAGCCGTTGTTCGCCCGCGCCTTTGCCTCGCGTGTAATGAAAGACCGCGTCGCCGTGTTTCAGGACGACATAGGGAATGAGTTGCTTGAGGCTCGGATCATCCTCTGCGCTTGCACGTGGCACAAACGCGAAATTCGCCGGATCAAGCAGCAACCGCTCATATCGCGCGACATCACGGCAGAGGCCGTGAAACAGCCCAGCGCCGTTCAGGACCGCCGTGGGAATTACCAGCACCAGTTCGTCGCGCATCGTGAATTCCACTCCCGTTTAGCCGCTCGCATTCGGCGAGCGCGACCAAAATCCTACGCTCGATAAAGGTCCACCTTGACGCCGCCGACAAAACTGAATTTCCGAGGCTGAAGCGTAAGCGAGACAGCCTGAATGCCTCGCCTACGCTTCAGCCTCCGACGGGAAATCGACTTTTGTCGGTGGCGTCCACCTTCGCATCGCCAGTGATTAGCGTAAAAACATCGCGCACTTGTTCAAAGCCGAGCCGTAGCAAAAATTGCGCATTCCGCCCGAAGCTTTTGGCGCCGAGGATGAAATAATTCGGCTCCGGGTTGCGCAACGATTCCGGGCCGTGACAGACCTGCTTCATGCAGTCGTTGGATTTCTGCCCCATCAGCGCGGCGGCGAGCTTCATTGGCCCGAAGCTGGCGTAACATTCGTGGATTTGCAATTCGCGGTAGATAGTCCGGTCAGGCGTGTAGCCGACGTTGGCGATGATTTTTTCGACTTCGAGCGGCTTCTTCTGATTGCCCGTTCGCAGCATGACGCGAAAACCTTGATTTTGCTGTAGGACTTCGATCTGCTCGACGACCGTGTTCGCGCGATATTCGACATTGTCGTCATCGCGCGTCGCTAACAGGTTGGCGCTGACGGCGAGCTTGTCTCGCTCGCGCAGCGGGTCATTGGGAATCCGCCTGAGCGGCTGGGTTTGCGGCGAGCGCGAGACCCAGGTAGTCCACGTTGAATTGTGTTCGAGGGAAAGCTTGGCCAAGGAACAGACCGTAGTCGCTGCCGAGTAACCGGCGCCGATGACGAGAATCGCCTTGTTGATGTAATCGCGTTTGACATCGCCGAGGATATCGGGCAGCCCGTAAGCGATTGACGGTTCCGCTTGCGCTTCGCCCAGCGCGGGCAAGCCGCTCGGCCCTAGCCAACGGTGATGCGAATAGCTTCCGGTGCAATCCAGGATGACATCGGCTTCCTCATAACGTTCAAGTTGCTTCTCGCGCAACACGAGCACGAAGGGTGATTTCGCACGAGCCGGATCGCCGACGCCTTCGTGTTTGTACAATCCCGCGCGGGCGATGCTTACCACGCGCGATTCCGTCTTAATGCGATCGCGCAGAACCTCGGCGAGCGGCGTGAGGTAGCGTTCGATATGTTCCCGGCCAGTCACAAACTGGTCATCGGCGGGAAAGCCCGGATCGAGCCGAGTGCTGGCGACGGCCTTGCGGCCTAGCGATGTCGTGTTCATGCCGAACGGGCTAAACAGCTTCACATGGCCCCAGCGCATGACGTGTTCGCCGATTCGGCCTTGCTCGAAGATGGTGTAGGGCAGTTTGAGTTGCCGCGCGTATAGCCCGGCTTCCAGGCCGATCGGCCCGGCGCCGAGAATCGCAATCCGTGGTAGACTTGTAGCCATGCTTGGCCTCGCATTGAAATTCCGCTTGCGGCTTAGCGTTCACTAGCGGTGTACCTTTGACGCGTGAGTTCGCCGATTTTCCGAGCCGCGACCGTGAGGGAGCGGCCGATAAGATGCCGTGCGTTCGCTGTCGGCCGCTCCCTCACGGTCGCGGCTCGGAAATAATCGATTCGTCGGACAATGCGACACAGCACCTCAAACCGCCCTCACTTGAATACGCGCCGATGGGATCGTTTCACCGCGATTACGGACGGCGATCAACTCGGCAAGGATGCTGACGGCGATTTCGGGCACGGTTTGTGAGCCAATGTCGAAGCCGAGCGGCGCGTGCACTTTGCGCAGTGCATCGGCCGGGATGGCGCGGGCGATCAGATCGTCGTAGATCAGCTTGATCTTGCGTTTGCTGCCGATCATGCCTACATAGCCGGCGTTTGAAGTCGCCAGGTGATACAGCGCTTCTTCGTCATGCCCATGCCCGCGGGTGACGATGAGCGTGTAGATCGACGACGTGATCTCCGGCAGGAGAGAGCGCAGCGTCTGGCCGATATCGCCGACGATGTGCCGACACGACGTTGGAAAACGCTGGACGTTCGCATAAGCTTCGCGATCATCGAGAACCCAGGACTCGAAGTCGAGATCGGCGGCGAGCTTGGCCACTGCCTGGCCGACGTGACCGCCGCCGACGATGAGCAACGTCACACGCGGCAGAAAAGGCAGATACGCCACGCCGTGTTGATGCCACGCCTTCGGCCTGCGTTCCAGCGGAATCAAGCCCTCTCGCACCATCGGTGGTGCGGGAATGCCGGCGAGTTGATCGATCGGCACGCCTTTCGCGTCAAACAAAAATCGGCCGCCGACGGGTCCAACTTCGGGCGAGACCGTCACCGCCTCGGTGCAGCCAAGGCCTGATTCGACGACGCTGTGAAATCGTTTGTAATATTGATGCAAGTGTTGGCGACGCTCGCTGTTTTTCATGAGCGGGTCGGCCAAAATGCTCATGCGTCCGCCGCAGATGAGGCCATCGTCCCAGCCGTAGTTGTCATCGAGGCAAAAGCTGAGCAGCTCGGTCATTCCCGCATCGTCACCGGCGAGCGTCTTCAAGGCTTGGCGTTTCACCTCGGCCTCGACGCACCCGCCGCCGAGCGTGCCGACTTGACGCCCGTCGGGAAAGACGAGCATTGCCGCGCCTGCCTTCTGTGGCGTGGAGCCGCGCGTCTCCACGACGGAGCAAAAGACGCAATCGCGGCCAGCTTCGAGGGTCCGGTGCAGTTCAGCGAGTAAATTACGCATGGTTTGTTTGGATGGCGTTTCTGTTTTCCGCTTCAAGCCCCACCATGAGCACACCGATTGGTGGGGTTAGATCCCCAGGAATCGCTGCGCTCATCCTGGGGCTTGAGGGTATCGATCAGAACGAATCCCCTTCGCCGAGTTCTTTTTCGGAGATCAACGTGAAACCGCGCTGTTTCAGTTGCGTTGACGCGGTATCGATGTCTTCGACATTCAGTGCGACTGCCGGCCGACCGTTATGCCCGGCGATCAAGGGATAGGCGTAGTGTATGCTGATCTCGGCGCCCAGCAACGCTTTGCATATTTGCAGGAGCGGCTGCGGGCCTTCCGGAAGTGTGACGACGAGCAACTCGCTTTCGGAGAACGGCAGATTCGCGTCGTTAAGGATAGCGTAAGCACGGTCCGGCTCGCTGACGACGACGCGGATAATCGCGCAGTCGGAGGAGTCAACGACGGTGAGAGCGATGATGCGAATATCGGTCGTTTCAAATCGCCTCACCAGCCCCAGCAAAGCGCCAAGCCGATTGGCAAGGAAGACGTTGAATTGGCGCACGCTAGGCCAATCACGCCCGCGAGCGGTCACAAACCCGACGCCTGCTCCTTCATCGCCGCCGAAACTCATGGTGTGCATCCTCCGGTGATGGTGATGCGTTTATTGTATGCGAAAACTCATACGTTCAAACATGCCGCATTGAGCCGTAGGCTCTCAGCCGTTCAATAGCCCAATCCGGCCGAGGATTTCGAGTTTGAAGAATGCAATGCATAGTACAGGGTAAACGTAGGCCTGGCGTGGCATGGCATGGTTCAGATTCTATTGTTGGTGTTTTTCAAGGGGTCGGCCCTCAAGGCTATGCCAACCAGTCGATCGCCCATTTGAGGTGCGAGGGCTGCTCACGAAATTTCCTGGGTCATTTCGGCCAGGCGATGGAAGCGACATACAATAGTCGCCAATCTACGACGCATGCGTATTGTGTATCAACCGCATTTGGCAAATGGAGGTGATCGATGACATCAAGCACAACGGTCCTGTGGCGATTCTCGATTCTTGTTGGTGCGTTGGCTCTGTGCCTACCGGCGCCCGTGTCCGCGCAGAAGGGCGAAAGCGACCTGAAGAAGCTGGCGCAGTTGTACCAGACCAAGGAACAATGGCAGAGCCGAGCGCAGACCGTGCGCGAAGGCATCCTGCGCGGCGCCGAACTTTGGCCATTGCCGGAGAAGACTCCCCTGGCACCGCAGATCACCGGCCTGCGCAAGTACGAGGGCTATTCCGTCGAGAATGTCGCTTTCGAGAGCGTGCCGGGATTCTTCGTTATCGCCAATCTCTATCGGCCACTCGATTTGGACGGCAAGGAACCGCGGCCGGGCATCGTCTGTCCCCACGGGCATGTCGGCGCCGGCCGTTGCGACGCCAATGTCCAGCAGCGCTGCGCCACTCTCGCGCGGATGGGCGCCACCGTCTTGTCGTATAACATGGTCGGCTACGGCGACTCAAGCCAGGTCAAGCACAGCGAACGCCATGTGCTGACGTTTCAGCTCTGGAATAGCATCCGCGCCCTCGATTTCCTGGTGTCACTCAAGGAAGTGGACGCGAAGCGGATCGGCGTGACCGGCGCCTCGGGCGGTGGAACGCAGACGTTCCTCTTGACCGCAGTGGACGATCGCGTCGCCGTCTCCGTACCGGTGGTAATGGTGTCGTGCGAATTCTACGGCGGCTGCAATTGCGAGAGCGGCCTGCCCATCCATAAGAGCGCCAAGCACGTCACCAACAACGCCGACATTGCCGCCCTGGCAGCGCCTCGGCCTCTCTTGCTAATCTCCTGTAGCGGTGACTGGACCAAGAACACGCCCGAGCGCGAATACCCCTACATCAAAAATGTCTACAAGCTGTTCGATGCCGAGAACAAGGTGGCCAACGCACACATCGTCGGCGGCCATGACTATGGCCCGTCCAAGCGCCTTCCGGCGTATCAATTCTTCGCCAAGCACCTGGGCCTTTCTTTGGCAGCAGTTACTGGGCCTAACAGCATGGTGGACGAGAGCAAGAACAAGGTCGAAGCCGCGGCGCAGATGGCGCCATTCACCAAAGACAATCCCCGGCCCGAATCCGCACTGATGGGCGAGGCCGCGGTGTTGTTAGCGATTCAGAAAGCTCAAGGGAAAGCCAAGCAGTAATGACGACGTTCAGGACTTAACTACTCGCCATGAAGTAACGAATTCGGAACCAAGACATGAACAAAACCACTCTTCGGATTTCGTATCTCCTGGCAAGTTTTTTGCTGCCAGGGATCTGGTCGACCGCCTCTGCTCAAGTGCCGAATCCTCCCACCGGGTTTCGCGCGATTTTCAACGGCAAGGACCTGGCGGGTTGGTACGGATTGAACCCGCATAGCGACGCCCAACTCAAAGGCGAGAAGAAGGCGGCGAACATCAAGCAGCAGCGTGCCGACTTCCCCAAGCATTGGCGGATCGAGAATGGCGAACTGGTAAACGACGGCACAGGACCATACGCCACGACGGAAGCGGAGTTCGGCGACATCGAGTTGCTTCTCGAATACAAGACCGTCGCCAAAGCGGATAGCGGCATTTACCTGCGCGGTACGCCGCAGGTGCAAATCTGGGATTGGAATCAAATCTTCAATCTCAACAATCCGACCCGAAAGCCCCACCTCGGCTCCGGCGGCCTTTTCAACAATACCCCCGGTTCGCTCGGCCGAGATCCGCTGGTCCGCGCGGACAATCCCTTCGGCGTGTGGAACCAATTCCGCATTCGGCAAATCGGCTCACGGACGTGGGTTTGGCTGAACGAGAAACTGGTCGTAGACGGCGGCCTGATGGAGAATTACTGGGATCGTTCCAAACCGCTGCCGGCTAAAGGCCCAATCATGTTGCAAACGCATGGCGGGGAAATCCGCTGGCGCAATCTATTCGTGCACGAAATCGGACCCAAGGAAGCAAACGCGATTTTGGACGCGGCGGAATTGGAAGGCAAAGCGAAGCTTTTTAAGGCACTCACCCTGCATGCGTCGTTCGACAAGGGGCTCGATGCCGATTATTCGCGAGGCGACAAGAAATGTTACGTTCAGGACGGCAAGATACTGGTGCCCGCCAAGCCGAACGCGGAAGTGAAGCTGGCGGCCGATGCGGGGCGCTTCGGTGGAGCGATTCATTTCCCCAAGAAGGGGACATATCGCCCCTCGTTCAAGGATAGCGGTGTGCTGGACTTCAACACCAAGAGCTGGAGCGCCAGCGTCTCCGCCTGGCTAAGGATAAGTCCCGATCAAGACCTGGAGCCGGGTTATTGCGATCCGATCCAAATCATTGGCGACGACAACAAAAAAGGTTACATCTTTCTGGAATGGTCCAAAGACGAAACGCCGAGATACTTCCGTTACGCCATCCGTCCGCTCTCCCACATCTGGAACCCGAAGAACATGGCATGGGCTGACATCCCCAACGACAAAAAACCGATGGTGCAGGTGGCCCGCGCTTCCTTCTCACGCGAGAAGTGGACGCACGTCGTGTTCACGCTGGAAAACATCAATGACAAGCACAAGCCGTCGGTCGGCAAATTGTACCTGAACGGCAAGCTGCAAGGCGCCATTGAGAAATGGGATATGAAGTTCGATTGGGATCCCGCGAAAGTGTTGCTGGTGCTTGGCGCAAACTATGTCGGGCACATGGATGACCTCGCGGTATTCGACCGTCCGTTGACGGATAGCGAGGTCGATCGGATCTATGCACTCAAGAATGGCATTCGGGAGCTGTATCCATAGATTTAGCCGACGATATTCTTCTTGCCATGAGACACGAGCACAAACCGCCTTCCGCGGAATGGAGCCGACCATGACTCTCTCGCTAGAGCTGATTTGCCGCGCCCAGCATCGATTGCGTGGCCTCGTGCACCGCACGCCGCTGATCCACTCGCGGGCCCTCTCGGCGCATCTCGGAGCGCCAACCTACCTGAAGCTGGAATGTCTGCAAAAGACCGGCTCGTTCAAACCACGCGGGGCGTTTAATCGCATCCTGGAAATGTCGGACGATGAGCGCAAACGCGGCATCGTCGCCGTCAGCGGCGGCAATCATGCTCAGGGAGTCGCCTATGCGGCTCATCACCTCGGCCTAAGCGCCACCATCTGCATGCCGGCGAGCACGCCACAAAATTACCTCGACGGCACACGCGGCTATGGGGCCGACATCGTTCTCTGTCCCGACATCAAGGCCGCGTTTGCGGAGGCTGCCCGCCTACAACAAGCAGGCCGGGTTTTGGTACATCCGTTCGACGATCCGCTCGTGGCCGCCGGACAAGGAACCGTCGGCCTGGAGATACTCGAAGATCTGCCGGGTGCCACCCGTATATACGTCAGCATCGGCGGCGGTGGCTTTATCGGCGGCGTCGCCACCGCGATTCGCACTATCAAGCCCGAAGCCAAGATCATCGGCGTGGAAACCCACGGAGCCGACGCCATGTCCCGAAGCCTGGCGGCCGGCACGCTCGTGGAACTTCCCGCGATCACCTCAATCGCCCGCACCCTTGGCGCTCCCAAGGTCTCCGACTTCACCTTTCGCCTCGTTCGTGAGTTGGTCGAAGAAGTGGTAGTTGTGGACGATTCAGCGGCGGCTCGGGCGCTGTTCCTTATCATGGAGCGGACCAAGTATTTAACCGAGCCGGCCGCCGCCTGCTGTCTGGCCGCCGCCGAAGAACAGCGTGCCCATTTCACGGACACCGACCAGGTAGTTCTCGTTCTGTGCGGCGGCAACGTCTCCATGCAGGATCTGGCCAGTTACCATACGCGCTTTGCTAACCAAAAGGTCAACCCGTAAGATTGCATGATTGAAGCGAGACCCCATCGGAGAATGCACGATGAATGAGCCAGCCCCCGTCACAATCGCGTTTCGCATTCCGGGTCAATGGTCGCATCCACGCGAACTCGTCGAGCGATTGCCCGCAGGCCATCGCTTGACGGGTGAGGCGTTGATCTTGCCGGACGGAACGGAGATCGGATTTGGCGCCGTGGCGGCGGATGCTCAGTTTGCCCGGATCTTTCGATCTTCCTGCCGACAGCCGCCGACGGCCGACGAGTTGACGACGGTCGATGGCTACACCGTGAATATCTTCTTGAGCGGTCCGGGCGGTTCGATGCAGGCGGCCCGCACGATGATGCAGGCCGGCGCCGCCGTGGTGCGGGCCGGCGGCGCCGGCGTGTTTATCGACAATAGCACGCTCGCTCATGGCGGACAACATTGGCTCGACATGGCCGACGACGGCAGCCCCGACGCGCTGAGCTTCGCCTTCGTTGCCATCGTCGGCGGCAAAACGGAGGTGTGGACAATGGGCATGCACGCGCTGGGCTTGCGCGACATTATCATGAAACGTGCCGACTCCGACAGCTTTGACATCATCGAAGTGATTCGCTACGTGTCACGGAACGAAAAACCGATCGAAAATGGTCACCTAATCGCCGACCTGAACGGACCACGCTTTCAGGCCTTCACGCAGGAAAGTGCCGGGGTGCCGGTCGGAAGCCCCATGTACAATCCCTTTGGACGAATTAAGCTGGTGAGCATGCGGGATATTGCCGAGACCAATTGAGTCGTTTCTGAATCCACGGCCCGAATCCATCGAGATTGGCATCGGCGAGGTCGTGGGAACGTGCATCTCGCGCAAGTGCCCGAAGTCGCAATAAATGGGTGAGAATCGCGAGAAAAAAAGCTGACGTAGATTTCCCTCTGCGCCTTTGCGTGAGCTACTTCCACAGCGATGAGCGAGAGCCTGATTTGAGTTATTCCCGAAAGTCGTGGATGACGGCCGATTCAGGCGGCGTCTTTGGCAACTTTGATTCCGTCGACAAACTTGACCCCTTGAAGAATCTCTGGGAGAAGAACGGCGCCGTTTAACTTACGCCATCCCTTTGCCGCACTCTCC
>SIAQ01000082.1 GCA_009697105.1 Gemmataceae bacterium | reverse complement strand
GCCAATTCTTTTCCAGTTCCTTGGTGGTCGAGGCGACAAAGCATCCGCAGTTGCGCATCGGTGATCATTAGAACACTCCTTGTTGTGAGGGTGCTCAATGATTATGTCTGGCTCGCCAATCGGGAATTTTAATTGTCGTTGAAGAGCGCGGAGGTCAGATCCGATCGGGGGTGATTGAAAAACAAAGAGCCTCTTGCTCTCGAAGGAAGAGCAAGAGGCTCGCAATGATTTCTGCCGTGTACAGCGAGCGGCGCTCAACCTTCAGGTGCGACGACCGGGACACCATCGTCGATCTTGCAAAGGTATTCCCAGGTCTGCGGATCGACGCTATAGGCTATGGAACGGACGACGCCGTCGCAGAACACGACATGGATCGCGGCTCGATGAATCGACCCGAATTTGCCTTCGCACAACGATGCGGTGTTATTGAAATAGGCGGGCACGCGGGAGGGTAATGGTGCCGCGTTAGAAAATTGATCGCCATAATACCAAACTATCGTATCGTTGCCTGGTGTCCTTCTGCTATTGCACAAGTCGAAAATGACGAAAATTCGTCACTTTTCGACAATCTTCGGCACCTTTCGTCACACTTTGGGGGAAATCGGAAAAACAGGTACGCGGATTATGTCCCGTGCAATGGCGCTCGCCCACCAGGAACGGTTTGACGGCGGCGGAAATCGCGGACATTTCGGACGTTGGTTCCTTACTGGTCGGATCAACATAGTGTTTTTTGGCATGCTCAAGGAACTTGAGAACCAGTTCCGAGATGGTCAGGTCTTGCCGAAGGTCAGTGGGCATCTGCCCTTCGTTGGCGCGCAGTTGAGAAAGCAGGCGTTCAAATTCCGCCTTGCTCTCGCGCGAACCATATTTGCCGGACAGAATGGTTTCCGTCCGGGTTCCATCAGCCCGATAGTACGAAACTACTGCGCGGCCGGTGTTTTTGTGTTTGCGATATGCGGGAATTGTACTGCGAGGACGTGCCATTGGTGCGATTCCCCCAAAATGGTTTTGCAAACTATTTTGCAAAACTAAGGGTTTTCAACCGCACGACTGACCATCAGACTGTAAACATAACTTGTTTTGGCTATAGGGTTTAAGTCAATCGGGGTGAGAGGATTTGAACCTCCGACCTCCTGGTCCCGAACCAGGCGCTCTAATCCAAGCTGAGCTACACCCCGTCCTTCGGGTAAGGATAGCGAACGGGTTGACTTTGTCAACGCCAACCGACGCCCGTGGCAACGAAAAGACACTCGCTATCGATTCGTAGTTCGCGCTGGCGTCAACTCATCGTGGCGATCGGGACCGAACCGAGCACCACGAGTTGGTCGCAGTGGATTTCCAGGGCGCTGAGGGCTCGTTTCACTTTGGGGTCCTCGATGTGGCCCTCGAAATCGACAAAGAACATGTATTCGTTCTTGCCCGAATCGCTCGTCCTGGCTGGGAACGATTCGATCCAGGTCAGGTTCAATTTGTTGGATTTGAAAACATCCAACGCCTCCACCAGCGAACCAGGATTGTGTGGGACTTTGAACATCAACGCCGTCTTGTCGGTGCCCGATCGGGCAGCTTCGTGATGCCCGATGACGGCGAATCGCGTCTCGTTGTGCGGATAATCTTCGATATCGCTGAACAAATTGCGTAAGCCGTATTTGACACCGGCCTGGCGACTCGCAACGGCAGCCGCACCTGGTTCCTGTTGCGCCAGCTGGGCGGCAACGGCGGTGCTCGAAACCTCCTTCAAATCGGCATGCGGCAGATTCTTGCTCAACCAATTTCGGCACTGGGCTAGCGCCTGGGGTTTACTATACACCCGACGAATCTGCTCTTGATCGCAGTTTGCGAGCAAATTATGGTGGATTCGCAGGCGAACCTCCGCACAGATTTTCAGGTGTGGTAACCGCATGAACATGTCGAGCGTATCAGAGACGCCGCCGTCAGTCGAGTTTTCGAGCGGCACGACGCCGTAATCGACATGGCCCCGATTAACTTCTTCAAACACGGACATGATGCTGCCGACACGCATATATTCGACGGCATGCCCGAAACGTTCGACGGAGGCCAAATGGCTGTAACTGTATTCTGGGCCAAGGTATGCGACCTTAATGATCTTTTGTAATGCCCGCGAACCGCTGATAATTTCGCGAAAGACGGCACGGATGGTGATTTCGTCAAGCGGCCCCTTGTTGGCGTCGATGACGTTCTTGAGCACTTCCTCTTCTCGGACGGGAGCGAAAACATCGGAACTGGTCTCACTCTTCAGTTTACCGATTTCGCCCGCCGCAGCTGCGCGTTCGTTTACCAGCTTGAGAATGTGCAAATCGAGTTTGTCGATTGTGGTTCGAAGAGACTTCATCTGAGCGAGTGTCTTCGCGGAAATGGCCGGCTCGTTGTCTTTTTTGGTCGCCATTGCGTCTCTCAACCAAGGTTGGAAATAGTTGGGCAGTTTGGGTTCATATTAGACGGGCAAGCTACATCAGTCAATCAGCAAATATCCAGATTCTCGTCATTTCGAGGTTTTTTCTTACAGGTTTTTTCGTAATTGACCAGCGTCATCGACAGAATTTACTCGCGGCTGTCAATTTGGCAGCGAAAAACGACCGTTCCATCAGAATGAAACTCTTGATTTTTGGTGACAATCTAGCTGTAACTTAAAACTAAATAACAGGTTACCGTCAACGCACGGAAGCCGAAATCAGCGGCACAGAGTTTGCATCCTGATAGGTTGAGTGTGTCGTTAGCCGCTTGCGCGTCCGGCTGACATGTCAACGAAACTTGAATCGCTTCAATGGCAAGACGCTCCACGTCGAAGATTATACGAGGCGGTGCGTCGTGCTACATTAGATCAATTGATTCAGTATCGCACGCATGCAAAACAGTGAAGTACCGGTCGAAAGGGACCTATCATGGCTGAAGAAAAAATCATTGGCATCGACCTCGGCACAACCAACTCCGTCGTCGCCGTTATGGAGGGCGGTGAAGTCAAAGTCATCGCCAATCAGGAAGGGCATAGGATCACGCCCAGCGTCGTCGCGTTTACCGACAAAGGCGAACGCCTCGTCGGGGATCCGGCCAAGCGCCAAGCCGTTACCAATTCCCGGCGAACGATCTATTCCATCAAACGCTTCATGGGCCGACGCCACAGCGAAGTGCGGTCGGAAGAGAAACTTGTTCCCTACAAAGTCGTCGGCGGCGAGCAAGAGCTTGTGAAGGTTGACATCGATAGCAAGGACTACACGCCGCCCGAAATCTCGGCGATGGTCCTGCGCAAGCTCAAGGAAGCGGCGGAAGCGTACCTCGGCCATACGGTCCGCAAGGCGGTCATCACCGTGCCAGCGTACTTCAACGACGCTCAGCGCCAAGCGACGATGGATGCCGCCAAGATCGCCGGCTTCGACACCGATTGGGAAATCGAAGACCCACAGACCGGCAAGAAATCGAAACAGCGGATGCGCATCATCAACGAGCCGACCGCCGCTTCGTTGGCATACGGCCTCGAAAAGAAGAAAAATGAAAAGATTGCCGTGTTCGATCTAGGTGGCGGCACATTCGACGTCTCGGTTCTCGATGTCAGCGACGGCCTCTTCGAAGTTAAATCCACCAACGGCGACACGCACCTCGGCGGCGACGACTTCGACCAGGCGCTGATCGATCACGTCGCCGGCGAATTCCAGAATAACCACGGCATCGATCTTCGCAAAGACCCGATGGCTCTGCAACGCTTGAAGGAAGCCTGCGAGCAAGCCAAAAAAGACCTCTCGCAGCAGACGCAGACCGACATCAACCTGCCGTTCATCACCGCTGATGCCACCGGCGCGAAGCACTTGCAGATGACGATTGCACGCTCGCAATTCGAACGAATCGTCGAGCATTTGATCGACCGTTGTCGGGGCCCTGTGCTGACGGCAATGAAAGACGCGGGCTACAAAAATTCCGATATCGATGAAGTCGTTCTCGTCGGCGGCATGACGCGCATGCCACGCGTGCAGCAGATGGTGAAGGAGATTTTCGGCAAAGAGGGCCACAAGGGCGTGAACCCCGATGAAGTCGTCGCGATCGGGGCGGCGATTCAGGGCGCACAGCTGTTACTCGGCAGCGCGTCGAAGGTCATCCTGCTCGATGTCACGCCGCTCTCGCTCGGCATCGGCGTTGCCAGCGGCGAGATGGTCAAGATCATCGAAAAGAACACGACGATCCCTGTGCGTAAGATGCGCGAGGATTTCGTCCGCCAGCCCGATCAGGTGACTGCGGTCATCCCGGTCTTCCAGGGCGAACGCGCGATGGCGACGGATAACCGCTTGCTCGGCGAGTTCAACCTGCAAAACCTGCCGCCTAGTCGTACCGGTAATCCGGGACAGATCATCGTGACGTTCGACATCGACGTCAACGGCATCCTCAAAGTCTCGGCTCAAGACAAGGAAAGCGGTAAAGAGGCCGACATTCGCATCGAACGTTCGAGCGATCTTAGCAAGGAAGATGTGGAACGGATGCGCAAGGAAGCCGAACTGAACGCCGACACGGATAAGCAAAAGCTCGAACTCGCGCAAGCCAAGGATTCGGGCGAGCGGTCCATCCGCGAAGTCGAACGCTTGTTGGATACGCACGGTAGCAAGATCAGCGACAGCGACAAGGCACCGATCACCGCAGCGATCGACAAAGTCAAGGAAGCATCGAAAGGCACCGATGCTCAAGCAATCCGCCAGGCAATGAGCAGCCTGCAAGCCGCCGCCCAGGCATTGGCAAAATTCGCGTCCGAAGGCGGTGCCCCAGGTGGTGCCGGTGCAGCCGCGCCGGCCAAGCCGAAGGATGATGTCATCGACGCGGAGTTTGAAGAGAAGAAGTAATCGTCCGTTTAGCCGCTCGCCTTTGGCGAGCGCGGCACACCCGCTCTCGCCAAAGGCGAGCGACTAAACGTTAGAGCGATCGCGCATACAATATCTCCAGCCGATTTCGCGGACCCACCAGGAGATAGATGCCATGCCGCATTGCCATCGCTTTCGTTCCACGCCGATCACACGCCGCGAAATGTTGCAAACCTGCGCCAGCGGGTTTGGTGCTGTCGCGCTCGCCGCGCTTTGTGCCGAGCAAGCGCAACCACAGGTCATCGGCACGCATCATCCAGTTCGGGCGAAGAACATCATCTTCCTGTACATGGACGGCGGCGTCAGCCAGGTCGATTCGTTCGACTATAAGCCCGCACTCGAACGCTATCACGGCCAAGACCCGCACAGCGTCCTTCGCGTTGAACCAACGCAGTTCAATAACATCGGCCGCGTGATGAAATCGCCCTGGCGTTTCCGCCAATATGGCCAATCGGGAACCTGGATCAGCGATTTGTTCCCGCATATCGCCCAGCAAGCCGACGATTTGGCCATCGTGCATTCAATGACCTCGCGCTTCTCCGAACACACCAGCGCAAACTACTTCCTCCACACCGGCAGCGGCTTGCAGGGCCGACCGAGCATGGGTGCCTGGTGCAGCTACGGCCTCGGAAGCGAGAATCGCAACCTGCCGGGCTTCATCATCCTCAACGGCGGCCTGGTTCCGCCGGGCGGGTTGGACAACTTCAACAGCGGCTTCCTCCCGGCTGCGTATCAAGGCTCGGTGTTTCGCCCGAGCGATCCCGCCGTTGCCAACATCCGTCCGATTGAGGCAACCCCCGACCACCAGAACCAAAAATTGGCACTGCTTCGTCAACTCGACCGCGCAGTTCAGGATCGCGGCGGCCGAGTGGATGAAATCGAATCCGCCATCGCCAATGCCGAGACTGCATTTCGCATGCAAGCCGCCGTGCCCGAACTCATGGACCTCAGCGGCGAATCGAACGCCACCAAAGCGATCTACGGCGTCACGTCAACAAACAACGGCACGCGCATCTTCGGCACGCAATGCCTCGTCGCGCGCCGGCTCGTGGAGCGCGGTGTGCGCTTCATCGAACTGACCTGCCCGAACCTCGGCCACGATCGCTGGGACCAGCACGGCAATCTACGCCGCGGTCATGAGGACAACGCCCGCGCCGTCGATCAACCGATCGCCGGGCTGCTGCGCGACCTGAAAACCCGCGGCCTGTGGAACGACACGCTCGTCGTCTTTAGCGGTGAGTTCGGGCGCACGCCTTTCGCACAGGGCGGCGATGGCCGGGACCATAATCCGTGGGGCTTCAGCATGTGGTTCGCCGGCGGCGGTATCCGCGGCGGCGTGTCGTACGGTGCTACCGACGAGTTCGGCTACAAAGCCGTCGAAAACATCCGCGAAATCCATGACCTTCACGCTACCATGCTCCACCTCCTCGGCGTCGACCACACCCGCCAAACCTTTCGCTTCGGCGGCCGCGACATGCGTTTGACCGACGTGCACGGCGACGTGATCCGCGAGGTACTGGCGTAGGGTTCAGGCAAGCGTGAGCCTCACGCCGGCTTGCCTTCGGGTTGAGGCGCATACGGCTCAGGTAACGCAACACGCGTGTAGGTGACGGTGAAATGCTGCGCCAGGTGTTCACGGCAGGGAGACGCGAGGCCCGCGACGCCTTTGCCTGTGCCGACTTGATCGGGACGACACGTTCACCCTTCGGCTACGGAATATTGAACGGGGAGCAAATCTCCCCCGTCAAAAACGGTGCCTGAGGCAACGGCGCCCTCGTGCGAAACGCGCTCTCCAGCACTTCGAGCGCGGTATCCGAAGGCGTCCGGTGGTGAATCGTCGCCAGCTTCTGAATCCGGTCATACAGCGATGCCGGCACATTGTCGATCACAAGAGTCCGCATGTTCTTTCTCCACTTTGGACAAGAGTCCGTACGTCCTCATTCTACATGATGATCCGCCTGGCGCAAACCCGCAATTCGCACGATTCAAATCAAGGAACCTCAAGCCGAGGTGAAATCGTCGAGCACGTAATCGCACGAACGCGGTGTCTAAACTTCGATTTTTAACGTCAATCGCCAGTCTCGTCGGCGGAGGATATATTACCATGAACTTCTTCCCTCTGAGCCGATCATCAACCCATGAGACCACGCCATGAAGCCGCTTCTTCCGCTTGCTTTACTCCTCGCGTTGGCCCCGTCGCTTCATGCCCAGGCGGTACTCGACGTCTTGCCACAGGACGCGGCGGCGGCGATTGCGATTCGCGACCTCGATTCGCTGTTGAAGAAAGGCGACAAGTTTCTCGACGAAACCACCATCAGGATGCCGCTCAGGCCCAGCAAGCTTTTCGAGGAAGCCAACAATTTTCTCGGCATCCGCGGCGGACTCAATCGCAAAGGCTCAGCGGCGATCGTACTGATGAGTCCGCCCGGCAAGGAACGCATCGGTCTACAGCATCTCGAAAATCTGCTCGTGCCCGTCATCCCCTATGTCAACGCCGACGAGATGGCCGACAACTTTGGCATCGCCAAAGGCAAGCTGCCGTTGAAAACCGTGCATGTGACAAAAGGCGGCATGCTTCGCCACAATGCCATGCGCACGAAGGACCATTTCTACCTTTCCAGTTCGTCCGAGACGCTGCGCCGTGTTCTGCGCAGCAAATCGCTCGCTGACGACCTCACGCCGGAACAACGCAAGCCGTTCGATGCGAGCGATATCGTCATTCACCTGGGCCGTTATTTTTGGGAGAAGGAGGTCGCCGAAGTACGTCTCGCCGAAGACCTCATGCGCCAGAATCCGGACCTGCGCGATGACGGGTACGCCAAGAGGCTCGCCACCGCCATCACGGAGATTCGCAATGCCGTACTCGGATTTCGCATCGACGACGGCCTGGATGCGCAACTGCTGGCGACCTTCCCCAAGGGCGGCGCGGGCGAGAAACTGCTGGCATCGCTGCGCGATCAGCGACAGCCATCGAGTTTGCAGGGCCTGCCGGATGGCAACGTGCTGTTCGCCCAGGCCGCTTCGGGCGATGCCGACGAGCAGGCATTTCTCGCCAAGGTCATGTTCCATTTCTTGATCGATATTGCATTGATCGACAATCGCGTTATCGCTCCGATCGATCGCCTGCACTATCTCGGCGTGCTTCACGAAGTATGGCGGCAACTCAAAAGCAATCGCCTTGCGGTGTATCAAAACGCCGACGAGCCGAGGCATGGGCTCTTCAGCGCTGTCGCGATTCTCGACACCGACGATGCGCCGCGGTTCTTGCGCGATCTGAAAGCGCTGCTCAAAATGGGCCAGGCCGATTCGCTGGACTGGACCAAGAAGGAAACAGCCGAGGAAATCGACATCGCCAAACTCGTCAAGCAACTGGAAAGCAATATCTACAAGATTCGCCAATCCGCCACGACGCGGCTAGCGCTGATCGGCGAACGATCTGTGATTCATCTGCAAAAAGCCGTCGATACCAAGTCGCTCGATCTCGAATCGACGCGCCGTGTCGAGGGCCTGCTCGTTCGCATCCAGAACGAGGCAGCGGAGCGCCGTAAACTGCTCTTGGATGTCAAAGCCAAGCCGCTCTTTCCCAATCCCAAGCTTACCTATGTCGCGAACGGCGAGAAGCGCGACGGCGTTTCTCTGGACATCATTCAGGTCGCGCTTCCCGGCGCCGAGAAAGCGCGAACCATGAAATACGCCGGCCTGTTCGGACCCGACTGGGACAAACTCCGCATCGGCGTCGTCGGCAAACAGATCATCATCATGCTCGGCTCGGACGCGCGGCTGTTCGATGAGTGCATGCGAAACGTGACGAAGGGATCGCCCGGCCTCGTCGCGGGCAAACGGCTCGCACGCTTTCATGAACAGGCCAACGCGGGCCGACTGTTCGAGTTACACGTCGGCCTCGAAGGCGTGATGCGATTGGTAACGCAAAACGCCGGCATCGGCCCGCCGTCGGAATTGACATCGATAGCATTGACGCTTGGCCCGCAATCGCTGCACGTGCAGGCGCGCATGCCGGCGTCCGAGATTCGCGTCATTGCCAGGAGAGTGCAAGGCGACAACGAGTAGGAGTTCGTTTGTTTACGTTGAGCGCCAGCGCGATACTGCGCTGGCGAGGCATCCAGCGGGCGCTAAATGTGGAATAGGATTTCTGAGGGGCGCGTCAACTTTGACGCCACCCTCAAAAGTCCATTTCCGAGGCTGAAGCGTAAGCGAGGCATTCAGGCTGCCTCGCTTACGCTTCAGCCTCGGAAATGATTTTTTGTCGGGCGCGTCAATATTCCGCAGCGAACAGCGAATAATAGGCACAACGGCGAAACCTCCTCGGTCGTCGTTTTTTCCGAGGATCGAGCGCAACTCATGTTTGCGGTGACTTGTATCTGTGGCAACACATTCGCGGCAAGCAGCGAGGGCGACACGATCCGCTGCCCCGCATGCGATCGTCGATTGGGCCGCGCCACGCTCTTGCCGATCGAGCCGGATTTCAGCGCCGATGCTCCGCCGGTCCTTCCCGAAGGCGAGCTTCGCCTGCGTGATGACGAGATTATTCGCGTCGAAGAAATCGACCCACGCTTCGTTTGGCACGACCACGGGCCAGAGCCTTATGCACTCACGCCAGGGCCGGAGAAGCCGGCGACATCGCACCCTGTCAACCCGAATGCGCATTCGTTCTATGGAGCGATCGGCATCGTGGCGCTCAAGCAGCGAGCATCATGTCTTACGTTCGGTCCGAACAAACAATGGGCGTTGGCGGGCCTGGGCGACGATGTGCAGATACTCAACATGCAGGCCGGCGAATTGGCGGAGGTGTTTCACGAGCATCGGCATGACATCACAAGCGTGGCTATCGCTTCGGACGGAGTCGTCGCGCTATCGGGCGACGAGGCGGGCCACCTGCTGTGTTGGGATCTGCCTTCGCGCGGAATCTACAAGCGCTGGCTTGGCCCAACATGCGCGATTCACGCCGTCGTCATCTCACGCGACGCCACCCTGGCGGTGAGTGGCGGCGCCGATGGTGTGGTGCGGTTTTGGCCCATGGTTACCAACGCCGGTGCGGCACCGACACTGCCTCGCGTTGAACCGTGGGATGAGCCGATCACCGCTCTGGCGTTTTCATCGAACGGTTCGCTGCTTTTCATCGGCGGTGGCGAAGGACGCGTCGAGGCCTGGCCGATCGGTGTCAACGGATTGCGCCGCCGATTCTTTGGCGCGGCCGGTGCAATCACATCCTTTCACAACGATGGTCAACATCTGACAACCACGGCGACCCCAATCGCCCGGGACACCCTTTTTCATCCGCGAGTCTGGAGTTGGGAATTGAATACCGGCACAGCATCCGAGGCATTTCAGCCGTCGAGTATGCCGCGATGTATGCCGTCGTGCGCGATGCTCGATCACACTGGGAAACGCTTGATTATCGCGGGGCGATATTCGCGCTTTGAACTTGGGCATTATCTCCCGGGGCGAGCCTTGGTCGCCGATCTGGCGAAGGATTTTCGCGACGGGGTCGCTGACTTTCTCGGGCTGGGAGGCAAAAGTGAGTCGTTTGGCGAACGCTTGCTACCCGATGCCCAGCCGGCGCTCGAAATCTGGAGTCTGACGACGGGCCGGCTGCTATTCGCCTATGACAACGTGCGTGGCCCAATCGAACAAATTGCCGTCTCGCCAGAGCACACGCGATTGCTTGTCTCGCTCGTCAACGGCCATGCTCAAGTCTTCGCCATGCCGGCAGACGTTTGAATACGCGAGTGGTCCTTGCCGGTGCGGCCAGCGTCCATTTCTTCCGTGGGCCATTCCTGCCAGCGATTGCTCATACGCCAGAAGTTCAGCGGGTTCTCGTAAACAAGCTTGCGAATGGTGCTCTCGGGATGCCCGCGGCGGCGCAGCTCCAGCATCAATTCCGGCACCGCCATCGGATCGGATCGGCCCCAGTCGCCGGCGGAGTTCGCCATGATCCGCTCCGTACCGACCATCTCGACGATGTCAGCCGCGCGTTGCGGCGTGCATTTCGTCGTCGGGTAGAGCGTCATCGCGCACCAGAAGCCGTTGTCCAGCGCCAAGCGAACCGTGTGCTCCTCGACATGGTCGATCAGCACGCGCTCGGGGTTCACGCGGCGATCGCTCTTGAGCATGTCGATAATCATGCGAGTGCCTTTGTACTTATCCTCCAGATGCGGCGTGTGGATGAGGATCAGTTCGTTGGTCTTCATCGCCAAATCGACGTGCTCTTGGAAGATGATTGACTCATTGCGTGTGTTCTTGTTCAACCCAATCTCGCCGATGCCGAGCACGTTCGGCTTGTCGAGGAACTCGGGGATCATTTGGATGACGCCGCGCGAAAGCTCTACGTTCTCGGCTTCCTTGGCGTTGATGCAGAGCCAGGAGTAATGCTTGATGCCGAACTGGGCGGCCCGCATGGGTTCGACGTTGGTGAGATGGTGGAAGTAATCGCGAAACCCTTCAACGGACCCGCGATCGAACCCAGCCCAGAAAGCCGGCTCGGAGACAGCGGCACAGCCGGAGAGCGCCATGCGATGATAGTCATCGGTCACGCGCGAGATCATGTGAATATGGGGGTCGATGTAGGTGGACATGGCAATGGACTCCTTGTGAATTCTATTTTGTACCAGCTTAGGCCACCAATGCGTAGAGCCATGCCGCCAAGGTGTGGAGCCATTCCGCACGTGCTGATGATTTCAGAGCGATTGCGGAGTACCATCTCTCCTGCCTCGATCTGCAGGTGCAGGACCGAACGCGACTCCTATTCACGGTACGAGAACGCAAGTCAATCACAATTCCATTGTCGCCGATTTTGCTCGCGAAGGCAAGGAATCTCGCGAGGTACCATCGTGGCGACCGAGATCCGCGTTCGGCCGTTTTCCTTGTGGTTATCGAGTAAGTTTCGACCTGAATTAGGTTGTCCAATCAAAATGAACATGCTCTCCGGAAAAGTCTAAGCCTGGGCTCGCGTCAACTACCTCTTCGGCAGCACGGGGTGGCGATTCAATCTCTACAACTGGCGCGGTTTGCAGACCGATGGCTACCTCTTCAACGTCAACCGCACGCAATACATGATCGCAAACTATCAGGCCGTTGCCGCGCAGAAGTAAAGTCCCGTATTGCAGCTTAGAGTTCGCATAACTCCTTGCGAACGCTTAGGCGAAAGCAGAAATCAAACCTGGCCTTTCGTTATTTCCCACAATTCATAAAATCTATCCATGAACCATTGGCTCGGCGAAGTAACCGAACCTATCTTTGTTGGATCCCCTGTTGAGTGAACCGGAAGATGCGCAAGAAACACCTACGTACTGCCGCTAAACGACGCCGTAAAGCCTACAACCACAAATCCCCGTGGCGCCGCAAGAAATGTGATCGCCACAAGCATGGCAATGCGTAATCGGATTTGTTAGCCAGACGCATGCGACTGCGAAGCGTCGCATCGTTTGCGATTCTGGCTATGGCCGTACCAAGTAATATGTCTGGTTCCGAATTGGCGCGCCACGCGTTGTTGAGGGACCAATACAGTATTTGGACCGGCTCAACGAGAAATAAATCGCCCACGGCCCGGCCTCGTCAAAGGCTGCACCTCACCCAGACAAACGCGAATTGACTGAGGCCGCTCCAAGCGTCACCGCCGATAAGCCTCGGCTCATCACCCCGCCAACGACGGTGCTGCTGAGCGCTCCCAAAAACACCGGCAGCGCAGCGTATGCTTCGAGCGGATGAAATTGTCCGGTCAGAGCCTGAGCGCCAGCGAAGGGCCAAGCGGCGCCCTTCGCTGGCGTTCAGGCTCTGAAAATGCGAAAACCTCTACCGCCCGTAGTATAACACGCCAACAACAACACAGCTAAAACCACTCTAAAAACGTTCGTCCCGCCCTCCCACGGTATAACCGCAATCGGAGCGTCTGGGATAACGAATCCGAAGGCGCGGCAGGCGCCAGTGCGCCGCGCCATAAATTCGCAAGCTACACCGGCCGCGTCGCGATCGCCTTGCGGATGATCGCCAGCACTTCCTCGCGTTCCCTGCCGACGATCGGCAGCCGCGGGCTGCGCGTCGTCTCGGTGCCATAGCCGCACTCGGCAGCGGCGAGTTTGATGTATTGCACGAGCTTGGCGTGCGTGTCGAGATGCAACAACGGCGTGTACCAGCGATAAATCTTCAAGGCTTCCGCGTACTTGCCTGCGCTGGCGAGTTTCCACAGCGCGATCGATTCATGTGGGAAGGCGTTGACCAGGCCCGACACCCAGCCGACGCTGCCGAGCATCACGCTTTCCAGCACAAGATCGTCCACGCCGCTCATGATGATGTAGCGGTCGCCCGTAAGGTTCTTGATGTCGGTGATGCGGCGAACATTGTCCGACGATTCCTTGATGGCAACGAGCGTCTTCTCGTCGGCAAGCTCGACGAACATTTCCGGTTTGATGTCCACGCCATAGGCCGGCGGATTGTTGTAGACGAGGATCGGCAAATCGGTGGCGCGAGCGACGGCGCGGAAATGAGCCAACGTCTCGCGCGGGTCGGCCTTGTAGATCATCGCTGGCAAGACCATCAGGCCATCGACGCCGAACTTCTTCGCGTCTTCCGCATATCGGCAGGCGAGTCGCGTCGTTGTCTCGGCAACGCCCGTGACGACGGAGATTCGGCCACGAATCTGGGCGACGGCGGCGCGGAGGACTTCCAGCTTCTCCGCGTATTCGAGAGCCGTGTTCTCGCCGACCGAGCCGAGCACGATCATGCCATGCATGCCGGCGGCGAGCATCTTCTCGACGTGCTCGCACGTCGCGGGGATGTTAAGCGATTGATCGGCGTGAAACTGCGTCGTCGCCGCGGGATAGATGCCGGTCCAGTTGGGTTTCATTCGTATTTCGCTTTCGTAGTTTGTTCAAGTGAGGCCATTGATGATTTCAGATTGAAGAATGCAGATTCAATGCCAGATAATCTTCTGGACAATCGGCAATCCACAATCATCCATTCTACAGATCGGCCCATGCGACGATAAATTGAGGATGCCCAAGTGGATCGGTTTTCTGCTGAAGTTGGAATTTCTTGCCCAGTACCTTCGACGTAATCCAGCCATCCACGGGCGGAATCGAGACGTAGCCTTCCGGAGTACGGCGAAGAATTTCAAATCGCAGTTGTCCATCGCGAACATCGACCAGCCAATATTCGCTCATGCCGGCCTTCCAATAAAGCTCACGCAGCAATACGGTATCCTTTTCGACGGATGATTTGCTGACGACTTCGAGCACCAAATCGGCTGTTCCTTCCAAGACCATCACGCCCTGGCCTGGTTTTTCGACGAGAACCAGCCGGCCTGATCGAACGGTGTCCCAGGTAAAGAACAATCCGTCCGGCTCCGAACTCAGATTCGCTTCGGCGTTCTTGAGGAGCATGCGATCCGGCACATAGCGCCCAGATGCGGCTTGCTGGACGACGTTCGCAATGGCGAGATCATATGCCGCCTTGACCTGGTTGTGCGTGAAGAATTCTTCCATGGTCAGGTCTACCCAGATTCCCGTATCGAGAAATGCTATCTCGCCCTGTTCAGGCGTTTCGTCGGAAAGCCGCCAACGGCAGAACGATTTCAGGTCGTCCACCCAATTGGGAATGACGAGACTGCCTTGAAGGAAGACCTTCAGGCGTTTCGGCGGGCTTTCCATTGTTGCCGGCATAAGGAACTCCACAGAGGACGGATATACCCATTGTTGCTCAACGCCGACCTCCAGGCAAGAGCTACTTCGTCTCCACCGTCACCGCCAGGACGATCGGGGCCGATTGGTCTGGGCCTTTGACAAACTCGATCGCCCGCAATTCTGCATCCCGGCCTGGCGTGATGCTCAGGTAGCGCATCTGCTGGCTGCGCATCATGAACGCGAACTCCGACCTGGGCACATCGACTTTGCGGATGTAGTCGGCGAAGTGTTCGCCGTTCTTCAAGGCGTGGTCTTCGGTCTTGCCATCCGCATAATGCAACCGCACGATGAGTGTCACGCCACCTTCCTTGCCGTAGGGGAAGCCCCAACCGCTCACGCCGCTGAGGAGATGGATCGCACGAGCCGGCATGTTGCAATCGAGCTTCGCCGACTTGGGCATCGTCGCTGAGACCGGGCCGTTCTTGCTGTAGAGCATGATCGCGTTCGGTCCGGCGTTTTTGACCGGATCGACGAAATGAAACGGCACGCCCTTGACCGTTCGCGGCGACCAGTCCGGCAGGATCAAACGCTCGACCGTCGCGGCCTTCGAGAAAAACATCCCCTGCGTGCTGTCAATCGTCGCGGCCTTGTCGAGCAGGATCGGCACGAACTTGCCTCGCGCCGTGAGGAACGTCAGCAGATCGATCAGTTCCTCCTGCTTGACCTGTTTCTCGAACCCTTCGGGCATCAACGACTTCGTGGAGGCAGCGAGCGATTCGATGTCATCGCGTTCGACGACGAGCTTCTTGCCATCCGTGTTGAACAGCTCAATCGTCGTCTTCGTTTCCGAGGCGAGCAAGCCGGATAGCACTTTGCCCTGCTTGGTCTCGACGGTGTAGACGCGATAATTCCCCTCGACCGATCGGCTTGGATCGAGGATGTCAATGAGTAGGTGTTCATTCGTATGCACGGCGACCCCGCTCAAATCGGGTCCAATCTTCGTGCCGTCGCCGGAATGCGTATGGCAGATGGCGCAGTGCTTTTTGAAAATTGCTTTGCCTAGAGCGACATCGCCTTTCCGCTTGAGTAAAGGCAAGAACTCCTCGACAACTTTTTGGCGATCGGCGTTCGGCAACCCACCGCCTTTCGCAAGCAACGCCTTCGCGCGGCTAGCGATCTGTTTATCCGGGTGCGCGGTCAACGCTTGCTTCTGATCGAGCGGCAACTCGCTAAACGTTAGCGTGCCCTTCTCGACGGCGTCGAGAAATTGCCTGGTCGTCTCCTGTCGGCTGAGCAACGTGCGCAAGGCCGACGCGCGAACCTGCGGCGTGAATGTCGTCAGGCGTTTGAGTAGCAACACACCAACCTCGGGTGATGAGGCGCCGCCAATCGCCTCGACCAGGCCAATTGCCAATTCCGGCGACGTGCGCGGCGTGATCGTGTCGAGCATCTGTGTGAGACCTTTTGCATCGTCGAATTGCGAATCGATCAATTGCTTGGCGGCATCAACCCGTCGCGCATCCGACTGTTTCCCATCCAGCACGACAGCGAGCAGCGTCTTGCCGATCTCGGCAATTTGTTGCTCGAAGCCGGCGACGTTCCAGAGTTTCGCGAGGCGAATGCCCTTACCTCGCCCGGCCGCTGGGAGCGTGAGCATCAGATCGGAGAGATTGCGCGAAACAGTCGCCGAGTTTTCGACGGTACGAGCCTTCGAGCCTTTGAGATAGCCGTCCAACACTGCCTCGATGACATCGGGATGCGCCTTGGCGAGTCCGCTCAATGTCGATTCGGGTCGGCTGTCCTTCATTGCGGCGTGATGAGCGGCGACAGCGCGGACGATGTCGAGATAGGTCGGCGATGGTGGCTCCGCCTGAGCCGTCTGATAGGCGAGAAACGCCTGCGGATCACCCGCCGCTGCCATAACGACGGCATCGCGCAACCAGCGATCTGCGAGGTTCGCCGGTTTGCGTGCGGCCTCGACGAGAGCACGGCCTGCCGGTTCTCCGTGCTGCGGAATCTGGGCCAAGGCGAGGAAGGCGGCAATGCGAACGTGCGGATCGCGGTCGTCGAGCACGCCTGATTTGCCGATGATGTTGGCGGTTTCACCCGACGGCATCAGCACGGCCAATGCCGCGCGTCGAACACCCGCGGACGGATGCGACACCGCTTTGCGCAGTGCGGACGAGACGATCGCGCGATCCTCGTTGTGGTCTGCGTTTAAGCCGCGCAAAGTCCACAGCGAGTGAATCGCAGCCGTGTTCAAACCAATCTCGTCGACCGATGGATCGTTGACGAGCTTCACCAACTCGGCCGCGACATCCGTCTTGCCTCGCTCGACCAGCAAACGCTGGGCCTGTTTGCGCCAAAACATATTGTCGCTCTTCAAGGCGGCCACGAGTTGTTCGGCCGTCGCGCCTTGCAGATTTATTCGCGCGAGTTTCTTGTCGTCCACATTTGCAGGCTCAAGCCGATAGATTCGGCCATGCACCTTGTCGCGCAGCGGCGTTTCGTAGGCATTGCCTTTGCCGTTCTTGAAGCCCGGCGGCGTGGGGTTGTGTTGCACGATGAAGTTGTACCAATCGATGACCCAGACGCAGCCATCGGGTCCGACCTCGGCCATGATCGGGGCGCTCCATTCGTCGTCGCTCGCCAGCAGGCTCCAGGCGTTGCGCGAACTGAAATTGCTGCCGACGCGAGCGAGCACGAAAGTGGCAATGAGGTGCCCGGTTGGCTCGGCCACGAAGGCGGTGCGATTCCAGTATTCCTTCGGATAGGTGCGAGCCGTGTAAAGCGCATGCCCCGCCGCCGCGGTGAAGCCGCCATGCCAATCGACCTGGCGAACTTTGTCGGTGATCGGGTTGATCTTGTTGCTCTGGGCGATCGTCGGCAGCACACTCGCCGAGAGGCCCTTCACTTTTTCGTAGTAGCGATTCGGGATCGGCATGAATACGCTCGGGTTGCCATTCGCGGTCGAGCCGAAAAGAAGACCGTCCTCGCTCCAACCGACGCCCCAGCTGTTGTTGCTGGTGGAGCGGAGGAATTCGAGTTTGGTGCACTTGACGCGTTTATCCGTCGCTGACGCTTCCGGCTCGTTCTGGATTTTGAAGCGAAAGAAACCCTGGCCGAACTTGTGGCTCTCGCCGGCGACGGTGCCGTTGAAACCGGAATAGCCGACGATGCCGTAAATCCAGTTGTCGAAGCCGTAGTGCAGATTGCTTGGCCCTGCATGCGTGTCGCCGGCGCCCCAACCCGTGAAGAGGATGGCGCGCGAATCGCAGACATCGTCGCCCTTGGATGATTTCAGAAACCATACATTCGGCGCCGAGATCAGGACAACACCGCCGTGCGCGAAGATGAAACTGGTGGGAATGCTGAGCTTGTCGGCGAATGTGGTGAACTTGTCGGCCACGCCGTCGCCGTCGGTGTCTTCGCATATGACGAGGCGGTCACTGCCATCGCCGTTGCGTTGCAGGTTGTTCGGATAATCGACCGATTCGACGATCCACAGTCTGCCCCGCTCGTCCCAGTTCATGCAGATCGGGCGTTTGATCTGCGGATCGGATGCGAAACGCTTGAGCAGAAAATCGGTCGGATGCACGAAGTGCTTCATCGATTCATCGACGGGCAGCGGCAACTGCATCCTCGTCAGCGGTCCTTTGGCGCCGGCCTTCGGTGCATAGAACGGAATCTTCGCGTCCTGGTACTCGAACGGCTTCACGTCGGTGTGTTTGGCGGTCATCGTCGGGTCATCGCGAAAAGACGAGCTGAGCCGCGTGAGGGGCCGGTTGACGGCCCAGAGAATGCCGCGTTCCACCAAATCGTGAAAACCTCGGTTGCCCCACGTGCGTTCATCATGCCCCCACGCCGTGTAAAAGACGCGGCCTTTGCCATGCGTGCGAACCCAGGTCCACGGCTCCTTTGTTTTTTTCTCGGCGCGATATTCGAGCACGATGCGATCCTTCGCGTTGTGTTTGGCATGCACGTACGTTTCGTCGAAGCTCTCGAAGCCCGCAAAGCCCTTCATGATCGGATGGCTCGGTTCCGCGATGATCGTGCGAAACGTGCCCGTGCCATGCGATTTGAACTGGGCGCCGACGAGTCCGATGTACTTCTCCGAATTAAGGAAGCAGTACGACGCGCAGTGCAGCGGAATGAAACCCTTGCCCGACGCGACGAAATCGAGCAGCGCCTTTTCCTGGCTCGGCGTGATCTTCGTCGTGTTGGCGTAGACCATTAGGCCATCGTACTTGCTGAGCGTCTTATCGTTGAGTGAATCAACGGTTTCGGTGTAGCTCAACTCGATCCCGCGTTGTTCGAGCACGGGTTGCAATTGCCGAAAACGAAGCTCAGGCTGATGATGGCCTTTGTCGCCCAGAAAGAGGATGCGGATCGGCGTCTGGCCAAGCCCGATATTGGGAAGTACGAACGACAATGCAAGCGCGATGGAGAGTGGCAACCGCATGGCAACATCCTCTGACGACATGGTGAACCGTGTCGGACTATTGTAATGAACCCTGCGAATCTAAAAAACAAATTGAACCACAGAGGCACAGAGAACATAAATTGAACCACAAAGGCACAGAGAACACAAAGGCACAGAGAACACAGAGAAATTCACGGAATTGTGTACAGAATTAGTCCAGATTCTGCTCCGCAATTCGTCAACTATTATCGCATTTTCTCTGTGTACTCTGTGCCACTGTGGTTAGAATTCAATTGAGATCGCCGCGGATTCTTACTTGATGGGGGAGGCCGTCATGCGTTGCCAATTTGCGGTTGTAGTGATCGTGTTCCTTTCTCAACAGGCCGTTCGTGCGGACACGCTGCATGTACCGAAGGACCATGCGACGATCCAGGCGGCGGTCGATGCCGCGACGTCCGGCGATACTGTGCTTGTTGCGCCGGGGACGTATCGCGAGCGTGTTCGGCTCAAGACCGGCGTGGCTCTGAAAAGCGCCGGCGCTGACACCAAGGGCAAACTTGGCCTGGCCCGCGCAGAGGCAACGATCCTTGACCTCGCGGGTGACAACAAAGGCCCCGGCGTGCTGCTCGCGGACGGCACCAGCCTCGATGGCTTCACCGTCACGCGCGTCGGCATCTTCGACCAGAAGGAATACGACGAGCACTATGCGACGCAAGGCGAGAATCTCGCCGATGATCGCGGCGCCGTCGGCGCGGGCAAAGGCTTTTCCGCCGTCGGGCTGCCAGGCGTCACCGCCATTGTTCGGCATTGCATCGTCCACAACAACGGCACGCCCGGCATAGGCTGTTCCGGCGCCAAGGAAAAACGCAACCACTCGTTGATCGAGCACAACATCGCCTATCGCAACATGGGTGGCGGGATCGGCATCGCGGATGGCGCCTCGCCTACCGTTCGCGCCAATCGTTGTTGGAATAACCTTCGCGCCGGCATCGGTTGCCGTAACGCCTTCGGCCTGATCGTGGACAACGAATGCTTCGACAACGTCCGTGCCGGCATCGGCATCCGCGAAGGCGCCAAGCCAACCGTGCGAAGTAACAAGTGCCACGACAATCGCCGGGCGGGCATCGGCTGCCGAATGGAAGGCTCGGCGCCGATCATCGAGAACAACGACTGCTATCGCAACGCCATGGCAGGCATCGGCAATCGCGACAAAGCGTCGCCCATGATCCGCGGCAATCGCTGCTATGAAAACCTAATGGCAGGCATCGGCACCCGCGCTGAAGCGACGCCGACGATCGTTGGCAATAAGTGCTGGAAGAACAAGATGGCCGGCATCGGTTCACGCGAAAAGGCCAGACCCTTTATCGCCGACAATGAATGCTACGAGAACGACCTCGCCGGCATCGGACAGATGGAAGATGCCGAGACTACGCTGATCGGAAACTATATTCATCACAACAAAAAGGCCGGCGTCGGCTTCGATGAATGCAAGACGGGCAAGGCGACGCTTATCAAAAACAAGATCATCGCCAATGAGCTCGTCGCCGTCGGTATCAATCCCGGCTGGACGGTTCGGCTTGTCGGCAACGAACTGGCGCGCGAGGGCGGGTTGCCTCCGCTTGTCATGGTCTTCAAAAATAGCGAAGCGACCTTTGTCAACAACACCTTTCGCGGCAGCGGTGTGGCCGGCGTTCGCACCGAAGGTGTCGTCCGTATCTTCGATAACGACTTCGTCTGCCCGACGCAACGCAAAGGCGGCGGGCCTCCGCAATTCGCGGTGTGGGGCTTGCCCGGCGCTCGTATCGAGTTCGTCGGCAACAACGTCAAAGGCTGGCGCCATGCCCTGCACGCCGACAAGGCCGGCGTCACCGCATCACGCAACACCGTCAGCGACTATTGGCAAGTCGGCATTCAAATCAACCAACCGACCGAACCCGCCATCGCCATCGGCAACGTGTTCGAGACCGCGCTTGACCACGCCGGCGTGCGCGTCAACGGGATGGCGGGATTGATCGACCGTAATCGCGTCGTGAAGATGCTGCCGAAATAGCGATAATCAGAAATCGCAAGCCCCGGGGGTGAGGTACTCCGAACCCCTAGGATCCGACGAACGCGAGGCTCTATCCCAGGGGTTCGGGGTACCTCACCCCTGGGCTTGAATTGGTTCCGCCGGCGCCAAACGTAACGTAACATCGCCGAACGCTTCGGTTTGCTCCGTCACGATGAGTCGGCCGCGCACCAATTCCAGCGTTGCCAAGAACAACCCCAGCAGCCGGCCTCGGGTGTGCGGCGGTTGGAATAGCTCGGTGAGTGTCAGTGATTCACACTGGCCCAGCAAGGCGACGATGCGATCCATGTGCACCTGGATTGGCGTTTCGTCGATGACGATGGGGCTGGTCTGCAATGCCGCCGTCTCGCGCATCAATCGACCGAACGCGCTGACTAAGTCCCACAGTTCCACCTTGCGCAGCGGTTGGCTCGCTAGATCGGGCTGGGCGGGCAGCTCCATCGGAGTGCGCGGCATCCGCGTCATCTGCTTCTCGGCGTGTTCCTCCAATAACGCCGCGGCCTCTTTGTATTTCTTGTACTCGATCAGCTGCTTAACCAACTCGAGGCGTGGGTCGTCCACTTCCTTGCCTGGCGTTTCCTCGCGTGGCAGGAGCAGCCGACTTTTGATTTCCATGAGAGTGGCAGCCATGACGAGAAATTCGCCGGCGGCTTCGACATCGATGACCTGAAGGATGTTGAGATAGGCAAGGAATTGTTCGGTAATCTTCGCGATGGGGATGTCGTACAGATCGACTTCGTGATGCTTCACGAGAAACAGAAGCAAATCAAGCGGCCCGCGAAACGTAGGCAGTTCGACGGTGTAGTCCATGCGGATAGTTTACGGAAATGCCGTCCCCCGTTTAGCCGCTCGCCTTTGGCGAGCGCGGACACGGTACATCTCGAAGATCGTGAAGCGCCCAGCCCGCGCTCGCCAAAGGCGAGCGGCTAAACCTTATGCCAATATCTCGCGGATCGGTTGGGCGAGGCGGTCGGCGACGGGGATCGGGCGGCCGACGTTGGACATATTCTCCGTCGTCGGGTCGATGCCGAGGGCCGAGAGCGCCGTGCCGATGAGGTCGGGCACGGACACGGAGCGTGGGTCTTCGACAGTCGTGCCGTCGGCGCTGGTTCGGCCAAAGACCGACCCGCCGCGGATGCCGCCGCCCGCCAGCACCGTGGTCCAGGCGTTCGGGTAGTGATCGCGTCCCTGGCCGGCGTTGATGCGAGGCGTACGGCCGAACTCGCCCATCCAGATGATAAGCGTGGTGTCGAGCAATCCGCGCTGGCGCAGGTCGTCCATTAGCATGCCCCAAGCCGGGTCGAGCACTTCGCTCAGGCGTTGCACGGCCTGGAAGTTCTGCCCGTGTGTGTCCCAACCGATCGGATTTCCCGCCATCGGGCCAAGCGTGACTTCGACGAACGGCACGTTACGCTCAACCAATCGACGTGCGAGCAAGCAGCCCTGACCGAACATGTTTCGGCCATAGGCGTCGCGAATGGCAGCGGGTTCGCCGGTGAGATCGAAGGCCGACCGCGCCGAGGTGCGCATCAGCGTCACGGCACGGTTGTAGGCGGTTTCATGACTGCGAGCGGCGACGGTCTGCGTGCGTTGCACGAAGTCGCGTTCCATGTCTTGCAGCAGATTCACGCGGGCGCCGAACTGGGCGGCAGTGACATCGGCGCCGTGAACGAGGTCCTGCACGCGCAGGGCCTGGTCGTAGTCGGTCATGTTCGGCTGGAAGTTGTTGTTCTCGCCAACCATGAGCGGCGCGTGCTGTGGGCCAAGGAAGCCAGACGAAAACGCCGCCTGATTGAAGACGCGATAGGGCGCGATGCTGACGAAGCTGGGCAACGGCAAATCGCGTTGGCCGATCTCTTTGGCGACGATCGAGCCCAGCGTGGGATATTGCAGCGGTCCCTGGGGCAGATAGCCGGTACGGAGATAGAAGGTGCCGCGACCGTGATCACCTTCGCGCGTGTTCATGGACCGGATGATCGCCATCTTGTCAGCATGCCGTGCGACGCGCGGCAGATGCTCGCTGATGCGGATGCCGGGGACATTGGTCTGAACATTGCGATACGGGCCGCCGTTGGCGTGACCCGGCTTGAGGTCGAACGTGTCCATCTGGCTGGGGCCGCCGTTCATCCACAGGAGGATGCACGACCGGGTGCGGCGCGGATTCGGGCCTGCCTGTTCGGCCAACGCCTGCCACCAGGGGCAAGCCGCATAGCCGACGACACCCGCCGTCGCCAATTTCAGCGCATCTCGGCGAGATAGCATTCCGGTTTCAACCATGGCGTTTCTCTCATTGAGGTGTACGTGAAAACCGTCCAGGGCACGTGCATCGACAAAAGTAAAACTACTGATGAGGTGAATTCTAACAGGACGATGAGATGGATGGAAGCAATTTATTTCAGAAAACCGAAATCAATCGCAAGCCCAAGGGTGAGGTATTCCGAACCCTTGGGATCACCTGATGATAAGCCCAGGGGTTCGGAGTACCTCACCCCTGGGCGTCCTTCATCTATCATCCCGGCCGTTTGCCGAGTTCGAGTTTGAGGGTAATCTTGGTGTCGCCGCGCTGAATGTCGAGTGTAACCTCGTCACCGGCTTTGCGTTGGCGGACGAGATCGCTGAGGGCCGTGGCACTGACGAGGTCTTTGCCGTTGAATTTGAGGAGGATGTCGTCGGCCTTCAACCCCGCTTTGTCGGCGGGCGAGTTGGGCGTGACGGCGCGGATGACGGTGCCTTCCTTGGTTGATTCTGTCTGCACGCCTAGCCAGGGGCCGCCTTTGGGGACGAGATTCGACGTGCCAAGCTTGCCGCCGAATACCTCGCCCTTGGCCAACTTGTCCCAGCTGTCACGAAACGGATTCGACGGCACATGGATATTGGCGTTGAGCGACTGCCCGATTCGGCTATTGATGCCGACGACACGGCCATGCATGTCGAAAAGCGGCCCGCCGGAATCGCCGCCGACGAGTATGCAATCGGAGGTCAGTGCCGAGGCGGAAGTGTTCAGGAGTCGGCCCAGTCGTAGTACGGGTGATCGGCCCAATTTGAAGCCGCCGGGGTGAGCGACGACCATGAGGAATTCGCCCTTCTTGAGGGTGCTGGAGTCGCCGATCTCGGCAAAGGGATAATCGCCTGGAGTGGTGATTTTGATCATGCCGCTGTCGATGCCGTGGTTCCCTCCGAGTGTTTTGCCCTTGGCGGTTTTGCCGTTGTGGAAGAAGACGGTGACATCGCGATTCGGCGCACCGGAGACGTGACCTGCGGTGAGGACGTAGCCATCCTTGCTGACGATGACGCCGCTGCCGAAGGCCGGCCCGATCCGCACGGAGACGACGGTGGGGATGATCTTGTCGGTGAGCGTGGCAACGTGATCCTGAATCGCGCGAAGGTCGTCCACGTTCTCCGGTGATGGCTTCGCGAAAACGCCGGGCAGCTTTTCGGTGATAGGCTTCAGCGCTGGGGCCTTGAACTCGGGTTGCTCTTTATCTTGAGCGATAGCCGGTACGGATGACGGAACACTGAATGCGATGGCGAGAACGAGCGTCGCAAACGAACGAATAACCGGCATGATTGGCTCCGAGAAATTTTTGCGTTGGGGCTCAAACAATTCCGAGCCGCGACCGTCAGGGAGCGTCCGACAGCGAGCGCACGGCATCTCATCGGCCGCTCCCTGACGGTCGCGGCTCGGAAAAGCAGGTGTCAAACCCACGCTTTGAAGCGTATACATGGAATCTATCGCACGAGGATGGCTTTGCAACGAATTTCCTTCATGCGGGAATGCGTAACGAGCAACGTATCTCACGCTCTCCCCAATGCATCGTAGTCGATCGCCTGATTCTTATCAAGCCGAGGCAACGACAGCTTCACCGCCTCGAGATACTTCTGCGCAGCACCGGTGTTGAACACGAGTATCTCGTCATCGCGGTTGACCTTGCCCTCGCGCAGCAAGCGGTCGAGCACGTCGAAGCAGACCGCCGTCTCGGGGCAGATCGCGATCCCCTCGGCACTGGCAACGCGTCGCATCCACGGCACAATCGTCGTCTCGCGTCCGGCCATCGCCCAGCCGCCCGACGCGCGGATCGCATCGAGCATCATGAAATCGCCGACTGCCATCGGCACGCGCAATCCGCTGGCCGCGGTATGAGCGTTGGGGAACAGTTCGGCGAAGCGCAGATTCGCTTCAAACGCCCGCACGATCGGCGCACAGCCATCGCTTTGACAGCTGACAAGCTTCGGCATCTTCGGCGACTTTAACCACCCAAGCGTCGTCAGTTCCTGAAACGCCTTCCACATGCCGATGAGGCCCGTCCCGCCGCCCGTGGGATAGAGGATCACATCGGGCAGTTTCCACTCGCCCTGCTCGGCGATTTCCAGGCCCATCGTCTTTTTGCCTTCGAGGCGATAAGGCTCCTTGAGAGTGGACATATCGAACCAGCCGAGCTTGTCGGTCCCTTCACGAACGATTTTGCCACAGTCGTTGATGAGCCCATTGACGAGAAATACCTTGGCGCCGCAGAGATAGGATTCGAGCTGATTGATGACGGGCGTGTCGTCGGGCATGAAGACGAAGACCACCATGCCTGCGCGAGCACCGTAAGCCGCCAGCGCGCCACCCGCATTTCCCGCAGTCGGGACGGCCAGGCGCTTGAGGCCCAGATGCTTCGCCATCGACACCGCGGCGGCCATGCCTCGACTTTTGAAGCTCCCGGTTGGCAGTTGCGATTCGTCCTTGATGGACAGCCGCGACAGACCCAGTTCCTTGCCAATACGCGGGCACGGCAGGATCGGCGACATGCCTTCGCCGAACGTTACCGGTTCGCTGCCAGCGGGCAGAGGCAGCAACTCGCGATAGCGCCACAGTGAATTCTCGCGCCCGACGAGATCGCTCGGTTTGACGGCTGCCTTCACCTTCGCCAGATCGTACCGCACCCAGAGCGGCCTGCCTGCGTGCATAGTGTGAACCTTGCTGGCATCGTGATGCGTGCCATCGATCGCTGATTCCAAATGCGTTACAAACATAGTGTGCCTCCGATGCGTTGTTATATTATGAATGGTGAGAATTGCACATTGTCCGAGCCTGAGCGCCAGCCTTAAGTTTTACCACAACTTTTTTTTCGTTTTGCGTTGGGCGGCGCGATAACCGTCGACCATGGCCTGAAGCTTCTGCCAGCCACGCCAGAGCGTGATCCAGCCGGGGAAACCATCGCACTTGCGATTT
>SIAQ01000081.1 GCA_009697105.1 Gemmataceae bacterium | reverse complement strand
CGGTAGGTGTCGCGAAGATGGTGGAGATTTTGCATCACCTTATTGTGGCAGGTTTTCCAAAAGAAGAAAAACGCATTCCGCCTCATTTTTTCCTGGGTCAATGCAAGGTCCGTGAGTAAAATTCACCCACACAATAACGCGAAGAGCCAAATTTAGTTGTGGCTCCATTCGGTTTCGTCGAAAAGGCAACTATTTGGATTGGATCGTGTTTTTTCCTTTCCTGTTTCTCAATTTCAATAATATCAACAAACAACCATCTCCCGGACATAACGCAACCCCACGAGCCGACAGACAGCAAGCACATAAATAGAGCAGCAATTCGCATCCATTACCTCCCCAGCGCACCACATTTCACCCGCGCCGCCTCGTAAACCGCGTGCAGCGAGACCTGGTTGGCGCGGGCGATGCGGGCGCAGTCCTCGTATTCTGGGGCGTATACCAAAGTTTCCTTATCGCGCCAACCCCGCTTCACCGCCACGCTTCCCCACGGCGTCTCCACCGTTATCATCTCGCGCTTCAGCTTGTGGCGTTGCGCAGGATAGCGACGAATGCCGAAGGTTTGCGTCTCGCGGAAGACGATCGCCTCCAGTGCGGCAATGTTTGTCTCCGTCGTCAACACGCTTAGCATGACGCCGGGGCGGTGCTTTTTCATCTGGATCGGCGTCGTCCACACGTCCAGCGCGCCGGCGGCGAAGAGTTGCTCGAAGCAGTAGCCGACGACTTCGCCGGGCACGTCGTCGAGGTTGGTTTCGAGGATCCAGACGGTGTCGCATTCTTCAACCGGCCGCTCACGCGGCTCGGCTCGCCCGAGGAAAATGCGCAGCAGATTCGGTTGTTCGAGAAAGTCCTTGCTGCCCGCGCCGTGGCCGATCCGCTCGATCGTCATCGTCGGTGTGTCGAGCCATTCGCTGACGATGCTCGTCAAGATAGCGGCACCGGTCGGCGTCGTCAGTTCGCCCTTCGCAGGGGCTGAGCGCAATGGCACGCCTTTGAGCAGTTCCGCGGTCGCCGGCGTCGGCACGGGCATGATGCCGTGCGCACACTTCACCGTGCCGCTGCCGACGGCGACCGGACTGGACGTGAACTTTTCGACACCCAGAAAATCGAGAGCGATCGCCGAGCCGACGATGTCGGCAATGCTGTCGAGTGCGCCGACTTCGTGAAAGTGGACGTCATCGACGGAGACGCCATGCGCTTTCGCCTCGGCCTCGGCCAATCGCCGAAATATTTGGAGTGCGAGATCGCGCTGCGGTTGAGTCAGGTTGCCCTTGCTGATGATTGCTTGGATATCGGGCAGATGGCGGTGCTCGTCTTCTTCCGGCGTGTGTACGAATACCTGCGTCGCCGAGAATCCGCCTTTGTTAACGCGCTCGGCATCAACGCGCACGTCCAAGCCGAGCGACGCGATACCGGCGTAAACCGGTTCCGTCGGCACGCCAAGGTCGAAGAGGGCGGCAAGCGTCATATCGCCGGAGATGCCGCTGAAACAATCGAAGTGTGCGATGCGCATAATGAAACGTCTCCGAAATCGCCGCTTGCGGCTTAGCGCTCGCCTTACGCCATGCGAGCGCTAAGCCGCAAGCGGCGTAAACGATGAGGCTTCAGAGATGATATGAACGCCTCAAAAACGCAACACCCGAAACGCAAAGTCGGGCGTTTTGCGGCGATGAATATTCGCCGCCACCTCGGCACGCAGTTTGGCGTGGGCGTCGTGGATCGAGGCGAGGATCGTCGGCGTCTCCACGGTTGGCGGGCCGTGGTAGACGACGGTCACCAGCATGCGCGAGGAGTCCGGCGCGGGCACGATCGATTGCACGGTCAGATCGCGCAACACCTCACCTTCGAGCGATAGCGTCAGTGCGCGTTCGACCTGTCGGCATAGTTGTAACGCCTTGCGGTTGGCGGGCGGTCGAGGCGGGAACTTCGGATCGAAGCGAGGGTCCTTGCCGTCCTCCGCGGATCGCTCGGTGCACAGGTCGGTCGGTGGTTTGTCGGTGAATCGTCGTTTTGCCATGCATGGAGGGACACGAACGAGGACGTAAGGTTCGCGAAATGTCTGTGGTCTCCGCCAGGACGGTGGAAGAATTTCACGCAAAGGCGCGACGACGCAAAGAGGGTTTCGCCGGGTAGATCGTCTCAGCCATCTTGGATTCACTCTTTGCGCCTTTGCGTGAGATTGTATTCCCGCAACATGATCAAACCCTGTCTTGATTCTTTTCGCGCAGCAACGTATGGGTGAGATACGGATGCCATTTTGTTGGATGATTCGACAGGAATGGGCGAGTCGGGCAAGCGGCGCAAGGAGGCGGAAATGGGAATCGAAATCATCGCGAATCGACCGCTGCTCAGCATTGTCGTGCCGCTTTTCAACGAGGAGCAGAACCTTCCGCTGCTTTACGATCGCCTTGTCAAGACGCTGGAGGCCGACGGCGGTTCGTTCGAGTTGGTGTTTGTCAACGATGGCAGCCGCGACGCGACGCCGCGATTGTTGGATGAGATATGTACTAACGATTCGCGCGTGGTCGTGATTTCCCTGAGCCGCAATTTCGGGCATCAGGCGGCGATTTGCGCTGGGATCGATCAGGCGCGGGGCAAAGCCGTGGTCCTAATGGACGGCGATTTGCAAGATCCTCCGGAAGCGTTGCCGGCGTTCATCGACGCCTGGCGCGATGGCAATGACGTCGTTTATGCCGTGCGCACCAAACGTAAAGAAAGTCTGTTCAAACGTTGCTGCTATGCGACGTTTTATCGCGTGTTTCGCGCGGTCAGCGATATCGACATCCCCCTCGACGCCGGCGATTTCTGCTTGATGGATCGCAAGGTCGTCGAGGCCCTAAAACAACTGCCCGAGCGCAATCGCTTCGTGCGCGGCTTGCGTTCGTTTGTCGGTTTCAAACAAATCGGCGTGATCTACGAACGAGCCGCTCGATTCGCGGGTGAAGCGAAATATACATTTCGCGCCTTGTGTTGCTTGGCGATGGACGGTGTCTTCGGTTTTAGCAATGCGCCGATTCGTATTGTCACCTATTCGGCAATCGCGATGCTGTTGGCTACCGTCGGGTTCGGTGCCACGGCGACGGCAAAGGCCATTGCCGATGGCGAGCTGTCCGGTTCGTGGATCATTACGCTCGCCTTGCTTGGCTGTACTTGCGTTCAATTGTTTGCACTTGCAGTCATCGGCGAGTATGTTCGCCGAATGTTTCAGGAAGTGAAGCATCGGCCGACGTATGTCATCGGTTCGGTGAAGCAATCGGTTCGAGAAACGGAATCGCCGCGCGTCTCCACAATCGGAGAAGCGGCGTGATCGGAAAGGAAAGGAAGCCATGAAGAACATTTTGGCGTTGGTCGGTTTGCTCGTCGTCGGTTTCGCCGGCACGGGTTGGTATTTGGGCTGGTATAAACTCGGTGTTGAGTCGGGCGGGTCGGGGCATACGAAAGTTAATGCCGACCTCGATACCGACAAGATCAAGCATGATCTGCAAACCGGCGCGAAAAATATCAGCGATTACGTGGCGCCGCTCAGGACGGTAGAGGCCCAATTGACGAGTTTGACGTACCCGCCGGTTCAGCTGAAGGAACTCGCACCAGCGCCGGTGGCGACGTTGCAGTTGAATCCGGACGGTACGCCAAAAAAGGTGGTGATCCCGGCCCCGCCGCTGTTTTCCGGGCAATAATACGCGTTTGGATTTTGAACCAAACCCAGGGGTGAGGTATTCCGAACCCCTGGGATAAAGCCTCGTGTTCGCCGGAGCCCAGGGGTTCGGAGTACCTCACCCCTGGGCTTGCCTATCTGTTTCCACAAGATTGGCGCAGAGCCCGAAATCACTTCCGCAGCATCCCCAACAGCGTTTCCGCCGCTATGCGTGCGAACTCCGGATCGTTGATGTGCAAATCGAGTTCGATCAATTTTACCTGCGGTCCAACCCAATTGCGAATGCTCTGAAACAGTGCCTTGTCCGCCTCAGGCCACCAGAACGGTTGCCCCTCGCGGTCGATTGCCGAGACGCCTTTGAGCGGCAACAGGATCGCCGTCGCACCGCGCGCCGCACTCGCTTTCTCCGCGATCTCTTTGCCGAGCTTGTCGTTCTCGGCAGGCGTCGTTCGCATCAAGGTCACGTTGGCGTTATGGATGTAGAACTTGCGATCGTTGAATTTTTCGGGCACGGTTTCGCGTGGGCCGAAGTTGACCATGTCGATCGCGCCGACGGAGATGACCTGGGGCACGCCGCGAATCGCCGCCGCAGTCAGGCGATCCTTGCCCGCAGTGAGGGTGCCGCCGACGAGTTCGTCCGCCAATTCTGTGGTGGTGATGTCGAGAACGCCTTCGACGATGCCGTCGTTGATGAACGATTCCATGGTCATGCCGCCGGTCCCCGTCGCGTGGAATACGAGGACCTCGTAGCCGCTCAATTCGATCTGCTTGCGAGCGGCCTCGACGCAAGGCGTGGTGACACCGAACATCGTCGCGGTGATGAGCGGTTTGTCGTTTCCCGAATTTCCGTTTAGCCGTTCGCCTTTGGCGAGCGTGGAGTTCGCGCTCGCCAAAGGCGAGCGGCTAAACTGGACCATCCCCGCCATCGCATTTGCCGCGTTCGTGAGCACCGTTCGGCTGATGCGATTGATGCCGCTGATATCGACGACGGAGTACAGCATGGCAATGTCGCGCACGCCGACGAACGACTTGACCTGCCCGCTGGCGAGCGTCGAGACCATGAGCTTGGGCACGCCGAAGGGCAGGGCACGCATCGCCGCGGTTCCGATGGTCGTGCCGGCCGATCCGCCGAGACCGAGGACGCCATCGACCTTGCCCTGGGCGTGCAGTTCACTGACAAGCTTTGCCGCCCCGATCGCTGCCGCTTCAACAGCTTTGCCGCGATCGTTTGCTCTCACGACGGCGTCAAGCGTCGTCCCCGCGGCGGCGAAGACGCGCTCACGGCCAATGTCCGGCGCAAACGTCGGCGGCCCCGTGACGCCCGCATCGATGACGAGCGTCGTCAACCCGATGGCGTTTAGATGGTCCCGCACAAACTGAAACTCGACGCCCTTGGTGTCGAGCGTACCGAGGAGGATGATTGGCATGAATTACATTCCTATTTTTTGTCAGTCCTTTGTGGCCAAACGCGCACGGTCAACGACTTGTCATTATAGATGCCAACTACCACTTCGATTGTGCTTCCAATCGGACCCCAATTGTCACTTTCGTACTGCCCCGGCGTAAGACCGTCGATATCGGGAATTAACAACAATGCAGGAAAACCGACTCCGATGTCTAGCCACGCTCCGAACGGGGCTTTGGCAATCACAGTACCAACATTAAGCTGCCCGACAGGAAATGTCTGTTTCAATCGTTCCCAATCGCAGCGAGCTTCCCCCGGATCACGTAACGGAAAACGCTGCGAAACCCGCTGTCCCCAATCTTCGTACAACATCGTGTATTCTCTCAGGCTAGCTCAAAAAACTCCGCCGCTTTGCAGCTAAAATCGGGCAAGACGCCGAAGCCCGTTACTACTTCGTCGCCCTCCAGGACAATGGGCATTTGGTTTGGCAGGCTGACAACCAGCGACCGATCTACGGGATCGAGAAGCCAAACCATCGCCGCCCCTCTATCAAGGAACGCGTTACTGCGCCGTTGCATCATCCCGGAGCGGTCGCTTGGCCGCCACACATCGACTGCTAGCATCAGCCTAGGCTCAGGCGACGTTCGATCAACGGAATTAGGCATGGGCATTTGAACATAAAGTGCGATATCGGCACCGCGAACCAAACCCGATTCACGTTCGAGTGTGACCCCCTGGTCATCAATCGTGACATAACCCGTTTTCGTCGCTCGTGTGTAACCCACCAACACATAGGCCGTGGTGGCGCATACTATTCCGGGTGCAATTCCTTCGCATGGCGCGTCCAAATCAACGACCTTTCCCCGATCGAGTTCAAAGCGACCGTTACGGTTCTCCGGGCGGTGCACCCAATCGTAGAACTCCTCGGCGGTCATCAGATTCGTCAGCACACTCGACATAGCTAATCCCTCGACGATTCACAACACGCGCTCCGCTGGCACCTTGCAGCTAAACAGTATCATTATCACATCCACCACGTATTTTTACACGACCTTGGCGGGTTGATGTCATAAAATTTTGAAAATTCACCTATTCACCAAGGATCGATCCATGAGCCTCTTTTCACGCGATGACATTCTCCAACGTTTGCGTGCCCAGGTCGCGGCCGGTAAGCCGATCGTCGGCGGCGGGGCGGGGACCGGCATCTCCGCCAAGTGTGCCGAGGCGGGCGGGATCGACCTGCTCATCATCTACAACTCGGGCCGATTCCGCATGGCGGGCCGTGGCTCGCTGTCCGGCATGATGCCCTACGGCGACGCCAACCAGATCGTCATGGACATGGCCCGCGAGGTGCTGCCGGTGCTCAAACGGACGCCGGTGCTGGCGGGCGTGTGCGGGACCGATCCGTTTCGCATCATGAAATTCTTTTTGCGCGACGTCATCTCCACTGGCTTCTCCGGCGTGCAGAATTTCCCGACGGTCGGCCTGATCGACGGTCAATTTCGGCAGAATCTCGAAGAGACGGAAATGGGCTACGGCCTGGAAGTTGACATGATCCGTCAGGCTCATGAACTCGGCCTGTTGACGACGCCCTACGCCTTCAATCCCGATGAGGCGGCGGCCATGGCCAAGGCGGGAGCGGACATCCTCATCCCGCACATGGGCCTGACGACCAAAGGATCCATCGGCGCCATAACCGCGATGACGCTCGACGATGCGGCCAAGCGCGTGCAAGCGATGCACGATGCCGCCAAGAAAGCGAATAAGAACATTCTCGTACTATGCCACGGCGGCCCGATCTCGGAACCCGAAGACGCGCAGTACATCTTGGACCACACCGAGGGCGTCGTCGGCTTCTACGGCGCGTCGAGCGTGGAACGCCTGCCGACGGAGATCGCGATCACGAATTGCGTGAAGAAGTTCAAGGAGTTGAGGTTTTGACGGAATCGTTTAGCCGCTCGCCCCTGGCGAGCGCGAACGTGACACATCGCCGACGGTGCGTTGAGTTCGCGCTCGCCACAGGCGAGCGGCTAAACGGAAATCACCAAAGGGCTAATTCCGCCTGCGCAGGACGCCGCCTACACAGATGCCGTTATCGACGGAATCGTAGACGCGCATCTCGACGACGTAGTCCTGCGCGCGCGCGGGCTGGAAGGTGACAGCCGCGGTTCGCGCGACGGCGACATCCACGGCGACCACTTTTCCCGTGGGATCGACCACTCGCACATCCAGGTCCTTGATATCATTGTCGCCGGCGGTGATAACGCGATATTCCATGTTGGGATCCAGATTCTTCAGCACGATCATCGGAATCCGTTTTTCGTTGCCAGTCCCATTTCCCTTGGGCAACCAGCCGCCGAACATCGTGGTGGTGCTGGGTTCCATCTTGTAGCCGCCGGCGTCCGCTTTGCCGAGCAACGGGACGAGATTGTCCATCGCCTCCTTGCTGTAAGTTGCGATGGATCGCTGCGCGATGGCCTCGCCGCCGTGCAAGAGCCAGGTTCCCAGGACGACTGCCACGGCCAAATTGCGTAACTTCATGGGTTTCTCCAAACACTCCACAGATAAACAATCGGCCGCCCACGGGAGTGATGCGGGCGGACAATTTTTTTTTATCCAGCGATCACGCTTCCGGCTCTGGGCTTTCCGGAAACACTACGCGATCATATACATCCGCTAATTTCAGTTTGCAGCGGATCGACGTGATCTCGACGCTTGCCTCCAACCCCGCGTGCAGCGAATAAAGCCAGCGGCCCTCGGGTTGTTTCTGGAAGTGCTCGATCATCGCCGAGTCTTGGGCGATGAGCACGTAATCCGTCAGCGTCGGGTTGTGCGTTTGCAACCGGTGGAATTTTTCGCCGCGGTCGAACGCTTCGGTGTTCTCCGACAGCACTTCGAAGATCGCTTTCGGATTGAGAACGATGTCCTTGTGCGCGTCGTGATATTCCGGTTCGCCGCAGATGACGAGAACATCGGGATAGGAGAACATGCCACGTGTGCCTCGCCCCGTTTCGGGGATGGGGCCGCTGCGGACTTTGGTGTCTTTCGTCCGCAGCCGACATGAGGTGCCCTTGAGTTGGGTGCCAATCGTGATGACGAGATTGGCAGATACCTCGCCATGAATTGGACTTTCACCCGCCATGACGAGGATTTCGCCATCGAGATAGATGTGGCGGTTCAAAGCCGCGCGTTCCCCGGCGAGGTATTCGTCAACTGTGGGAAGCGGCTTCAATTTGGGTACGCCCATGGGTGTTAATCCTCGTTCTGGATATTTTTGGAAAGCCCAGGGGTGAAGTACTCCGAACCCTTGGGATGGACGCACGCGGGCGATTGATCCCATGGGTTCGGAGTACCTCACCCCTGGGCTTGAATTTGATCCAATGAGATTGTCGCCGCTAACCTCACTCCCGCCACTGCACGAAGCCCTCGAGCGCATAGAATTCCGGCAAGCCGAGCGAATCGTACGTCTTGGCGGTGCCGAAATTGCGGTCCTCGGCGCGCTGCCAGAATTCGCGCTTGTCGCTGCCGCCGGGGAACATCGCTTTGTCCTTTTGCGATTGATGGCGGAAGATCGCGTCCTTCTTGCGAACGAGATCGCTCGGGCTGAGCGGAACGACGCGCTCGATTTCGTGCGGTTCCCATTCTTCCCAGGCACCACGGTAGAGCCAAACCTCGAACATTTGGCGCTCGGCTCGGACCTTGCGAACGGCGTCGTAGATCGCCATCGCGCAGGTGCGATGCGTGCCGTGCGGGTCCGAGAGTTCACCCGCGACATAGATTTGATCGGGTTGCAGATTCTTGAACAATTGAACGATGTCCTCAATATCGTCCGGATGGATCGGCGCCTTGGCGATCGTGCCGGTGCGGTAGAAACGCAGGTTCATGAACACGAGTTGTTCCGGCGGCACGCCCGCGGCCAAGGCGCCGGCGCGGGCCTCGGTTTCGCGAATCAGCTTCTTGATCTCGAGCACTTCCGTCGAGTCGCTTTCGCCGGGCTTTTTGCGGTCGAGCGATTCGCGCACGCGCAACTTCATCTCATGCGACTGGTCTTTGCCAAGTCCGAAAAGTTCGTTGAAAGAGCAGACGAAATCGGTAAAGCGCCAAGCGTCATGGTCGAAGACCGCGATATTGCCGCTGGTCATGTAGGCGATGTGGACGTTGTGGCCTTGCTCGATGAGCCGGATGATCGTGCCGCCCATGCTGATGACGTCGTCGTCCGGGTGCGGGCTGAAGACGAGGCAGGTCTTGCGCGTCCCCTCGCCGGCCGGGTGGGTGCAGATCGTCTCCATCATTTCGTCGAACACGCGCCGGCCCAGTTTATGCGCGGGGCCATGCTCGCGCAACAACTCGTACAACTCGTGCTCGCGGAAATCGTCGTCGCTGAGCTTGAGCAGGCCCTTCTTCACGTTTAGGCTGAGCCAAATCACCGCTCGGCGGATCAGGTTCCGCGTCCAGTTTACCGAACCGATGGTCCACGGCCTACGAATCGGCGTGAGATGGCCTGATGCCGCTTGATCGAGAATAAACGTGGTGTCGTTGTGCTTCTGCAAAAAACTCGCGGTGACGGCATCGGAAATATCTTCTTCCACAGCCTTGCGAACGATCAGCGCTTTGTGCTCGCCAAACGCCATGATGACGACCTTGCGAGCCTCCATGATCGTGCCAACGCCCATCGTCAACGCCTGATGCGGCACGTTCTCTTCGCCGAAAAAGTCCGAGGCGGCATCGCGGCGCGTCACCGGATCGAGCGTTACCATGCGCGTTCGGCTATGCCGCGTCGAGCCTGGCTCGTTGAAGCCGATATGCCCGCTACGACCGATGCCGAGAATCTGCAAATCGATCCCGCCCGCTCGCCGAATCTGTTGCTCGTAGCGGGCGCAATATTCATCCACGTCCTGCACGGGCGTCAGTCCATCGGGGATATGGATGTTTTCCGGCTTCATGTTGATGTGCTTGAACAGCGTTTCCTGCATCCACAGGCGATAGCTGTGGGCATCGGTCGGCTGCATCGGGAAATATTCGTCCAGGTTGAACGTGACGACGGAGGAGAAATCCAGCCCCGCTTCGTTGTGCAGTCGAATCAACTCGCGATACAGCCCGACAGGCGTCGAGCCCGTGGCGAGTCCGAGTACGGTCGGCCTGCTCGCGGAGTTGTTTTGCCGAATCAGGCTCTCGATCATCAACGCCACATGGCGCGCCGCCTGCGTGCTGGTCGGAAACACAAGGGTGGGGATTTTCGTATGGGGGATGTAGTGGGAGGTCATGGAATTGTCATTAGTCCTTCGTCATTAGTCATTAGCAAGCCCCACCATGAGCGAAGCGATTGGTGGGGTGGAGACGCCCGAATACCTGTTTGCTGCCGCGAATAGTTACTGTACATTCAGCGGGAAGTTTGACCATTGGGAAGCAGGCACGCGGCATGGCCGAGAATCGCCGGGCCGGTTTTCAATCCCGTCGGCGTGGCCTCCCAGCCTTGCCTTGTGCGGTATTCGAGCAGCTCATCCGGGCTCGGTTTGCTCGGCCAAACGGCGACCGCCGTCAGGCTGCCCAATCACGTCACGCCGAACGCGATCCATCGGCCAGCCGGTTCGAGTTCGATGACGAAGTCGTACTCGAATTCGTCCATATTGACCAAGTCGATCGCCGGTTTGCGAAATGAGCGAGATGTGAACCAGTTGACAACCTGGATGACGCCCGTGAACGCTGCGATCTCCTCCGCCAACGTCGGGTCGGCCAGGCGAATACGCTCGACATCGTCTGCATAAGTTTCAAGCTTGCCACACGCCAACGTGCCCATGATTGTCGGCTCCGACTGCGAAAGACATGTGCTCATCTACGCCGCGACCTATCAATACAGTACACTGACATAAACGCCAAACCAAGGGCGCTTCTACCCCCACCAATCGCTGCGCTCATGGTGGGGCTTGGCTAATGACTAATCACCAATGACCAATGACATGATGAACATCACCCTAAACGGCGAACCCAACACACTTCCGAATCCGCTTTCGGTACACGAGTTAATCGAACGCATTGGCCTGGACGCACGCAAAGTCGCCGTCGAGGTCAATCGCGAGGTCGTGCCGAAGGCGCAACACCCGACCCACACGCTCAAACCCGGCGATGCCGTCGAGATCGTCACGCTCGTCGGCGGCGGTGCGCCGTTACCGGCGGATAAGCCGCTGAAAGTCGGCACGTTCACGTTTCGATCTCGACTTATCACGGGCACGGGCAAGTACGCCGGCTATGACCTGATGCGCGACTGCCTGGCCGCCAGCGATTGCGAAGTCACGACCGTTGCAGTTCGGCGCGAGCGATTGATCGATAAAGAGGGCAAGAGCATCCTTGATTTTCTCGATCTCAAAAAGCTGACGATCCTGCCGAACACTGCCGGCTGCTTCAACGCCGAGGACGCCGTCCGACACGCACGCATCGCCCGCGAACTGCTGTCGAATCTGGGCAACCCCGGGGCAGACTGGGTCAAGCTCGAATGCCTGGCCGACGCGAAAACGCTGTTGCCGGATCCTATCGCCACGCTGCAAGCGACTGAGACGCTGGTCAAGGAAAAATTCCAGGTGCTCGTCTACACCAGCGACGACCCGATCATGGCGAAACGACTAAAGGACGCCGGCGCGACCAGCGTCATGCCCGCCGGCAGTCCGATCGGATCAGGGCAGGGCGTCTTGAACCCGAACAATATCCGCATCATTCTCGAATACCTCAAGGCCGGCGATCCTGATTACCCCGTCATCATCGACGCCGGCGTGGGCACAGCCAGCGATGTCGCCATCGCCATGGAACTGGGCTGCGACGGCGTGCTGCTCAACACCGGCATCGCCAGCGCCCAGGACCCGCTGCGCATGGCCTATGCGATGCGCTACGCCTGCGAAGCCGGCCGATTGGCCTACCTCGCGGGCCGTATCCCGAAAAAGCTGTACGCCACCGCATCCAGCCCGATGGAAGGCCGCATCGCCGCGAGTAAGTGACCCCGATCGCACCAGCCGCTTGGTCATGCAGGTTATCTTGGCAAGAACGAAAAAAGCCTTGCAACGGACTTGATCGTCCCGTCAGCCAGCGCGTTACGATGATGAAAAAACACAGGGGCCAATTCGCCAAACTTACTTGGACAGCGCTAGTGGCTCTGTCACGGCTTAAATGCAGGATGTTTGGTTTACGAGCCGGAAGCGTAAGCGACGGTCTGGCATAACCATCCGTCGCTTACGCTTCCAGCTCGTACTCGGTATCTTAGCGTTGACAAAGCACAAGGGAAATTCGCCTGATTCGTGATTGTGAATATGTGTCACCTCAATTTGATACATGTGAGCATGCAGGACGCATGTGTACGTGTTATTGAATCGTGTCAAAAGAAATGATGGAATATCTGCAAGAAAATGATGGACACCGGACTTCTCATTTAGTGAAATAAAGCCGTTCAGTTGCTCCTTGCTTTGGTGCGGTTTTTGGATTATTTCAAAGCGTCACGAAGCTTGGCTTCTTACGGATTTGATAAGGACTATCCCATGTTGACTCGTCTTGTAATCCTTCTCTTCGCACTCGTCGTCGCCGCGACGGGGTGCCGATCGCAGAGCGGCAAACCCAAGGTGGCGTTTGTTTCCAACAACGCCTATGATTTCTGGACGTTTGCACAAAAAGGAGCGGAGAAGGCAGCGGCCGAGAACGATGTCGAACTCGAGTTCAAGAAACCGCAAGAGAGCTCGGTTGAGGCCCAACAGCAGATCATCGATTCGCTTATTGTGCGCGGATTCAAGGGCATTGCCGTCAGCCCAAACTTACCCCAGAACGCACTCGCTTACTACAAGGATAAAGTAAGTTCGAAGGTAGCGCTGGTCATGGCCGATAACGATCTCCCCGATCCCGCGGCGCGGAAATGTTACATTGGCACACACAACTATCGCGCCGGGCGCAGTGCCGGTGAGTTCGTCAAGAAGGCGTTTCCCAAGGGCGGCAAGGTTGCGATTTTCGTTGGCAGAATCGACTCGCCAAACGCCGTGGAACGTCGGCAGGGCGTTCTCGACGTTCTAGCGGGTAAAGACCTCAAGGACATGGACAAGACGACCCCGCCCGACGCCACCGATCTCGATCTGGGTAATGGCTACACGTTGATAGCAACGAAGACCGACCTTGGCGAAGTTCAGAAATGCCAGGCGCACGCTGAGGATATGCTCGTCAAAACTCCCGATGTCAATTGTATGGTCGGCCTTTGGGAGTACAATCCGCCGGCGATGCTGCGTGCTGTGCAAGGATCCAAGAACGCCAAGAAGCCGTTGATCGTTGCGTTCGATGAAAACCCCGATACGCTCAAAGGCATCCGCACCGGTGAAGTCGTCGGGACGATCGTGCAGGATCCCTACGAGTTCGGCTATCAGTCGATCAAAGTGCTTGCCAAGATTATCAAGGCCGACGGCAAGGAAGACGTGCTGAAAAACTGGCCCAATATCACGAGCAATGGCTCCATCTTCGTCGCGCACCAGATGATTACCAAGGACAACATCGACGCCTTTGAAAAGAAGGTCAAAGAAATTCTGGGGAAGTAGTCACATTAGGGGATTATTTTGCCACCGCTTGCCCGTTCTGAAGCTGCGCTTTTGTTGCCATGACACAAGACGACGATGAAGAGGCTTCGCCTGCCATGATGTCAGAGCGACGCACGGAGTAAGTGGTTTGAGCTTGCAAGTCGATGTGTGCTCAAACCACTTACTTCGTGCGTCGCTCTGAAAGCCATGCAATTTGCGATGAAGTTTCTGTCAACGCATGTGATCGAAGCAATAATGCGTGACTTAATAACTTGCGCTTCCGTTTACGAACTGAGTCTCGACGGTGGCGTCAAAATACTTGACGCCGTCGAATGCTCCAGCAGATCGATGTCCGCATGCCACCGCTCCTCACCGCGACCGGAATTTGCAAAGCCTTTCCCGGCGTGCGGGCTTTGGAAAATGTCCGTCTGCAAATCGAATCGGGCGAAATTCTTGCGGTCGTCGGCGAAAACGGCGCCGGTAAATCGACACTCATGAAGATCCTCGCCGGCGTCTACACGCCCGACGCCGGCGTGATCGAACTCGACGGTCGCCCGGTCGCAATTCGCAGCGTGAAAGATGCCGGGCGATTGGGCGTTACGCTAATTCACCAAGAACTCAATCTGGCGGGGCACCTCGATATCGCAGGCAATATCTTCCTGGGCCGCGAGCCGACCTGGGGCGGGCCGTTGCGTTTGCTCGACCGCGGTTTTATGGATGATGCAGCTTCCGCCATCATGCGCCGGCTGGGCTTGCTCGCATCGCCACGGAGGCTCGTGCAGGACCTCTCGATTGGCCAGCAACAGCTTGTCGAGATCGCGCGAGCGCTGTCGTTGAAGTCGCGGTTGCTCATTCTCGACGAGCCGACATCGAGCCTCACCGACAGCGAAACCACGCTCCTCTTCACTGTGCTGAGCGAACTGAAAGCTGACGGGATTAGCATCCTGTATATCTCACATCGGTTGAAGGAAGTCGAATCGATCGCCGATCGCGTGACGGTGTTACGCGACGGCCGCAACGCCGGCGAACTGCAGCGGCATGAGATCAACCATAACGGCATTGTTCAACTCATGGTAGGCCGCGAGGTGAAGCAGTTCTATCAACGAAGCCGTGGCGACGGCGCGCGGCAAGCCGCCGTGATCTCGGTGCGCGGCTTACGCTGGGAAAAATCGCAGCGAGGCATCGACCTCGACATTGCACCGGGCGAGATTGTCAGCCTGGCTGGGCTTATGGGCGCAGGCCGAACCGAGCTTGCGGAGACGCTATTCGGTATTCGGAAAATGGCCGCGGGAACGGTTGCAATCGACGGCAAGCTGCTCCGAATTCGCAGGCCAAAGGACGCGATCAACGCCGGCGTTTTTCTTGTCCCGGAAGACCGTCGCGTCGATGGCTTGATACTATCCGACAGTGTGAAACATAACACGTCGCTGGCGTCATTGTCGTTACTGAGCCGATTCGGGATCATGCAGCGATCGCGCGAGGAAACGCTGGCGTCGGCAATGTGCGAACGATTTAATATTCGTACGCCTACTACGGCGCAGATGGTGGGGAATCTGTCAGGCGGCAACCAGCAGAAAGTCGTGCTCGCAAAATGGCTCAGCCGCACGCCACGCCTGCTCATTCTTGACGAACCGACGCGCGGCATCGACGTTGGTGCGAAAAGCGAAATCTACGCTTTGATGGACGCACTCGCCCACAGCGGTGCGGCAATACTCATGATCTCCAGCGATCTCGAGGAAATCCTCGGCATGAGCGATCGTGTCTTGGTCATGCACCAAGGCAATCTTGCCGGCTCGATCGATCGCGAGGCATTATCCGAGGAAGCGATTATGCATTTGGCAACGGGAGGCGGAGCACACCTATGAAGAAGCTCATCGGCATCTTTGGTTTCATGCTCTTCCTCGTTTTTCTCATCCTCGAAGCGACCGACCGCGAACGATGGGGTGACAATTTATTCAACAACGGCCAGCGCATCGGTTTGGCGGGTATTCTCTGCATCGGCGCGGGCTTGCTCATCATCACCGGCGGCGTGGACCTTTCGATCGGCTCCGTCGTCGGTTTGTGCGCGGTCATCTTTTGTTGGCTGATTCTTGATCTGCCTGTCCTCGCCCAGAAACACCTTGGCATGGATATTTACGTGCCCGTCCCCCTGGCGATTCTCGGGGTCTTGCTGTCCGGGATCGTCATCGGCATCGTCAACGGCGTCATGGTCACCTATTTACGCGTCCAGCCGTTCGTCGTCACGTTATGCGGGTTGTTTATCTATCGCGGACTCGCACGCTCCCTGCGCGGCGATAACGTGCCGGCGATTCGCGAACATGTCGAGGATCTTAGTTCCTTTTTCAAGGGCGATTTCCTGGCGGTGCCGACCTACATTTGGCTCCTGCTTGTGCTGGCCTCCCTGGTAACGGTATTTCTGCACATGACCAAGTATGGTCGATATTTCTTCGCGATCGGCAGCAACGAACGAGCGGCGCGATTTTCAGGCATCAATGTCGATCTCTACAAGATTCTTGCCTACGTATTTTGTTCGCTCTTCGCAGCCATCTATGCCGTGATGTATGTCATCCATTACAACACGGTGCAGCCGTCGAACACGGGTAACTTTCTGGAACTCTACGCCATCGCCGGCGCCGTGCTCGGCGGATGCAGCCTGCGTGGCGGTGAAGGGACCACCGTTGGCATGCTTATCGGCGCTTCGATTTTGGTGATGCTGCCCACCCTCGCCAACATGTGGGGCGTCCGCGATACGCTCGAACCGACCATCATCGGCGGCGCGTTACTTGCGTGTGCCGTCCTGGATGAGTTTCTGCGCAGTCGGAGTAAAACGTAGCCTGAACAAATGGCACCGCAGTTCGGCCTCACTTATTGGCCTTAGGGCCGGTCGGTGTTTTTCTACCCTTGGCGGTGAGGCATCGTTGTTACGGCCTGATCGTGCCGTAATCTCCATGACAAATAATTCGAATCTGCTTCCCCGGCAAGATAGGCAAATTCACCCGTATCTTGCGGGTTAGGGCACATTTCACGTCCTTCCGATTTAAGTGACAACTGAAAAATACCGATGAAAGATACAACGGCTATATCGATTCATCGCCTTGCGCGGGCGATATAGCCATCGCGGAGCGGATGTTCATGACCGACACGAAGGAATTGTTGCGCAGGATCGCCGCCCTTCGGCTACGCCTTAACGCGGAGTCGGAGGTAAGCCCGCCCGCCGAGTCTGCGCGATCGATTGGCGTTCGCGAACTCGCCGAACAGGTGCAGCGCGGGGCGACCGACAATCGCCTCCTCGACAATACGCTCCGCATCGCCGATGGTTCGCAGGCAGTGCCCGCGCCGCCGACGTCGGTGCGATTAACCGCGCGGGCGATGGCCTTGTTGTGCAAGGGGCGAGACCTATTGTCGGCGTTGCGAAAAATCGCCGAAGACGCCGACTTTCAATCCGTGGACGAGAACGAGCTGCTTTGCCACCTTCATCGCGATGCGATGGCGATGCTCGATGCGGTACTGCGAACCGTACAGCGGATGCCGGCTTCCGTGAGCGCGCAGGTTCGCCTCTGCGATGGGTTAAAGAACGTGCTCAGCGATGTCGACCGCCGAATTGCGCTACTCAGTGTTCGTTTCGGAAACTACAAACGCGACCAAGGTCGAATCACTGAGTTGGCAGAGATACTCCGCTCGTTGGCCATGAAGAAGCCGGTGACGCTTGAGGCACTTAACGCTTTGGCTGAACCGCTCGTTGAGGACGCCCTTAATGGTCGTCCGTTGCGATTCCTGTATGCTTCCGCCGAGGATCCTGCCCGATTTGCGGCAGCGCATGGTTTGACCGTCGCCCAGGTTCTATTGCGGCTAATTCATGACGATCCGGATTGGCGTTCACAATTACCGTTGGCGGCAGTGACGGCGCTGGTGCACGATGTCGGCATGACGCGCGTGCCGGCCGACGTGTTATTGACCGTAGAACCACTCGATCTGGAACAGCGCCGGCTTATCGAGAAACACACGCACGTCGCGGATGACATTCTGTCGGCCCTTTGGCCAGGTGGCGGTTGGCCGATCGACGCCGCCACGCATCATCACGAACGCAACGACGGCACAGGCTACCCGCTGGGAGCTCGCGACATCGAGTTGGCGTCGTTCACGAAGCTCCTCAGCGTCTGTGACATTTATGCCGCACTCTGTTCACCACGCTCGCATCGGGCCGCCTTTGACACGCGCACGGCCATGACCGAGGTGCTGCTGCTCTCGGAACGCGAGCATCTCGATTCCGGCTGGACCGAGCGATTGCTGCGTTTGTCGTTCTATCCCGTCGGCTCGGTCGTCGAACTTAATGACGGTTCGATCGCCCTCGTGACTGCCACGCACCCCGCAGGACCGAACTTCATCCAGCCGAGCAAGCCGATCGTCCAACGGCTGATGGATGTGCAAGGCATGCCGCTGGATTGGCCGAACGTGATCGATTTGGTACATGAACCCGGCTGGAGTATCGTCCGCGCATTGTCACCCGCCGAACGGCGCACGTACCTGTCGCCGCATTTCCCGCAATGGGTATAATCAAATTCAGCACGAATGCGTTCTCACGCATTCACCGACAAACGATTGCATATTTGCTGCTTACGGCCTAGCGCTCACGTGAGATACCGTAGGTCCACAGCCGTACGTGAAACATGGAGCCACCGTGAAGAAGATTCTCCTCGTAATCGGCGACGCCGTCGAACTGCTCGATACGATGTATCCCTACTTCCGCATCAAGGAGGCAGGCCACGAAGTCGTCGTCGCCGGTCCCGAAAAGCGCCTTTATCACATGGTCCAGCACGAACGGCCCGATGACTGGGACATCACGCAGGAAACAGCCGGCTACCATCTTCAGTCCGACATCGCCTTCCGCGACATCAAGTCCGACGAGTACGCCGGCATCATCCTCTCCGGCGGCCGTGCCCCGGAATACATCCGCTACGACGAAGACCTGCTGCGCACCGTGCGCTACCTGCACGCGAAGGGCCTGCCCGTCGCATCGGTGTGCCACGGCATCGAGATCTTGGCCACGGCGGACATCATCCGCGGCAAGAAAGTGACGACCGTGAAGAAGTGCCGATTCGACGCCGAGGTGGTCGGCGCGATCTTCGTCGATGAACCGGTGGTGATCGACGGGAACATCATCTGCGCCCGCACCTGGCACGACAACCACCTGTGGATGCGCGCGTTTATGGCGCGGATTTAGTACCGACAATTTTTCGTTGGCGCTACGACCGTCGCAAGATATAATGCCAGAAACGTTCTCTGCTGGATTCAACTATGAGCACCGTTCAATCGCGAATCTACACACCCGCCGACCTGCTGGCAATGCCCGATGCCAATGGCATCGAGCTTGTCGACGGGGAACTTGTGGAGAAACCAGTGAGCGTACTATCTGCATTCGTGGAAGGGAAAATGTACCTCAAACTGGGGAATTTCTGTGAGGCTCACCAGACGGGGATCGTGTTGACGTCAACGAATGGAATCCAGTGTTTTCCGTGGGATGCTCGCAAAGTACGAAAGCCGGACGTTTCATTCTTCAAACGAGAACGCTTCACGCCAGAACATTTTCTGGAGGGATTTCTGTCGATTGCGCCCGATTTAGCCGTGGAGGTTATTTCATTCCACGACGAATTCGCCGAGATGACGGAAAAGATCGAGGACTACCTCGCCGCTGGCATTCCATTAGTGTGGATAATCGATCCGGAGAACGAAATCGCCTACATCCATCGCGCCGATGGCACTGTCACCAAGCTGCGCAAAAACGACGAACTCGACGGCGAGAACATCATCCCCGGCTTCCGCTGCAAATTGGCGGAGTTGTTTCCGAGCGTCAATCCAATGTGATTTACCCCTCCAGCGCCCGCTCCAAATCCTCCCGTAAATCCGCGACATCCTCGATACCGACGCTGAGCCGCACGAGGCCATCGTCGATGCCGCGCGCTAGCCGAATGTCGAGCGGGATCGAGGCGTGCGTCATGGTTGCGGGGTGGCAGACGAGCGATTCGACGCCCCCGAGGCTTTCGGCGAGACTGAAGAGTTTCGTGCGAGTCAGGAATTTTAGTGCCGCGTCTTTGCCGCCCTTGATGCTGATCGAAATCATGCCGCCGAAATTGCGCATCTGCTTTTTCGCAAGTTCATGACCCGGATGCGACGCCAAGCCAGGGAAGTAGACGCGCGACACGGTTGGGTGTTTCGCCAGCCAATCGGCTAGTTGCGAGGCATTGGCGCAGTGACGGTCCATGCGCACGGCGAGCGTCTTGATGCCGCGCATCACGAGCCAGGAGTCGAACGGTCCGGGTACGCCGCCTGCAGCGTTTTGGTAGAACGCGATCTGCGCCATCAAATCCTTCCGCCCAATCACCGCCCCGCCGACGACATCGGAATGCCCGCCGAGATACTTCGTCGTGCTGTGCACGACAAGATCGGCGCCGAGCTTGATCGGCTGTTGCAGATAGGGCGAGGCAAACGTGTTATCGACGGCAAGCACCGCGCCGGCTTTGTGGGCCAATTCCGCGATGGCGGCGATGTCGATGATCTGCAACAGCGGATTCGTCGGCGTCTCGATCCAGACCAACTTCGTTTTCGGCGTGATGATCTTGTGGAACCCGTCCGGACTCGGATCATCGGTATAGCGAGCGACCAGGCCCCATGGCTTGAACACCCGTTCGAGAATGCGGAACGTGCCGCCGTAGAGATCAGCAGCGGCTGCGACTTCATCGCCCGGCTTGAGTTGTGCGAGCACCGCATGCGTCGCCGCCAATCCCGACGCAAACGCCAACCCGCGTTCGCCGCCTTCGAGCGCGGCCAAGCACGTCTCCAGTGCCGCCCGCGTCGGATTGCCTGTACGAGAATACTCGTACCCCTTATGCTGCCCCGGCGCCGCCTGCGTATAAGTCGAGGTGGCATAGATCGGCACGACGGTGGCACCCGTGGTCGGGTCCGCATCCTGGCCGGCATGGATCGCCTGGGTGGAGAAGCCGTGGGTAGTGGAGGTCATTGTGAATTCCTTTTTCGAGAATAATACTCTGAAGTTAGCCACGCCTGTCTTTGCCGAGCACGAGCGGCCAGACGCCTCACGCCTTCTTCACGCGCATCTGGTTCCAGTAGTGCACCAGGTCGATGCGGGTGACGATGTCGATCACTTTGCCGTCTTGCATGGCGAGTACGCCGGTGTTACCCGCGAGCAACAGGCGGTACGCTTCGTCGAGGTGGACGCTGACCTCGGCTTGCGGCAGCGGGCGGGCCATGATGTCGCCGACTTTGACGTTGTCGGGGTCGCTGTGATCGTGCAGGATGCGGGCGATCGTCACCTCCTGGATGCTGCCAACCGATTTGTCGTCATCGATCACCGGCAACTGCGAGATGCCGGTCGTTTGCAATAGGCCGATCGCGTCGGATACCGTCGCCTTCGGCGAGATGTACACGAGTTTGCGCAAGCCTCGGCTCTTGAGCAAGTCGCCAACCGAATGCGGAATGTCCACGACCATCGTGAGCTTATTGGCGGCGAGCCAATCGTCGTCGAACATTTTTGTCATGTAGTTGCGGCCCGTGTCGGCACACAGCGCGACGACGAGGTGCTCGCTCGTCAGCCGACGAGCATAGCGCAAGGCGGCGGCCACGGCGGTACCGCTCGACCCGCCGACGAGCATACCCTCCCGGCGAGCCATCTGCCTCGCGATGTGAAACGCTTCGGTATCGCCGATGCGGATCCATTCGTCCACGAGCTGGCTATTGAGCGTCTTGGGCACGAAGTCCTCGCCGATGCCTTCGACTTTCCACGGCTTGGGCGAATCACCGGAGAGGATTGAGCCTTCCGGGTCGGCGCCGATAATTTTGATTTCGGGGTTCTGCTCCTTGAGATAGCGGGCGACGCCGGAGATCGTGCCACCCGTGCCCGCACCGGCGACGAAAGCGGTGACACGGCCTTCGGTCTGCTCCCAGATTTCGTAGCCCGTGGTGCGATAGTGCACTTCGGGATTGGCGAGATTCGCGAACTGGTTCGGCCGCCAGGCACCGGGGATTTCGCGCGCGAGTCGGTCGGCGACGCCGTTGTAGCTGTCGGGTGAATCGGGCGGCAGGTTGGTCGGCGTAATGACGACATCGGCGCCGTAGGCCTTGAGCAGGCGGACCTTTTCGCCGCTCATCTTGTCGGGAAGGACGAAGATGCAGCGGTAACCCTTGACGGCAGCGATCATCGCGAGACCGACGCCGGTGTTGCCCGCGGTCGCTTCGATGATGGTCCCGCCCGGCCTCAGCCAACCGCGGCGCTCAGCATCGGCGATCATCGACTGGGCGACGCGGTCCTTGAGGCTGCCGCCGGGGTTCATCGCTTCGTTTTTGACATAGACGCTGGCGGAAAGCCCTTCGGTTAAACGCCGAAGTCGAACGAGCGGCGTTTTGCCGATGGCCTGGAGGATGGATTCTTGCATGACGCGATCCTTTCGTCGTGGAGAGTCGAAGCGATGGAGAGTGGTTTACCGCTCCCGTTGTATTGTCTCGCAAAACGTCGCACTCTGGCAAGAGCGAGTTGGAGGTTTTCTTGGAATTGAAAACACGACGTGGCAGATACGAATCACGAAAAAATCCACCTCTCGCAAGAAGGGTAAGGTAGCCGCGCAGACCCCCGCCTGGCCAGGGGGCGCTTGGCCATCGGCCGTTGGCCAAGCGCTTTGGCACTTTTTCGGCCTTTTTTCGCGTTTTTAGGGGATGTTGGCCACGAAGCCGGGGGAGAGAGGGGGGGGAAGTGCATGCAGTTTTGCTTGTTTAGCGCCCGCAGCACGCCACGCGATCGCAAAAAATCATTCCGCAACCGACTTTGACAACCGATCAGGCCGTGCGTTACGATTGAAAGATTGCCGCAAGCCCCAGGATGAGCGCAGCGATTTCTGGGAGTTACTTTGCGCCCGAGCGCCGGGGTGCGCGCCGAGGTCGGTTTATGCTGAGAATTGGCGTGACGTACAACATCAAAAAAAGGAATCAGCGTGAAAACGAGTCCCAAAAACTGCTTGACAGGAGTGTTTGCAAGGCGATAATAAGGGGCGTTCGCGGATTCGGTGTCCATAGCGAATGGGGTTCGCGGTTCAGTTCAACTGAATTTTATCCGTAGTGCTCCGCGACGAAGCGATCGCAAGAGCAGAACCGAATGCACGCGGAGCACTACGGATAAAGTCCTTAACGTTCGCCGGCTTGGCCACGCGGGGATCGTTGCCGCCCGGTACGAAGCGTACGCGGTTGTTCACCCCTAAATGTTGAACGGCTTCTGATGACACGTGATTTATGGACACCCGTGACAAGACCGTTCAACGACTTGCAGGATGGGCAAACATACTGGGCTTTCCGTTTGTCGCCCTTGGTTTCGTCGTCGCATTAATCTCGGCCTACATTGCTTATCTTCAAGTGCCCACAAAGGCACCTCCACAAAATCAGCCTGCTCCAGAGATAAAATCCGTGCAAACAAAGTCTGAGCCCGACTCTATTAAGCCCACAAAGCCACCCGAACCCATTCCAATCGCTGTGAAAGGCCCTCCTTCCAAGAAGGCCGACGACGTGAACAAGCCAACCAAGACCGCGCCCAAAATCAGTCCTCCAAGTGACCAAACAGAGTTTGTCCAACTCTTCAACAAGAAGGACTTGGACGGTTGGCGAAATCACCCGACAATAGAACGAAAATGGCGAGTGGAGGGTGTCCTATTATCTAGCCCTCCCCTCAGCGTACTTTACTCCACGCGCTCTGATTATAAAGATTTTCATTTGAAGGCAGAAGCGCGAATGCCTGACCCGACAACCGAAGGCGGAATCGTTTTCCGCGCCCCTTCGCCGTTTGGCGCAGGCGAAAAACACGTAAGAGGCTACCAAGCAGTTCTAAACAGGCATGGGAATCCGCCCACCGGAAGCCTTTACGTCTTTGCCGCGCCACCGCAAGGAAAAGCCGTTCCGGGTAATTCCAGCGAATTCAATCCGAGCGACTGGTTGATTCTTGAGGTAATCGCTATCGGTAATCGCTTTACCGTCAAGATCAACGGCACTACCACCTTGGAGTACGAAGATAAGCAGCGGCAGTTTGTTACCGGGTGCATCGCGCTCCGAAATCGGTCCGGTCTACTAGAGATTCGAGGCGTGGAAATCAAAGAGCTATCACGTGCCCCATGAGCGAAAAAGGCCGCAGAACAGTTCTATGCCCCTTAAAGGTTGAGCTACGTTCCTTCCACGGCGACCTTTGCATTGGTTTTTTGCACGTCGTAATCGATGCAACCGATTCATTTTCTTGCAGTAGGATGCTTCGGAACTTCCGCACCGGGATGGTTCAAGCAACGGCGTCCATTCGTCGGTCATTTCACCTATAGGTAAAAAGACCGAGACGGCACCAAACAGCTCTACGGGATCAGGCCGACTCGTGTTCCCACGAGCCGACGGCGTTGCCCAGCAAATCGGCAATTTCGATCCGTCACCCTCGGTAAACTAACCCTGGCGTGCATCCGATGGTACGTGCCGCACAAACCTCAGCGTTGGAATAATCGGCACACTTTGCCCTGCGTTCCCGGATTTTCTGTTTCACTTGTAGTTGGCGCGTCCATCGGCCTGGTTATGATGAAGGTGTTGTTTCGCTCGAAATCCGCACGAGAACGAAGCCATGGGCCAACGTCGCAGCATCGCCGGGTCGCGCATCCTCATCACCGGGGCCTCGCAGGGCATCGGCAAATCGATAGCAGAGGCGGCGGCGGCGCGCGGTGCGAAGGTGCTCGCTGTCGCGCGCAATGTCGATTTGTTGAACGATGTCGCCAAGGAGATTCGTGCCAAGGGCGGGATCATCGAAATCGTGCAGGCCGACATCACCAGCGCCGACGACCGCCGTAAGATGGTTGACGCAGCCGAGAACGTGTTCGGCGGGTTGGACGTGCTCATCAATAACGCGGGCATCGGCGCGACGGGCCATTTCGCCGACGGCAGTGCGGATGTCCTACGGCAAATCATGGAAGTCAATTTCTTCGGCCTGACCGAAACGACGCGCGTGTTTTTGCCGATGCTGAAGAAAGGCAACAAACCCGCCATCGTCAATATCTCGTCCATCGCGGGCAAGCGTGGCATCCCCGCGCGAGGCGACTATTCCGCCAGCAAGTTTGCCGTGCAGGGGTTCAGTGAAGCGTTGCGTGCGGAGCTGGCGAAGGACGGCGTTGACGTGCTCGTTGTCTGTCCGGGTTTGACGCAGACGAATTTTTCGCACAACATGATCGAGCAAAAGGCGCTCGTGCAACTCGACCACATGCGCGGCATGAGTTCCGAAGAAGTCGCCAGGCAAACGCTGCGAGCCATCGAAAAAGGCTACAATGAGACCGTCCTGACGTTCAACGGCAAGCTGATGTCGTTCGTCGCCCGGTTTTTGCCCTGGGTCGCGGACATCATCGTGAAGCGCAAAGTTCGCGGTTTGTTCAAGGACGAAATCGCCACCCGTAAACAGGCGAAATCGGTACCGCCGGAAAAAGTGAATGCGTGATGCCGTATTCCGCTTGCGGCTTAGCGCTCGCAAGGCGCCGCGCGAGCGCTAAGCCGCAAGCGGAATACGCAAACAAACCACATATCAATGGGAATTCCCCGCGAACCGACGTATTCTCTGCTCGTCGCCGCCGTTTTTAGCCGACATGCGGAATCGCTGGATTGGACGCTGGATCGCCTCGTGTCGCGGTTCGGGCCGATGGCGCTTCGCAGTGCCGACTTCTCGTTCCATCACACCAAGTATTACCATTCGACGATGGGTACTAACCTGCTCAAACGGCTGATCGTGTTCGATCCGATCATCGCCGCCGATTGCTTGCCTGAAGTGAAGCGCTTCACGATCGCGCTAGAGCAGGAGCTAGCCGCGACGAAGCGATACCCGGAGGAGCGCCCCGTGAACATCGATCCGGGGTTGATCCAGCTTGGCAAGTTCATGCTGGCGACGACGAAGGACCAGGCTCACCGCATCTATTTGAAGGACGACATCTTCGCTGAGGTCACGCTGCGCTTTCAAGCGGGCGCATTTGAGGTTTGGCCCTGGACTTATTCCGACTACCGCGAGGAAAGCGTGCGCGAATTCCTGGGCCAGGGGCGAACGCTGTTGTACGAGAAGGTGTCGCGCATCCGGGCGGGTGGTTAGCCCGCCGGCGGATCGCGGATGGTGTAGCGGGTCTAAATCTCCGCGAGCCGTTGATTGGAGTCGCCGAAGCGTTCGAGCCGCACGCCAGCCTTGTCCATGAGCGACAGATACAGGCTACACATCTTGCGGTTCGGTCGGCCGGTGAAGTCGAGCACGCGGCCCGTCTGAATTTGGCCGCCGCCTCGGCCGACCATCACCACAGGCAGCTGGTTGTTCTCGTGGTTGCCGGTCATCATGCTCGAACAGTACAGGATCATCGAGTTGTCGAGCAGCGTGCGTTCGCCTTCCTGGATGCGGTCGAGTCGGCCCGCGATGTAGGCCAGTTGCTCGATGAAGAACTGGTTGACCTTGAGCCAATCGTTGCCGTTGGTGTGCGACAACAGATGGTGGATCATGTAATCGATGCCCTGGTTCGGGCGATCGGATCGCAGGTTCGGGAAACGCAGCGATGAGTGATCGTTGTTCAGTTTCAACGTGCAGACGCGCGTCGTGTCAGTTTGGAACGCCAGCACAAGGATGTCGCACATGAGCCGCATGTGTTGATCGATGTCCTGCGGCACCCCATCGGCAGGCCTGGCGATGTTCGGACGCTCGAGCGTCGGCCGCCAGCCTTGCAGTCGGCCCGCTTGGCCCGCGCGTTCGATCTGCTGTTCGACTTCGCGGACGGACGACAGATATTCATCGAGCCGGCGTTGGTCGGATCGGCTCACTTGATTGCGCACGCTGCGCGTTTCCTCGATCACGGCATCGAGAACGCTGCGATCCGCCCGGCGAAC
>SIAQ01000080.1 GCA_009697105.1 Gemmataceae bacterium | reverse complement strand
GGCCCGTTCGCACGCTGCGGGTAGAAGGCTCTGATGAAACCTGGATCCAACGAACGCCAGCGATGGCAGCAGGTTTGACCGATCACGTGTGGTCGTTGGCCGAGTGGTTGGCCTACCCAAGCGTGCAACGACGGTAGGACACCAGGCGACGATTGACAGCCACGTAAAACTTGGAGATAATTATGATCGCCCGGCGGGCCATCGTCAAGGACGAGCGGGCAAAAGTGCGCCGAGCCGAAGAACAAGCACCGTCCCGTCGCCGGCCACGATCGCCAGATGCCGACCGTCGGACGCAAACGCCAAGGCACGCGGTTCGATCGGCAGAGTCCACATCGCTGACTGCTTGCCCGTGGTCACGCTCCACAGCCGGACCTGCTTGTCCTGTCCCGCCGTCGCCAAATTTCGGCCATCGGGCGCGAACGCCAACGCCTTGACGATCGGCGGTAGGTTCTTGCCCGTGTGCGCGCGGATGGCGTGCAGTTTTTCGACGCGTTCAGCACCGATGCGCATCAGTTGTACCGTCTCGTCATCGCCAGCGAAGGCAAAAATCGGTTCCGTCGGCGAACAGGCGACGGTGCGAGCGCGGAAGGCGTTAAGTGTTTTCTCGTTCAGAAATTTCCCTGATACCTCCCAGACCCGCAACGACTCTTTGCCGATATGGCTGCCGGCGACGAGGTGCTTGCCATCGTGGCTGAACGCCAGCGACGCGATGCCGAGCGACACTGTCTTCTCGTTCGCCAACACCGCCCAGACTTCGGGGTTCGGGTCGTCGAACTTCAACACGCGCAGCACCGGATCGTAGCAACCGCTGGCGAACATCTTCCCCGTCGGCGAATAGGCGACGACGAACGGCCGATTCTTATGCCCGCTGAGCCGATACTCCTCCTTCGGCGGGTTAGTTGAAAGGTTCCAGACAATGACGCGCGTATCGCCACAGCCGGTGGCGAGCAGCTTGCCGTCGGGATGAAACGCGATGCCGCTCGGGCTGCCATCGATCTTCGCGAACGAGACCGGTTCCTTGCCACCGAGTTTGTGCAGATGGACGACGTTGTCCCACCCAGAGGTTGCAACGAGCGAGCTATCCGAATTGAACGCGATATGGGCGACCGCGCGGCCATGCGCGCGGAAATAGGCGACGATATCGGGCAACGCCAACATCTTGCGATCCTCGGCATCGATCTCGCGTGCATCCAGCGCATCAAGCGGCGATGGCACGTGCCGCAGTATGTCGATCGCGGCGAGGTAGTGCAGCATGCCGACCTGTTGGCGAGTGAAGGCGACGAGATCGAGACGTAGCTTATCGCCAGCGAAATCACGCTTGGCGACGCGCGATTGAAGTGCGGCGAGGCGCGATTGCGGCGTGGCGTCGCCTGCGCGGATTGGCGATGCGAACAGCAGGAAGATGATGGCGAGCGGAGTGAAGCGAAGGACCAGGCAGGGGATCGCTCGGCATTTCATTTCGGGAATTTCAGAGCGGGTGATAATCATAGAAATAATGTAGCCTGAAAGCTGGGCGAATGCCAAGGCAGATGTCCCGCTTCACCTGTGGCATCTGCGCCGTAGCGAAGTCGCTTGATTCTGCCCCGAAGGGGCCGAAACAAATCAGCCCAGGGCAGAGCGGCACCAGCCGCGAAGCGCCGCCCTGGGTAGGAAAATCGTTATTCGTCGTAGCTCTGAAAGAGCGAAACAATCGGGGAGGCGGCCATGTCACAATCTCTGGTCAAGAACCTGATACACCTTGTATACAGTACAAAAAATCGTGTGCCCTCAATTGCCGCCAGCGTGCGCGAACAACTATTCGCTTATCGGGCCGGCATCTTCAAATAATGAGACAGCCCGGCAATCGTCATTGGCGGCATTAAGGATCATGTTCATGCGTTGTTCGTTCTATCCAAAAACCATCCACTCAAAAAAATCGTCGAGGAAGTCAAAAAAGGCAGCTCAAAATGAATGAAGAGCGATGGCACGGGCGATGCCGACTTTTACCGGCAGAACGGGTATGCCGCGTTTTCGGTTAGTGTTTCAAATGTTGACCAAGTTGAGCAATATGTGCGGAATCAGGAGCGGCATCATCATAAGATGACATTTCAAGTATGAGATGCGCGCGTTGTTGACCCGTCATCAAGTTGATTTCGATGAACGGTACGTTTGGGATTGGCGATTGATTGACCACCGGGTTGTTTCGCTCTTTCAGAGCTTTGCTTATTGGCGGCATTGAAACCCAGGGCGTTGCCCTGGGCTGATTTTTTAAGCCCCATCGGGGCAAAGACCGAATTGGAATCATCGTAACACAGGAGACCCCACCCAATGTCCTCTCCCACCACCAATATCACCAGCGTGCTCAAAGAGACGCGGTCGTTTCCGCCATCGCCGGAGTTTGTCGCGCAAGCACATATCAAGGGCCAGGCCGAGTATGACAAGCTTTGGCAGCGTGCCGCCGATGATCCCGATGGATTCTGGGCCGAGCAGGCGGAGTCGCTGACGTGGTTCAAGAAATGGGACACGGTACTCGAATGGAACGAGCCGTTCTCGAAATGGTTCGTCGGCGGCAAGATCAATGTCAGCTATAACTGCATCGATCGCCATCTCGATGGGCCGCGCAAGAACAAGGCCGCCATCATTTGGGAAGGCGAGCCAGGCGATACGCGCGTGTTGCGTTATCAGGATTTGCACCGCGAAGTGAGCCGCTTTGCCAATGGCTTGAAGAAGCTCGGCATCAAGCCCGGCGATCGCGTGACCATTTACATGCCGATGGTCCCCGAGGCGGCGATTGCGATGCTGGCGTGTGCCCGCATCGGTGCGGTGCACTCCGTGATCTTCGGAGGCTTTTCGGCCGAGGCCGTTGCCGACCGCAACAACGATGCGAAGGCCCGCCTCGTCATCACCGCCGACGCTGGCTGGCGCCGAGGTAAGATCGTGCCGTTGAAGGCCAACGTCGATGCCGCGCTGGAGAAGTCGCCGACGGTTGAGAAGTGCATCGTTTACAATCGCTGCAATCAAAACGTGCCCATGAAATCCGAGCGCGACATCTGGTGGCATGACCTCGTTGCCGATGTCTCCGCCGAATGCCCCGCCGAACCGCTCGACAGCGAGCACCCGCTCTTCATCCTCTACACCAGCGGCTCGACCGGCAAGCCGAAGGGCGTGCTGCACACGACCGCGGGCTACCTGCTCGGCACGTCACTGACACATCGCTGGGTCTTCGATTTGAAAGAAGACGACACTTACTGGTGCACCGCCGATGTCGGCTGGATCACGGGGCACAGCTACATCGTTTACGGTCCGCTCGCCAATGGTGCGACCGTGATGATGTACGAAGGCGCGCCGAACCATCCGAAGGAAGACCGCTTCTGGGAGATCATCGAGAAGTACCGCGTTAGCATTTTCTACACAGCACCCACGGCCATCCGCGCGTTCGTCAAATGGGGCGATCAGCATCCGAATGGGCACGATCTCTCCAGCCTGCGTCTGCTAGGCACGGTCGGCGAACCAATCAATCCCGAAGCGTGGATGTGGTATCACAACGTCATCGGTAAAGGCAAATGCCCGATCGTCGATACCTGGTGGCAAACCGAAACCGGCGCGATCATGATCGCTCCGCTGCCTGGCGCGATCCCGACCAAGCCCGGTTCCGCGACCAAGCCGATGCCCGGCATCATCGCCGAGATTGTCGATAAACAAGGCAACCCCGTGCCCGTGAACCAGGGCGGATTCCTCATCGTGCGCAAACCCTGGCCATCCATGATGCGCACGATCTACGGCGACGACGAACGCTATCGCGAAGCATACTGGTCGCAGGTGCCTCACGTTTATTTCACCGCCGACGGTGCTCGCAAAGACGACGACGGCTACCTCTGGATCATGGGCCGCGTGGATGATGTGCTCAATGTCTCCGGCCATCGCCTGAGTACGATGGAGGTCGAGAGTGCCTTGGTGGGGCATGCGAAGGTCGCCGAGGCGGCGGTCGTCGGCAAGCCGGACGAAATCAAGGGCGAAGGCATCTGCTGCTTCGTCACCGTCAAGGCAGGTATCAAGGCAAGCGATGAACTCAAGAAAGAATTGCAAGCGCATGTCGTCAAGGAGATCGGCTCCCTGGCGCGACCCGACGAAATCCGCTTCACCGAATCGCTGCCAAAAACGCGCTCCGGCAAAATCATGCGACGCTTGTTGCGCGACATCGCCGCCGGCCGAACGACGACTGGCGACACGACGACACTCGAGGACTTCTCGATCCTCGCGAAATTGCGTGAGGAAGACGAGTGAGCAATGAGCAAAATAACTTCCCGATTTGCCTTTGCCGCTTGCGGCTTAGCGCTCATGTTGTACCACAGGAGCGCTAAGCCGCGAGCGGCGAAAACGGGAAGTTGATTTTCGATCGTCGCTAAACCGCAAACGAACAAACCCTCGCCGGGGCCATATGATGAACGGAAACAACGTTTCATCAGAAAGGCCGATACCATGCGTACCAATCTCTCGACACTCAAAGGCAAAACCATCGCCTTCGCGGCATCGGGCGGACTCGATAGCTGCACCATCACACGCTGGCTGGTGGACAACGGCGTGCGCGTCGTCTGCTTCACAGCCGACATGGCCCAGCCCGACGAAAGCGACTTCGACACCGTGCGCACGCGCATGCTCGCTTGCGGAGCGCAGGACTACGTCCGCGTCCCGTTACACGACGCCATCGCCGAGGCCGGGCTTGACATCATTCAGGCTCAGGCCTACTACGAGGGCCGTTACTGGAACACCACCGGCATCGGTCGGCATGTCATCGTCGAAGGCATCGTCGGCGAAATGCGCCAACGCAACATCACCGTACTGAGCCATGGCGCGACCGGGCGAGGCAACGACCAGGTCCGCTTCCAGCTCGTCACCAACATGCTCGAACCGAGCTTTGAAGTCTACGCTCCCTGGCGCGATGAAGCTTTCTTGAGCCAATTTCGTGGCCGTAGCCAGATGATCGATTATTGCAACGAACGCAAGCTGCCGATCAAGGTGACCAAGGACTCGCCGTACTCGACTGACGCGAACCTGCTGGGCCTGACGCACGAAGCGGGCAAGCTCGAGTCGCTGGAGACGCCGCCAAGCTTCGTCACGCCGGGCATGGGCGTGCATCCAACGCAAGCGCCGGACAAGCCGGAGATCGTGACGATCCGCTTCGAGAAAGGTCGGCCCGTCGCCATCAACGGCCACGCCGTCACCACCTACTATGCCATCACCACTGCCAATGAGCTTGGCGGCAAGCATGGCGTCGGCATCTGCTATCATCTCGTCGAGAACCGCTTCGTCGGCATCAAGAGCCGAGGCATCTACGAAGCCCCCGGCATGGAGCTTTTGGGGTCTGCGTATTTTTACCTACTACAACTCGTGCTCGATCGCCGGGCGCGCGAACTCTTCGACAATCTTTCGCTCATGCTCGCCAAGCAAGTCTATCAAGGTTACGGCTACGACGTGGCTTCAAAAGTCGCGTTCGATGCGGTCAAGTCGCTCGCCCAACTCGTCACCGGCACGGTCAGCGTCTCGCTTTACAAGGGCAACGCCAACTTCGCCGGCGCGAAGGATGTGCCGCACTCGCTTTATTCCGAAGCGAATGCCTCGATGGAAGCGATCGGCGAATTCGACCACGCCGACAGCGAAGGCTTCCTGCGCGTGCTGTCTGTGAGCGCGCGAGCGTTGGCGGCGACAGGGCAAGTGAAGCGGTAGTGCGGCGATGCACGAACGGAGACGCCGGCTTCCTCACATCGACAGCGCCTTGGACCACGCCGCACGTGCCGCTTCGCCGACCGCCTCCGAAAGCGTCGGGTGGCCGTGGCATGTGCGGGCGATGTCCTCGGCGGTCGCGTGGAACTCCATGCCCAGCACGCCCTCGGCGATCATGTCCGACGCACGCGGGCCGATCACGTGCATGCCGAGAATGCGGTCGCTGTCGGCGTCGGTCAGGAATTTGACGAAGCCTTCGGTGTCATCCAGGCATTTCGCACGGCCGGTGGCGGCGAACGGGAACTTGCCGACCTTGTACCGGACGCCCTTCTCTTTGAGTTGCTCTTCGGTCAAACCGACAGCCGCGACTTCCGGGTGCGTGTAAATGACGCTAGGTATTGTTTCGTAGTTGACATGTCCCGGCTTGCCGGCGATCCACTCAGCGACGGCGATGCCTTCTTCGCTCGCCTTGTGCGCGAGCATCGGCCCGCGGATCAAATCGCCGATCGCGTAGACGCCCTTCGCCGATGTTTCAAAGTGGTCGTTGACGACGACCCGCCCGCTCTTCGTCTCGACCTGCACACCCACCTCGGCGAGGCCAAGACCGTCAGAGGCCGGCCGACGCCCGACGGCGACGAGCACCTTGTCGCCCTGGAAATCGATGGCTTTCCCGCCCTGCTCGGCATGGACCGTGGCGCGTATCGAACCTTTTGTCGTGCCCGTAACTTTGGTTTCGAGGTGAATTTCCAGCCCTTGCTTTTGCAGCGAGCGCTGAAGGGCAAACGCCACCTCGGCATCGTTGGCGGGCAGCAGACGAGGCAGAAACTCGAGGACCGTGACCTTGGCGCCGAGTCGCGCCCAAACTGAGCCGATCTCCAAACCGATGAACCCGCCGCCGATGACGATGAGATGGCTCGGCACGCGCGAAAAGCACAACGCCTCGGTCGAGGTGACGATCTGCGTGCCATCCGTCGGCATGAAGGGCAACGGTGTCGAGACACTGCCGGCGGCGAGCACGATGGCGCGTGCCTCCAGCGTCGTCGGCTTGTCGCCGGCGACTTGCACCTGGCCTTTGCCGAGCAGCGTCGCCGAACCGGGATAGTGCGCGATGCCGTTTTTCTTGAGAAGATAGGCGACGCCATCGGTCAGGCTTTTGACGATGCCATCCTTGCGCGCGAGCATCTTGCCGAGGTCGAGCGTGACATCGCCGACCTGGATGCCGTGCTGGCTGAAGCGATGCGTGGCCAGGTGATAGAGTTCGCTGGAATCGAGCAGCGCCTTGCTGGGGATGCAGCCGACGTTGAGGCATGTGCCGCCGAGCGTGCGTGATTTTTCAACGCAGGCGACCTTCAGCCCAAGCTGTGCCGCGCGAATGGCGGCGACATACCCGCCGGGGCCGGCGCCGATCACGATGAGGTCGAACATGAATTCTCCCTGTATTCCGCTTGCGGCTTAGCGCTCACGCGGGATGATCCGAGCGCTAAGCCGCAAGCGGAAATGCAATTCGGGAAGTCACACCGACAACAACAAACGCTGTGGGTCTTCGATGCACTCTTTGATGCGGACGAGAAACTGAACCGCTTCCTTGCCGTCGATCAGGCGATGATCGTACGTCAGCGCGAGACACATCATCGGGCGGATGACGATCTGGTCGTCGCGCACGACGGCTCGCTTCTGGATGGCGTGCATGCCGAGAATCGCGGACTGGGGATAGTTGAGGATCGGCGTGGAGAGCATCGATCCGAAGATGCCGCCGTTGGTGATGGTGAATGTGCCGCCTTGCAAGTCGCTGACGCTGATTTTCCCGTCGCGCGCCTTGACCGCCATCTCGCCGATAACTTTTTCGATGGCTGCGAAGGTCAACGTCTCGGCATCGTGCAAGACGGGGACCATCAAGCCTTTCTCGGTGCTGACGGCAACGCCGATGTTGCAGTAATCGTGATAGACGATGTCGCGCCCATCAATCGCTGCGTTGACGAGCGGGTAGGCCTTCATCGCTTCGATCGACGCCTTGACGAAGAACGACATGAAGCCCAGCGAGACGCCATGCGTTTCCTTGAAGCGATCTTTGTAGCGTGTGCGCAACTCCATGACGGCGGACATATCGACTTCGTTAAACGTCGTCAGGCTGGCGGTCGCCTTCTGAGCGCCGACCAGGCGCTCGGCAATGCGTTGGCGAATCGCCGACATCGGCACGCGGCGTTCACGCTCGCTGGATGGCGGCGGTGTTGGTACTGGAGCGACAAGGTGCGCTTGCACGTCCTCCTTGAGGATGACGCCGTGCCTGCCTGTGCCTTCGACGGCGGCGGGATCAACCTTCGCCTCGGCTGCGACTCGCCGCGCAGCCGGCGAAAGCTTCGGACTCGCGGCAGGTGGGACTGGCGCTGCTGTCGCCACAAGATCATGTCGCCCCACCCTCACCCCCGCCCCCTCTCCCGGAGGTAGAGGGGAGCCAGGCTTGGCGGATTCGTCGATGCGGCCCAGGACGGCGCCGACCTGCACGCGATCGCCCGGTTTGGCGCCCAGATGCAGCACGCCCGACGCCGGCGAGGGGATGCCTTGTGTCGCCTTCTCGGATTCGATTTCGAGGAGAATGTCATCCTTGTTGACGAAGTCGCCTTCCTTCCGCACCCACTGCGAAACCGTTCCTTCCGTGATCGATTCGCCGAAGTTCGGAACGAGAATGTCGGTAGTCATGGGATGGTGTCCAAGCCCCAGGATGAGCACAGCGAATCCTGGGGGTCATGCCCGCCGTCCATCGTACCCCCACCAATCGCTGCGCTCATGGTGGGGCTTTTCCCTAGTGTTACGCCCCGCCGAACGTTCGCGGCTCATACGAGACCACGTAATGCGACCTGTCGGCATGAAAGGCGGCTCGCACCAACTCGTTCTGTTCACGCTTATGAATTTCGAGCGACCCCGTCGCCGGGCTGGCGCTGGCATCGCGGCCGACGTATTTCACGTCAAGTCCGAGTTGGCGCAGACGCGGCTCGATGAACGACCACGCACCCATGTTGTGCGATTCCTCCTGACACCAAACGACGTCACCCTTAGCCCGCGGATACTTTGCGACCAACCGCTGGATGGTCTCGCTGTGAAGCGGATATAGTTGCTCGACTCGCACGATTGCGACAGGGCGTGTTTCCTTGGCTCGTTGTTCGAGGAGATCATAGTAAACCTTGCCCGAGCAGAAAATGATGCGATCTGCCGTCACCGGGTCGGCCGCGGCATCGTCGAGTAGGTCATGAAAATTCGTGCCGTCGAGGAACTCCGCGATCTTTGAGACGCAGGCCTTATGCCGTAGCAGGCTCTTGGGAGTCATCACGACCAGCGGCCTGCGATACGGTGCGCGCACCTGACGGCGTAGTAGGTGGAAATACTGAACCGGTGTCGAGGGATAGGCGACGATCATGTTATTCTCGGCGCAGGCCTGCAGAAAGCGTTCGAGCCGGGCGCTGGAATGTTCCGGGCCTTGGCCGTCGTAGCCGTGGGGCAGGAGCAATACCAGGCCGCTGTCTTTCTGCCATTTCGACTTACAGGTTGAGATGTACTGATCGATAATGACCTGCGCCCCGTTGACGAAATCACCGAACTGCGCCTCCCACATCACCAGACTGTCGGGGGAGCCGAGCGAGTAGCCGAAATCGAAACCGAGCACGGCCACCTCGGAGAGCATGGAGTCGTATACGCAGAACGTCGGCTGATCGGGGGCGAGATGCTGCAGCGGGACATAGGTGCGTTCGTCGCGGCGGTCGTAGTAGACGGTGTGGCGTTGGCTGAACGTGCCGCGCCGGCTGTCCTGGCCGCTCAACCGGATCGGCGTGCCTTCGAGCAACAGCGTGCCGAAGGCGAGCGATTCCGCAAGCCCCCAGTTGATCGGCTTCCGCTCGCGCACGTCGGCGTGGCGGGCCTGAATCACTTCCTTGTTCAACTTCGGATTCGGCTCAAAATCGTCGGGCAGCGTCGCCATCGCCTTCGCTACGCGATCCAGCGTTTCATACGCCACGCCGGTCGGCACTGGTGCCGCAGAGTAGTCCGATTGAACCTTCGACCATTTGTCGCGATAGGATCGATAGCTCGATACGGCATGATCGCCGGTGCGCACTTCCTGTTGCTCGATGTCAAGCAGCGACACGAATTTCTTTTGTATCTCACGATTATCTTCGGGGCTAAGAACGCCCGTGTCGCTGAGGTGCTGGGCGTACATCGTGCTCAGGAGCGGCTTCGTCGCGATCCGGGCAACCATGTCGGGGCTGGTGTACGCCGGCTCGTCGCCTTCGTTGTGGCCGTGCTTGCGAAAGCAATACATATCGATCACGACATCTGTGTGGAAGATTTGCCGATAACGCACGGCAAGTTGCGTCACATGAAGCACGGCTTCGGGATCCTCGCCATTGACGTGGAAGATCGGAATGTCGATCATCTTGGCGACATCGGTGCAATGACGCGACGATCGCGCATCCGACGGCCTCGTCGTGAATCCGATCTGATTGTTGACAATGATGTGGATCGTCCCGCCGGTCTTGTAGCCTTGAAGCTGCGAGAGATTCAGAGTCTCCGGCACAATGCCCTGGCCGGCGAACGCGGCATCGCCGTGGATGAGCAACGGCACGACCTTGCTGCGCATCTCGTCGTTCCAGTCGCGCTGCTTGGCCCTGACCCGGCCCTCAACGACGGGATTCACGGCTTCGAGATGGCTCGGGTTCGGCGTCAGCGTCAGGTGGATCGGATTGCCCGATGACGTCAAGCGATCGTCGGAGAAACCAAGGTGATACTTGACGTCGCCATCGCCGGCCATCGAATTCGGGATATAGTGGGCGTCGAACAGCGTGAAGAGTTCCTTGTGCGGTTTGCCGAGAATATTCGCGAGCACGTTGAGGCGACCGCGATGAGCCATGCCCATGACGATCTCCTTCACGCCCATCGAAGCGGCACTTTCGACGATCATGTTGAGGAGCGGGATGAGCGTTTCGGCGCCTTCAAGCGAGAAACGTTTCTGCCCAAGGTAACGCGCGTGCAGAAACCGCTCGAACGATTCGGCATGGTGCAGGTCTTTCAGGATGCGAATTTTGACCGCACGCGAAAACTTCGGCGTGTTGTGCTCCGGTTCCATACGCTGCTCCAGCCAGCGGCGTATCTGCGAGTCTTGGATGTGCATGTACTCGACGCCGATCGATCGGCAATAAGTTGATTCCAGGGCCGCGATGAGTTGGCGCAGCGTGCCGTTCTTCAGACCGAGGAAGTAGCCTGTGTCGAAGACGCGATCGAGGTCGGCATCGGAAAGGTCGAAGTCGCCCAGGTCGAACACGAGGTCGCACTTGGGCGGATCGCTGAGAGGATCGAGATGCGCATAGGAATGCCCGCGTGCGCGATAGGTGTCGATCAGGCGGATGACACCGGCCTGAAGCTGCGAGGATTCGACGATGCGCGGGTGGTAATCGCTCGCAAGTTCAAAACCCTGGAAGAACGTGTTCCAGGTATCGTCCACGGTGCGCGGGTCGGCACGCCAGCGCTGGTACTGGGCGTCCACCAGGTCGAGATTGGCGCGGAATGGGAAAGCGAGATGGCTCATGGCGTCTTCTTTCCTGCCATTTATGGCGGGCTATATAACCGTGATATATAGCCCGCCGTAAATGGCAGGTCTTTTTTTGACGAAAACGGCCCGAAGCACTCGCGCGGCGGACACGGAGTCCCCGGGAGAGTTTCGGGCCGGTTGGTTGTCATCAAGCCCGCAGGCGAGCGCAAGCGAGCCTGGGGTAGCGACGATTACCCCGCAGGTCGCTTGCGCTCACCTGCGGGCTTGACCTCATTACGACACCGTCCACGTTTCGCCGGCGCGGAGCAGCGAGTCGATGTCGTTCTTGCTTGGCTTCTCGGCCTGGGCTTTGCGAACTTGGCCGACGACATCGTCCTCGAAACAGTTGCGTTCGACTTTGTAAAGCACACCGATCGGTAACGGCAGGCCGTCCTTGCCGCTGATGCGCGAGAGCGCCAGCGCCTGGTTGAGGTCGCTGGAGTCGGCTTTCATCAGGTCTTCGATTTTGGCTTCGCCCTTGGACATGTCAACCGGTTCGAGCGTGAAGCGATTGAGGCGGATGCCGCGTTCTTTGTTCTGCCCGTAAACGAGCGGTTGGCCGTCTTCCAGGCGGAGGGTGGACAGCGGCTTGGTGGCCTTGTCGGTATACTCGAACCATTCGCCGTCGTTGAAGACGTTGCAGTTTTGCAGAATCTCGACAAATGCCGTGCCTTTGTGCTTGGCGGCCGCGTGGAGAGTTTGCCCGAGATGCTCGAGGTCGCGGTCCAGCGTGCGCGCCACGAACGTCGCCTCACACCCGAGCGCGAGCGATAGTGGGTTGAGCGGATGGTCGGGCGAACCCATCGGCGTCGATGCGGTAAGCTTGCCGAACGACGACGTCGGTGAGTATTGGCCCTTCGTCAAACCGTAGATGCGGTTATTGAAGAGGAGAATTTTCACGCCAACGTTGCGGCGGATGATGTGGATCAGGTGGTTGCCGCCGATGGACAGCGCATCGCCGTCGCCGGTCGCGATCCAGACGGTGAGGTCGGGTTGCACGCACTTGATGCCGGTAGCGAACGCCGGCGCGCGGCCATGGATCGTGTGAAAGCCATAGGTGTTCATGTAGTACGGGAATCGGCTGGAGCAACCGATGCCCGACACAAACACATGCTTCTCGCGCGGGATGTCGAGGTCGGCGAGCACCTTCTGCGTTTGGCGAAGGATCGCATAGTCGCCGCACCCGGGGCACCAGCGGACTTCCTGGTCGGATTCATAGTCTTTGTTCGTCAGCTTGACGGCGGACAGCGGTACTGTGGTTACAGCGCTCATAATTACTTACCCCCAAGAATCGCCTCGATGGCGTTGCTGATTTCAGTGATGGTGAATGGTTGTCCCTTAACTTTGTTCAACGGTTTGGCAGGCAAAACGTATTTGGCGCGGATCAACATCGAAAGCTGACCCATGTTCATTTCGGGCACAAGCACATGTTTGAACCGCTTGAGGATGTCGCCCAAGTCCGGCGGCAGCGGATTGAGGAATCGCAGATGAATCTGCGAGATGCCTTTCTGGCCTGCCTGGCGCTGCCGTCCCATCGCGCTCTTGATCGCGCCATGCGTGCTGCCCCAGCCGACGAGCAGGAGATCGCCGGATTCGGGGCCGTCGATTACGGTCGGCGGAATTTCGCGTTCGATGCGATCGATCTTGGCCTTGCGGAGGTAACCCATCGCTTCGTGGTTGTCAGGATCGTAGCTGATGTTGCCGGTCTTCTGGTCTTTCTCCAGGCCGCCAACGCGGTATTCGAGACCCGGTGTGCCGATACGCACCCATTGTCTCGCCATCGTATCGGGATCGCGATCGAACGGCATGACGCCATTGCGTTCGACGAGTTGCTTGTGGACGATCGGTGCCAAGGTTTTGGACGACGGAATCAACCAAGGCTCGGCGCCGTTGGCCAGGTAACCGTCGGTCAGGAAGATGACCGGCGTGCGATACTTGATGGCAATGCGTGCTGCTTCATAGACTGCGAAGAAGCAATCCGACGGGCTGCTGGCGGCGATGATCGGCGCCGGGCATTCGCCGTGCCGACCGTAGATGGCGGCGAGAAGATCGGCTTGCTCGGTCTTGGTCGGCAAGCCTGTGCTAGGTCCGCCGCGCTGGACATCCACGACGATCAACGGCAACTCGGTGCTGATTGCAAGGCTTAGCGCCTCTTGTTTGAGATCCAGCCCCGGACCGCTCGTCGAAGTGCAGCCCAGTGCCCCGGCGAACGACGCGCCGATCGCCATGCAGGCCGCGGCGATTTCGTCCTCGGCTTGCACGGTCGTCACGTTCATATTTTTGTAGCGCGACAGCTGATGGAGAATATCGCTGGCCGGCGTGATCGGATAGCTTGCCAGGAACACCGGCAGTTCCGCCTTCTGCCCGGCTGCGACGAGCCCGAGGGCCGTTGCCTGGTTGCCCGTGATGTGGCGATAGAGTCCCGGCGCGTGCTTGGCCGGCGCGATCTCGTACGAACTGGCGAATGTCTCTGTGTTTTCGCAATAGACCCAACCCGCCCGCAACGCACGCTGGTTCGCCTCGGCGATTTCCGCTCGTTTGCCGAACTTCGATTTGATGTACTGCACCGTCGGCTCAAGCGAGCGTTGATAGAGCCAGCAGACCATGCCAAGCGCGAAGAAGTTTTGGCAGCGATCGCCCTCACGCGTGGACAGCGTCGCCGGGAGTGGCGTTTCAAACACGGCTGCGCGGGTGAGCTTCGTTAGATCGACGCGAAAAATCTGGTAGCCGTCGAGCGAACCGTCGTCGAGCGGGTTCGTTTTGCATTGAGCTTTTTTGAGGTCCGTCTCGCGGAACTTATCGGTGTTGATGATGAGCAGACCGTTGGTCTTGAGACCCTTGACGCGTGCCTGCAGCGCGGCCGGGTTGAGGGCGATGAGCGCGTCGTAATTGTCGCCCGGGGTGAGTACTTCGCCCGATCCGAAGCGGAGTTGATAGCCGCTGACGCCGGCTTGCGTGCCAGCGGGAGCGCGAATCTCGGCGGGGAAGTCGGGGAAGGTAACGATGTCGTTACCCATGCGCACGCAGGTATGGCCGAACTGCCCGCCGATGGCCTGGATGCCGTCGCCGGAGTCGCCTGCGAAATAGATGACGACGTCCTTAGTAGCCTGTACCGGTTTTACCGTCTTCTTAATATCGACGGTTTCGGTGGTGGATAACATAAATCCTTCTCCTGGCTGGCCGGAGAGGTGCGTTCCAATCCGGGAACGCCATCATGCCGACCATGAGTCACGTGGTTATTGAGATTTTCGCAAGAGAACGCCGGCTCGCGATGCGAGCGTTCGTGATGGCGGGGTGAGACAACCGATCGGCGAGCCGCGAATGCAGCCGCGCGTGCGGTGTCCTGGGATGGCGCGATCGACTGGCGTCCGTCGATGCGTTTTCCTCCGAACCTGATTTGATCCGGAAGCGTGGATATATAGTCACAGCCGATCCGGTCGGCCTGTGGATGCCTCGCTCTTTCACTGATCCGCAGCAGTTCTCGTTCTCTCGAAATCTCCTGTATTTTATTGTACAACAAACTGGCCAATGGGAATACCGATCGGGAAAATCTTGCTATCCAGGAAAACTGGTTTGGGTGGGCCTTTGCCAGAGCGAGCGATTAATTGTGACGCCGACACGATCGGTGCCGCCGGAATATTGCACAAAACCCCTTTCAAATATGACGCGCCCGACATAAGTCAAATTTCCGTCCGAGGCTGAAGCGTAAGCGAGGCCGCCTGAATACCTCGCTTACGCTTCAGCCTCGGAAATCCAGTTTTGTCGGCCGCGTCAAATATACCGCTTTTTCACGCCGGCCATCTTCGCGAATTTTCGCAGGCCCTTCTCGTAGACAGCGTGCCATTCCGCATTCGGCTCGATACGGCCACGAAAACGAACCATGCGAGCGACGGCGGCGCCGACCGAATAATCCGCGTCCTTGCCGGCTTGCGTTCGCTGGTGATTCTCGAACGCCGCCAACGCCGTCACTGCAGCGCCGAGCGCTGGCCCTTCGTCGGACACGAGCAGTTCCAGCGGGTGATTCAGGACGCTTGCCAATATCTCGCACACCAACGCGCTGCGAGCGATGCCGCCGGACACGGTGATACGCGTGATCTGCTGCCCGGCCCGCTCATGCGCCCGCACGCCGAGGGCGATGAGATACGCCAGCGCTTCCAACGCCGCCCGGAAACGCTTGCCCCGCTCCTTTGGCTGTTTCGGTTCCCAGCGAAAGTCCGGTTCATCGATGCCCAGCGACGGTTCCGCGAAGACGAATGGCGACACGCTAACACCTTCGCATCCCGCGGGGACGGCTCGTGCTCCGTCCTCCAGCTTAACCCAGTCAGGCGATTTGCCAACGATCTTGTTCACGAACTGAGCGCCGTTGTTGTAGCAGCGCATCAGCAGGTAAGGCCCCCAGTTGAGTTTCATCACGTCGAGCATGTCGTTTTCGGGTATCGACGCCGACGACGAGTTGACAACGGCGGACGTGCCGAGGATGATCGCCATCTGGCCCGCGTCCACTGCCCCGCCGCCGATGAGACCGGCTTGCTGATCGTCGGACGTTGGGAACACGATCGGCACACTCTTCGGATTCAAGCCCGCTTCCAACGCTAGCGCGGGATGCAACGGCCCGACCGGCTCGTTTTGGTCGAGAATGCGAGGCAACTGCGACCACGCCAACTCGCGATAGTCAGGGCAATCGATGGCGTCCAGCATGCCGCGCTGCCATTGGTTCGTGCGAAAATCCATGATGCCCGACGACGCCGCCGACGAAACGCTGGATACGTCAAAGTTGCCCGTGAGATAGCCGGCGGCGAGGGAGCCGTGCGATAGGATTTTCGCGGAGCGCTTCCAGTCGGCTTCGTCGAGACGGGTTTCATCCTTGACGAGATGGCTGAGACTGTAGCGGCTCGCCCACGGCCCGCCGATGAATTCGCGGACTTTCGATTGGCCGCCGAGCCGATCGAGACCCTTGGCGTGATATTTGGCCAGCGTGGCATCGTTCCAGCAGATGGCTCGCCTCACCTGGTTGCGATTGGCGTCGATGCGGCCTGCGGTGTGATGCGTCGCGGAGATGCCGCCGGCGACCCAATCGCCCAATCTGCCGGCTTCACGCAGTGCCGCCGCGATCGCCCGTACCGACGCGCGAGCCTGGCCTTCGAGCTGGGCGAGGTTAAGCTCGCTGACGCCGTCGTCGGTCCAGAGATCCGTCGTGAGGCGAGTCTCAGCTACGATGTTGCCGTCGAGATCAAATGCCAGGCACTTAACGCCGCTGGTGCTGAAATCCCAGCCGGTGACGATCGCGTTACCGGGGACATGTCGCAAGTCGGCCATGATTCGAGTATCCGTTAATGAATGGTACGCCGGGTCGATGGCGATATTGTATGTCACGTGGTCCGGCTGGAAATGCACGGCTCACGAAGGGTGCACGACAGTTCTTGTAACGAAAACAAATGCACAATCACGAAAGGCACGAAAGAACGAAAGCACGAAAAAATACAGGTCATTATTTGGTAATCTTCCTTACGCATAGCAATCCGATTTTTCTTTCGTGATTTCGTACTTTCGGGCGTTCGTGATTCGTATTGAAAATCAATGCCTGCGAGTGCTGTCGAGCACCCGTTCACGGATCGCGTGCCCTTCTAGGCTTGACAACCCACCGATCAATCATCATAATGATTATCGTATTAGTCGCTATTGAATTGACAAATGCCTCGTGACCCCATATAGCGGGCCATGTAGTGGATATCTCATGACATCCTTGCGTTTCATCATCAACACCAGCCTTATGCTCGCTTTGGCGAGTATCGTCGGTTGTTTCGGCGGATCGAAACGCGGCTCGGATGACGGCGTAATCGAGATCGTCAACGCGTCTTACGATCCCACGCGCGAACTCTATCAAGAAATAAACGCTGCCTTTATTGACGACTATCAGCAAAAGCACGGAAAGACGGTCAAGGTCACGCAATCGCACGGCGGATCGGGGTCGCAGGCACGATCGGTCATCGATGGTCTCGAGGCTGACGTGGTGACGCTTGCCCTCGCCGGCGACATCAACGCGATCGCCAAGAAACAACTCATTGCGGCAGACTGGGAGAAGCGCCTGCCAGATAATTCGGCGCCGTACACCTCAACTATCGTCTTCGTGGTCCGCGACGGGAACCCCAAGGCGATCAAGGACTGGGACGATTTGGCCAAGCCGGGTGTCAAAGTGATTACGCCGAACCCCAAGATTTCCGGCGGGGCACGCTGGAATTTCCTCGCCGCCTGGGGCTATGTAACGTTGCACAAGAAGGGAAGCGATGCCGAGGCTCAGGACTTGGTTGGCAGGATTTACCGGAATGTCGTGAAGCTCGACACCGGCGCTCGCGGCTCGGCGCAGACCTTCATCAAGAACAAGCTGGGCGACGTTTTCATCTCCTGGGAAAACGAAGCGATCCTGGCGCAACGGGAAGTGCCCGATCAGAAATTGGCGATCATCTACCCTTCCGCCAGCATTCTCGCCGAGCCTGCGGTTGCTGTCGTTGCTCAAAATGTCGATGAACGTGGCACCCGCGCCGTGGCCGAGGCGTACTTGCAATTTCTGTACACAGATGCAGCCCAGGACATTATAGGTAAAAACACCTATCGGCCTCGAAATGCGACGTACCAGAAGAAGTACGCCGCGACGCTGCCGACGATCCCGCTGTTTACGATTCGCGAAGTAGCCGGCGGTTGGGCAGAGGCCCAGCAGCGTTTCTTCAGCGACGGCGGCGTTTTTGATCGGATTTTTTCACTCAAGAAGTAGAATTCCGTATTCCGCTCGCGGCTTAGGAACCGCGCATTGATAACTTGAGCGATTCGGCGACTGTAGGGTATGTCAAGCGCCAGCGCCGACGCACCATTGCTTGCAGGGTCTGGTGCGTCGGCGCTGGCGCTTGACACACCCTACAAATTGCTCAAGTTATTTTTGCGCATCGCTAAGCCGCAAACAGAATGCAACAGAGGGAGATCGCATCGTGGCTGGCCAAAAACGCAGGGCGCTGCCGGGATTTGGATTGTCGCTCGGCTATTCCCTTTTTTATTTGAGCGTGCTCGTGCTGATTCCGCTCGCTGGCTGCTTTATCAAGGCATCCAACCTGAGTTGGGAGCAGTTTTGGCACGCCGTCAGTGATCCCGTTGCCGTCGCCGCTTACCAACTCAGCTTTTCCACGTCGATCATTGCGGCACTGCTGAATTCGTTCACGGGGCTGATCGTCGCCTGGGTCTTGGTGCGTTACGATTTTCCCGGCAAGAAGCTCCTCGACGCCCTGATCGATCTGCCGCTCGCCCTGCCGACGGCGGTCGCAGGCATCACCTTCGCGAATCTCTACGGCAGCGAAGGATGGTTCGGCCAACACCTGATGTTCCTCGATCCGGACGGTTTCGTCGGCCACTGGTTCAGCGAGGATGGCTGGTTCGGCAGCACGCTGTTCACGTTGGACACCCGAGCGCGTGGCGGACCGCTGGCGATTGTCGTGGTGCTGATGTTCGTCGGCATCCCGTTCGTAATCCGCTCGGTGCAGCCGGTGCTCGCGGAGTTCGAGATCGCGCAAGAAGAAGCCGCCGTCAGCCTCGGGGCTTCGCGCTGGCAGACGTTTCGATACGTGATCCTGCCCGCCCTGCTGCCGGCGTGGTTGACCGGGCTGGCCTTGGCTTACGCCCGCGGGTTGGGCGAATACGGTTCGGTGATCTTTGTAGCCGACGGCATTCCGGGCAAGACGCTGATTCCGCCCGTGCTCATCATCGCCAAGCTGGAGGAATTCGATCATGCTCGCGGAGCGTTCAAGTACGAGGAAGCCGCGGCGATCGCGTCGGTCGTGTTGACGATGTCGTTTATCACTCTGGTGCTCATCAACCTGCTTGAACGTTGGAGCAAGAAGTTCGAACCTTCGGAGGCCTAGTTCGACTGCGAAATACCAGAGCATTTCCGAGCCGCGATTGTAAGGGAGCGGCCGACAGGATACCGTGCGGTTTATGTCGGCCGCTCCCTTACGGTCGCGGCTCGGAAATGCGAACAAAAAAGGGTCCTGACACCTTTTTCGGAGACTTGTCATGGAGTTCAACAAATCCGTTCGCGAAGATCCGTGGTATCTGCGCGTGCCGTTGATTCTCTTTTCCGTTCTCTTCATCGGCATCATGGTCATCGGGCCGATGGTGAACGTGTTTGCTCAGGGCCTCGAACTCGGCCTGGGCGTCGCCTTCGCGGCGATGGCGCACCCGCATGCCTTGCACGCGTTGCAGTTGACGCTGACGGCGGCGGTGATCGCCATCGTGTTGAACGTGACGTTCGGTATCGCCGTCGCCTGGGCGATCGCGCGATTTCGCTTCCGAGGCAAAGCGGTGCTGACGTCGCTCATCGATCTGCCGTTCTCGGTCTCGCCGGTGATCGCGGGGCTGATCTTCGTTCTGCTCTTTGGCGCCTATGGTTTCATCGGTCCGTTGGAACTCAGCCCCGTGGCGCAGCGCATCGGCAATACCATCATCCTCGGATTCGTTGGCCTGGTGTTGGCCTGGTTGAATTCGGAGTTCAACCTGCTATCGTTCGCATTTCGACCGCGTTGGGCGCGCTTGATTCTCGTTCTGGGATTTGCCGGCCTGGGATGCATTCAACCGGTGACCGATCTGGATCGCATTCAGATCGTCTTCGCGGTTCCCGGCGTCGTGCTGGCGACAGCGTTCGTGACGTTTCCATTCGTCGCCCGGGAGTTGATTCCGGTCATGGAGGCGATCGGTCCGGAGGAAGAGGAGGCCGCCCGGACCCTGGGCGCCAGCGGTTGGCAGATGTTCTGGTACGTGACATTGCCGAACATGAAATGGGGTTTGCTCTATGGCGTCCTGCTGTGCAACGCCCGGGCGATTGGCGAATTCGGCGCGGTGAACGTTGTCTCGGGGAAGCTGGCAGGGCGCACGGATACGCTGCCGATCTATATCGAAAAACTGTATCAAGGTTTCGGCGCCGTGCAGACGGCGAGCGCGTTCGCCATCTCGTCCCTGTTGTGTTGCCTGGCGCTGTTGACGCTGGTTTTCAAGACGTATCTGGAATGGAAGAATCGGCAATACTTGTTGGAACAAGTGAAAAAGGGGGCCTCATGAGCATCCTGGTCAAAGATGTCGTGAAGCGTTTTGGCAACCACCTGGCGCTGAACCAGGTTAGCCTGGAGGTTCCCAGCGGCGCGCTCGTCGCGCTGCTGGGTCCGTCGGGTTCAGGCAAGACGACGCTCCTGCGCATAATCGCGGGTCTGGAAACCGCGGACGAAGGCTCGGTCCATCTGCATGAAGAAGACGCCGGCGACCTCGACGTGCGCGATCGCAACATCGGCTTCGTCTTTCAGCACTACGCGCTCTTTCGCCACATGAACGTTGCCGACAATATCGGCTTCGCACTCAAGATGCGCGGTCGGCCCAAGAAAGAAATCAGCGATCGCGTCAACGAACTCCTAAGGCTGATCCAGCTCGATGACGTCGGCTCGAGGCTTCCGTCGCAGCTCTCCGGCGGCCAGCGTCAGCGTGTCGCATTGGCCCGCGCTCTCGCCGCTCGTCCGCGCGTGCTGCTGCTCGATGAACCGTTCGGCGCGCTCGACGCCAAGGTCCGCAAGGAACTGCGCGATTGGCTGCGCCGCCTGCACAGCGAAATCCACGTCACGAGCGTCTTCGTAACACACGATCAAGAAGAAGCACTGGAACTCGCCGACCGCATCGTCGTCATGAGCCAAGGCCGCATCGAACAGGTCGGAACGCCCGACGAAGTGTATCATCACCCGGCAAATGCGTTCGTCATGAAGTTTCTCGGCCAGGTCAACCTATTTCATGGCCGAGTCGAAGACGGCGAAGTCGTGCTCGGCGCGAACGACAAGGACGCGGTCGTCGGCTACGTTCGCCCACACCAGTTTGACATAACGAGGCATCCGATTGGAAAGCCATCCTGGCCAGCTCGGGTTGTCTACGTCAACGCCGCCGGCGTGCAGGTGCGAATCGAACTGCGGCTGACTGACGACGATCGCTCGCTCGAAGTAATCGTGTCGCAAGACGCCTTCCGCGAATTGGCCCTGAAAACCGGCGAAGCAGTCTTCGTGCGGCCCAAGGAGATGAAAGTCTTCCGTGACGACGTAGCGGATTACGCGATCTAATCGTACCCCGCCGTGGTGGAAACGAACCATTGTCCGAACCTGAGCCAGCGAAGGGCAACCGCCGTGCTCATCGTTAGCGCTCAGGATCGGACAATGTGCCAAATCTGACCACGCCAAGGCTTGCCCAGTGCGAAACCACGGTTGTCGATCCCAGGTGAGAACGAAGCGATAAAACATATTCTTGAGCATAAGCCCGAGGCGTGCCGACCTCGAGCGAATGGGGTTATTCTCATGTGGATTCGATTCATTTCGTGCCTCCTGATGCTACTGCTGGCCAGCGATGGAACTGGAGTTGCCCAAGAGACGAAGCCCGCCAAGGTGCGTGTGTTACTTCTGGGGGATAGCAGCGTCATCGGCACTTTCTGCCGCGACTTGGTCCCGAAAGCCGACCACCTGGAGGACATCGTCCGCAAGCTGCTGGCGGCGGAACCGGACCTTCCGCCAGTCGATGTGCTCAACCGCGGCGTGAACGGCGACATGGTCAGCCTCCTTCCGGCCCGCCCTCGCCGCTACGAAAGCGATGTCGCCAAGCAACCGCCGCTGGACTTCATCTTCCTTCGCTACGGTTTGAACGACATACGCCACGTGAAAGATTTCCCGACGGAGTTTCCGGCCAGCTACAAAAAGCTGATCGCGCGATTGCGGGCGGATCAACCCAAAGCGGAGATCGTGCTGGAGACCGTGATCCCGTTTTTCAGCGATGATCGGAACCAGACGATCAACGATCAGGTGCGTGCCGTCGCCGGGGCGGAGAAGCTACCGGTACTTGACCAATACGGGCCGTATGCCGATGCGCTGAAGAAGCATGGGCCGAACTCGTTGTTCTGGCGTCGGCTGCCGCTCAAGGAGATTCCAAGCAAGTATCACATCTTGATTCCGCCCGAATCGATCCGTGGTGGTGTCGTCTACATCGGCGACAACCTACTGGACATTCATTTGGCCAACGTGCCCGACTGGTTCAAGGACCGCCATCCGAACCTGGCCGGCTACCACGTCCTCGGCACGCAGTTGGCAGGCTGCATTGCCTCTCGTTTGCGCGAGAAAGCCAAGGTAGGGAAGCTTCGCAGCAATTGACAGCTTGTAGCGAATTACGATACTTCTCGCCCATCTCCACTCCACCATTAACCACAGAGGCACAGAGACACCGAGAGAATGCGAAGAATTTGGAGTTGAGGCCTGATCCGTCAATCGTTGGCTAAAATTATCCATTCATTGAGAGCAGACACGCATTTACGTGATGTTTTTCTCTGTGCCTCTGTGTCTCTGCGTTACCTACCTCCAAATTCTTTGCGAGGCGCGGAGATTTCATCTTGCGCAAATTCAGAATGCGAATCACGAAAGTCCGAAAGTACGAAAACACGAAATAGAAACCCAACCCAAGCGATTCGCCCAACCGTACACCGCACTACCGGAAAATGCAGGGACGCTAAGGAAGGCAGGAAAGCAAGAATTGAAACAGCCGATTTTTTTTTCCCTGCCTTCCTGCTTTCCTTATAGAGAATTGCTTTGGCTTGTAACTCCTCGTGAATGGTGATGCCTTCCTTTCGTGTTTTCGTTCTTTCGTACTTTCGTGATTCTGTATTTGTTGCGGCTTCGCCGCGCTGTGTCTCTGTGGTTCATTCTTGGTGGTGATCGGCGAGGAGTGTCCGAATTTCGTCAGAATCCCGATGCCAGCGCCGGAATTCCGACAAATTCTGCTACAACTGACTTGTCATCAAGTTACCTTTCTTCAGACCATGAGCAGGGCCATAATGCAACAAGCGGAAGTCGTAGGTCAGCAACGCTCGGTTCTCAGTCGGCGTAGCTTCGTGAAAGCCGGCGTCCTCGGTACTGCGGGTCTATCGCTCAGCCAACTCCTGCGAGCCGAGGATCGGGCGCGCGACCTGGGCCAATCGCCGCGCAAGAATTCCGTCATCATTCTTTGGATGCGCGGCGGGCCCAGTCATATCGACATGTGGGACCCGAAGCCCGATGCGCCCGTCGAATTTCGCGGTGAGTTCGGCGTCACTCGTTCGCGCGTGCCGGGCGTTCTCTTGTCGGATATGTTGCCGATGACTGCTCGAATGAATCACCAATGGTCGATCGTCCGCAGCCTGCATCATCGCGAAGCAGCGCATTCCGCGGGCGACCAGATTTGCTTCACAGGCTATGACGCAGGCCGTGATCCGAGCATCAACTTTCGTCCTAGCTGCGGCTCAGTCGTGTCGCGTCAGATCGGGCACTTGACGCCCAACATGCCGCCGTATGTGATGATTCCACGGATGGTTCCGGGCACGAACTCGGCGTATCTTGGAGTGGCTCACAAACCTTTTGAGACGATGGCCGACCCTGCCGACGAGGGGCCGTTCCATTTGCCGAACTTCAACTATCAAGAAGGCGTGACGCTGGACCGCGTACGAGATAGACGCGAAATGCTGAGAGGCTTTGACAGCGTGCGCCGTGAGGTTGACCACAACGGCGTCGTCGCGGGCCTGGATCGCTATCAACATCAGGCCTGGGATATTCTGTCGTCCTCCGCCGCTCGTCGGGCCTTCGATCTGGACAGCGAACCATCGCACATCCGCGACCGCTACGGCTTTATGCCGGCTTGGGAGCCTGGTACTCCGGATCGCTGCGGCGCGCCGGCCTGGAGTCAACGCATTCTGCTGGCCAGGCGATTGGTGGAATCGGGCGTTCGGCTCGTGACAGTCGGTCTTGGCTGGTGGGACACACACATCTTGGGTTTCGAGTCGCTTCGGCAAGGGTTCTTGCCACGCTGGGATCAGGCCTACTCCGCACTCATCGAGGATTTGGCCCAACGCGGCCTGCTGGAATCGACGCTGGTGCTCGCCTGGGGTGAGTTCGGCCGCACACCGCGCGTCAACCGTGATGCCGGCCGCGACCATTATCCCGCCGTCTTCAGTGCCGCGCTGGCGGGCGGACCGGTTCAGGGCGGTCGTGTCGTCGGCGCGTCCGATTCGACGGGCGCTTTCCCCCGAAGCAATCCCAAGCGGCCTCAGGATGTCCTCGCGCTGCTCTATCGCCACCTGGGAGTTGACGCCAGGGTGTGCTACAGCGACAACTCCGGCCGACCGCACTCGATCCTTCCTTTCGGCGATCCGATTGATGAGTTGTGCTAAAGAAAATCGACATTCCGCCAGCGTTGTGGATTATTGTACTCCGCGCGGGACGAAATGAGACTTTGGCGAGCCTAGCCGCGTAAGCGGCAGGTTTGCGGGCGCGTCAACCTGCCGCTTACGCGGCTAGGCTCGCCAATGCGCTATTATTGGCCGCGAGCAGTAGTAAGTAAAGGTACTCCGAACCTCTGATACCATCCAAGCATGATCTCAAGGGTTCGGAGTACCTCACCCTTGGGCTTGCATTTCATCTTGCCAGGAGCCTGTCATGTCCTCATCCGTGCTACCCACTCGTCGCGGCCTGTTGACGACCGCCGGCGTCTTGACACTCGCAACGGCCGCGAACGCCGCCGATCCGCCACCGGCAGCCCCGCGAGTTTATCGCATCGGCGTCATCTCGGCGTCGATCGACGGCAAGCCACAGATCACCAATGGCCATACCTGGCACTTCGCCCAGTATCTTCATCCTGAGGTCAACCTCGCCGCCATCCGCAAGTTTCTCGATCCCGGCTCGGCACGCATGTTTGAAACCTACCTGCGCAGCCCGCGATATACCTTCGATCAACTGCCCTTCCCCGACACGCGCATCACTCATGTCTACGCCAATCCCGCCGATGGGCTGGATCGCTACACGCAGGCCTTCCCAGGCATCCGCATCGCCAAGACGATGGACGAACTCGTGAAAGAAGTCGATGCCGTTTGGTTGGGCGATGCCAGCGGCCGAGGCAACGACCATTACGAATTACTTGCCCCAGCGCTGCGCCGCGGGCTACCGTGCTTCTGCGACAAACCGATCGGCGGCACCGTCGCGGAAACCCAGAGGATCCTCGACCTGGCGACGAAGCACAAGGCCCCGCTCATGTCGGCGAGCATCTTTCGCTATCAGTTCGGCATGGAGCAGGCCCTGAGGTTACGAGACTCGACCGAGGTCGGCCCCCAGCAAGTCGGCTCGCTCCAATTCGTTCTCGCAAGCATGGCCGGCGGATACTCGCCAGCCGGCTGGTTCATCTACGGCCAGCATCCGATTTGGAGCGTGGTGACGTTATGTGGCGCCGGTGCGGAAGCCGTCACCATGTACGCCCGTGAAAACACCGCCCACGCCCTCATCACCTACAAGGACCGCATGCCTGCCGAGGTTTGGTATGGCCGGCCGGACATCGTCGGGCAGTATAACCACATCACCGCGTATTTCGCCCGGCGGACGTACGCCTGGACGCCCGCGATCGAAGGCGATTTCTGGTATGGCCATCACTACGAGATGTATCGCATGGCCCACACGTTCCGCGAAATGATCCGCACCCGCCGCGAGCCAGTCCCGCACCGAGAGATCCTGGAGGTGACGGCCATCGTTCACGCCGGCGCCAAATCGCTCGAAGAGAAGAACCGCCGCGTGTTGCTCGAAGAGGTCATGCCAAAAAGATAGGCACCGTTTGCGCTCGTGGGCGATTAGTAAAGGACAAATTAGACCAGCCGACAGAAGTTTGAGCCGAGAACGTAAGCGACGGATTTCTCCAGTCCGTCGCTTTCGCTTCCAGCTCGTAAAGCGACCATTTCCATTGGCGTCGACATTGCTGTGCAGTGCACATGGCGCCATTATTTCGCGTCAGGAACGCTCCGCAAGCGGTTCGTTTGGTCAAGGGACGCAAGGATCGGGCGGTGCCGAGGCCCGACAACCTCCAAACCGCTCACGATTTACTTAAGGGAAAAGACTGGCGCTGAGAGAACTAACACCCAATGTTGCGGACGGCGATTGCCACGAAGGGCTTCCCGACGAATCAAATAACGGACGAGTTCGCGCCGCATCGAATGTATTTCTGGATTGAAACACGGATCGCGGATCAGCGGAAAGCCAACAAGGACCACCCGCTCCCGACGATACACAGGTTCCGAAAACGAGCCTTCACGAAAGCCTGGCAAACGGGAATTGACGTTCGGCACGCGTCGATTGCCTACAGACGTAATGTCGATACATTGATGAAGCACTGAGTCGCCCATTACGAGCAACAGCTTACTGATGACGTTTTCACTCGGATAAACGAGAAAAATGTGAGCTAGGCGCGTGTCTGCGGTGTCAATACAATGAGCCTGGCGCGGAACCTATCGGCAACAAACGGATCCTAAACGAGACGGGCCGTGACGAATCGTGCCAACAGCAGGTTCGACGCAAGCTCAAGGAAGGCAAGATGATTCGGCAGACATCTTGATTTATTACCCCGTAGTGTAACGGTAGCACAAGAGATTTTGGC
>SIAQ01000079.1 GCA_009697105.1 Gemmataceae bacterium | reverse complement strand
AAAAAATACCTCCGGGCCGCAGTCTATAAAGGTAAGGACGACGGTGTGGAAAACGTTACAAACCAAACTTACAAGCAGGGACACTTAGATCGTCGCCGCATTCGGATGTCACGATGCGGTAAAACTTAAGGCTGGCGCTCAGGCTCGGATCGGCCGAACCCAACAACGTTCAACCCCACTGCGGTCCTGCAACGAGGAGATAGATGAACGTCCCGATAACGCCGCAACCCGCCAGCACCTCGAGGCCGCCAATGATGATGCCGACCCACGCATGAGCGCGTCCGCGGGCCATCTCGTCGTTGGCTGCATGGCGAGGGCCAAGTATGCCCAAGACGATCGGAATGACGCCAACGATCCCCAGGCCGATCACGCAGGGGATGAGCGTGAAGATGCTCGAATAATACGCCGCCAACGCCAGCGCGTTTCGAAACGGGATGACATTCTCGATGGCACTGCTTTCCGGACGGCGCGGTCGTGGGCGGTCGTCATGCTCATCGTCGTAGTCTGTTGGCATCAACTTTCTCCGCTGAAGGTAGTACGTTCAAGCCCAGGGGTGAGGTACTCCGAACCCCTGGGATGGAGACATCCGACGATCGATCCCAGGGGTTCGGAGTACCTCACCCCTGGGCTTGAACTTAGCGCGGCTCCTAAACCATAATCTCACGAATCGGCATGCCATGATCGATCGCCAAGCGTTGTCGGCCTGGCAGGGCGAGGCGGTGCGAATCCAATCCTAACAATGCCATGATCGTCGCGTGGATATCGGTGACGTAGTGCCGATCTTCGACGGCGTGGAAGCCGAGTTCGTCAGTCGTGCCATGGGCGATGCCGCCTTTGACGCCGCCGCCCGCCATCAACACCGAGAAGCCGTAGATATGGTGATCGCGTCCGTCGCCGCCTTGTTGGCCGGGCGTACGGCCGAACTCCGTGCACAGGACGACGATGGTGTCGTCAAGCAAGCAGCGCCGTTTGAGATCACGGATGAGGCCGGCGATTGGCTGATCGATTTGGGCGCAGTTTCGGCTATGGTTCGTGCGGAGTGCGCCGTGGGCATCCCATGAGCCTGCCGCCCCGCCGCCATGCTGGATCTGGATGAAGCGCACGCCGCGCTCGACAAGCCGCCGCGAGACGAGCAGTTGCGTGCCGAGATCGCGCGTCGTGGCATTTTCGATGCCGTAGAGACGTTGCGTCTCTGGCGTTTCGCCTTGCGTATTGAGCACTTCGGGCAGCGACGTTTGCAGGCGGAACGCGAGTTCGTAGGAGCGGATGCGGGCTTGCAGAGCCGGATCATCGGGGTAGCGGTTGGCGCTTTCGCGATTCAGGCGATTGACGAGATCGAAGCCGATCGCCTGTTCCTCGGGCCGAACGTCGCCTTCGGAACGGACGAAATCGACGGGTCGAGTGGGATCGACGCGCAACGGAATGGCGTCATTGGCCGGGCCGAGGTAATGCCCGTCGCGGGCGTTCCAGTAGGGCCGCACGCCGAGCGAGATGTATTGCGGCAAATTGTCGTTGAGCGATGCCAGGCCGTAGTTGACCCAGGCACCGAGCGTCGGGTAGTTGCCATCGAGCATGTGGCGACCGGAGTGAAACTGCGTCTGGGCGCCGTGGTTATTGTCGGAGGTCCACAGCGAGCGGACGATCGCGCAATCGTCGATAACACCGGCGACGTGCGGGAACCAGTCGGTGACTTCGATGCCGCTCTGGCCTCGCTTCGACCAGCCGACTTGCATCGGAAAGATGGTCGAACGCTGCTGCCCGTTAGCGTCGTTGACGACGACGACGCGGTTGTTGCGATTGAGCAACTCGGGGCTCATCACGTAGGCGTAAGGCGTATCGGTGATCGTGCGCCCGGCGTAGCGATTGAGCATCGGCTTCGGGTCGAACGATTCGAGATGGCTCATGCCGCCGTTGAGGAATACCCAAATCACGCTCTTCGCCTTGGGCGCGAAGTGCGGCCTGCCATCGGGCGGCGCCCAGCGCGGTTCGTCCGAGCGGGCGTCTCGCTGAATCATCGACGCCAGCGCGATGCCGCCGAGGCTCATGCCGGCGTGACCGAGGAAATGACGGCGGTTGGTCTGCATGTCGTTTCTCCTTCTATTTCTTTCCAGCACCGATTCGTTTCGCAAGTTCACGTTGTTGTGTTGGTGACAGGAGGGTTAATAACTCGCCCACGTCAATTTTCTTGATTTCGTCTCGCTTTATGAGATTGCGTTGTTGTTCGGGTGACAAGAGTGTTAACAGATTGTCCAAGCCGATCTTGTGGATCACCTCACCAAGCCCGCCTCCCGTGACAAGGTTCTTCACGTTGGTCGTCTTCGATGCATTTGAAAAAACCAAGCTCCAATTGATCTCGTCTCGTCTTCGTTTTGTCGCCATCGCATCAAACTCCTTCTGGTGTTCAGGAAAGAACGCCCCGAGCAGAGGACCATAGACATTCCACAACTTTTCACTCACTGCGGCAATCTCGGCCAATTGAATCGCCTCCTCGGACGATTTCTCGCTCACCATCCGCAATGGAGCGCTTTCCAGATCGATCGGTACCTCGCTGTTACTGACGAGCCAAAACGTGCGACCGAGAATGCTGGTTCGCCAAACGCCAGCGCTGACCGGCACAAGTTCGCCCGTAATCGTTGAAACCGCGGACAAAAAGCGATTCCCGAAGCGGTTCGCCAAATACCAGAACGAAATATCCGCGCGCGAAATCCGCACCTTGGGTTCAACTTCGTGCAGACGGCGGTGGATGCCCAACCCCACTTCCGCCCACAGATCAATATCGCCCACGCGGGCCGATTCGGAGCGCCCGTTGAACTCAACAACATTATATCGGCTCAAATGATGCCAAAGCGTTTTGAACGGCGCTTTCGTTTTCGTCGTTCGCCGGATCAGCACGATGTCGGCCTCGCGCGGAATATCTCCGACAGCCACATTGGTTTGGACTTCATAGTAGTCCTCCAGCGTGGTCCGCAACAGAAAATCGAAAATCGGATGCCATTGCGTCATACCGTGGCCCACTCAACGAATCCTGCCATCCTCGCGCCGCCCCCATCAACCGACCGCTCCGCGCGGTTTGCAATACCCGCCATCGGGAGCCAAGTCGCCCTCAACGAAAGGCACGCCGATCCTGCTAAATGGTATGCCGTCCTCGGCGATCACCATCAGGTTGACCATGGGCCAACCGACGTGCTTCTGGGAAACATCTCCTGGCTTCATGCTCGCCGGTCCGCTCCACTTCATCATCACGGAAGGCTTATGGAGGTAGGATACGATTGCGGCCAAAGGCTCGCTCAGCTGATTTCGGTAAAACAAAACGCTCTCGCCAACCCCTGGGACCATGGCTGACTCCTGCACCAATCGAATGGTCTGGAGAAAAGTCACACGATGTGATTCGTGTGCCAATAGGATTCAACGAATCGTAATGAAATCGCTATGGTTCAACAGCGCCTGCACCAATTGCGCTCGCGCTCGATGCCCGGCATCTGGGCGCATCTTGTTTAGCTCGTTCCAGCGTGCCATCGCGCTTTCGCATGCGTCGAGTTCGTTTGGCGTCGGGGTGTAGCCAAGGAGCCAAGTGAATGCGGCGTGTGCAAACGCTTTCGGATCGACGGACTTCTCAAGCTGCGTCGCGATCTTGTCGGCCAGCGTGACGGCGAGGCGACTGTTGTACAAGGCCAGCGCTTGCTGCGGGATAATGCTCTCCTGCCGGCGGTAGCAGTCGAGCGGGTCGGCTTCGTCGAACGTCGTCAGGAATTTGTTGCGGTCGATCGCCGAATGGAAGAAGTAGATGCTGCGGCGTTTTGATGCCTCCTGTGCGGCGATCTCGACCGACGGCCCGCCGAGTGCCGGGTCGAGCTCACCGGCGAGATGAAGCAGACTGTCGCGCACGATTTGCGATTCCATGCGGCCCGTGTTCATGCGCCAATAATATTTGTTGTCGGGGTCGGCTTTCAGGTGCTTTTCCGCGACGCCGAGCGACGAGGTCGTCATGCGGTAGGCGTTCGACGTGACGATAAGGCGATGGACGTGCTTCATCGACCAGCGCGAATCCATCATCTCGACCGCCAGCCAATCGAGCAGTTCGGGATGCGACGGTGCGGCGCCCTTGCGGCCGAAATCGAAGACGGTTGCGACAATCGGCTGGCCGAAATGGCGAGCCCATATGTGATTGACGGCAACGCGCGCCGCCAACGGATTCCGCCGCTCGGTCAGCCATTTGGCAAGGGCGGCGCGGCGGCCGGTGCTTTCCTTCGGGAACGGCTTGAGGCGATTGGCGTCCGTTTCGGTGTTGTGCTCTTTCGTTTTCACGGAACCGACGATCGGCGTATACGTTTCGCCAGGGTTCGCAAGCATTTTGCGTGCGACTTCGATAGCGGCCTTGGCCTGAGCAGGCGTCAGCTTCAGCGCCGCATCGCCGGCTTCCACACGAGCGAAGGTCCATTCCGCCAGTGCGACGGCTTGCTGTTTCTCCGCCAGCGCGGCTGACTTCTTGGCTACGCTCACGTTGCCACCCGATGCCACGGCGCGATCGGCTTGCGAACGAGCGTTGACGGCAGCGATCATCGCCTCGGCATGCGCGATCTTCTTTTCTGCGACGGCGATTGCGGCCTTCACTTGGGCTTCCGTAACGGGAGCACTGGTCGCTTTGGCGATACCTTCGACCATCGCGACATCGGCAGGCAGCGTCGAAAGGGTGAATTCGTCGAAACGGGCCGACGCGTCGTACGTGATCAACTCCAGCTTGCCCGGCCGACGTGCGATCGGCAGGCGATAGGCGAGCGGCGCTCGGCCATTGACGCTCACGTTCAGCAGCGTGCCACGAACGCGGAGGACGATGTCGTTGAGTTCCTTGAGCGCGATATTGTGCGCTTGGCTGCCCTCCTGGGGATACGTGTTCTTGCCGTTCAATTTGTACGAGACCTGCACACGCGATGGAGCGTGCGGCGTGAGGTAGATCATCGATTCGTGATCGCCGTCAACGTCGAAGGCGATGCCGACGGAGCGATACGTTTCGCCGCCGAGCGTTGCGAATTTGACGCGTGCTTCAAAGTCGGTCGGCGGCGTCTCGCGCAGCCGAAGCACGCCGCGATTCGCGCCGATTTGATGCTGCACCAGTTGGCCGTTGACGTGCTTCCATTCACCGCCGGCAACTTCCCAGCGTGCCTTGTCGAGCGTGGCGAAGGTGTCGCGGAGAATCTCCATTGGTTTGCCGACAGTGGGATTCTGTTGCGGTTGCTTTTTCGCGAACGCTAAACGGGAACGGGCCTCGGCAAGCTCTTTTTTGGCGGCTTCGCGTTGCAACTCGGCGGCGTGCAAATGGCTCTTGATGATCGCCAACCGCAGGCCCGGTTGATGCGCCTCCACGGGCAACGCGATAGGCTGAAACTGCAACATATGCTGAAATTGCATCCCCGCCGGAATCAGCAGGCTCGGCAGCCCCGGCGCGATCTTGCGATTCTTGTCGATCATCGCCTCGTTGCCTCGAATATGAAACGGCGTCGGCATGTCGAGATTCGCGTCATACACGCGCGGTACGCCGTTCTTCATGATGTCGGTCTCGCCCGGCACGAGGTCGGTGCGAATCCCATACGGCTCGAACAACGCGCGAAAGCGGTAGTAATCGACCTGCGAAATCGCGTCATATTTGTGATCGTGGCATTTGCAACAATTGAACGTCAGGCCCATGAACGCCTTTGATGTGTGCTCGATCGTCTCGTCCAACCATGTCGTGCGGTTAAACAGGAAGTAGTGGCGAGCGAGAAAGCCGGTGCCGCGCAGGGCGTCGTCGTCGGTCGGATAAAGCTCGTCGGCGGCGAGCATTTCGCGCAGCATCTGGTCGTAGCCTTTGTCGCGGTTGAGCGAATCGACGATCCAGTCGCGCCAGTGCCAAATGTGCCGTTGGCTGTTGCGCAGCTCGGCTCCCAAGCCCCACCAATCGCTGTAACGCCAGATATCCATCCAATGTCGGCCCCAGCGCTCGCCGTGATGCGGATTGGCGAGCAGGCGATCAATGACCTTCTCATACGCATCCGGCGCCTTATCCGCGAGAAACGCCTTCATCTCCTCGCGCGTCGGCGGCAGGCCGATCAGGTCGAGATAGACACGCCGCAACAACAGGCTGCGTTCGACCGACCCCTGCGGCACCAGCCCGTGCTTCTCTTGAGCGTCGGCGAGAAACGCGTCAATCGGGTTGCCCTTCATATTCTTCGGTACGGCAGGTCGCACCGGCGGACGAAACGCCCAATGCTCGCGCGGGTCGGCCTCCGCTCGCTCGTCCTTCGGGCCGACGGCGCCTTGCTCGATCCAGCGCTTGAGCGTCGTAATTTGGGCGGCCTTGAGCGATTCGCCTTCCTCGGCGGGCGGCATGCGCTTAAAGCCTTTCATGCCGAGGACGTGCTTGAGCAGCGGGCTATCGTCCGGTTTGCCGGCGACGAGCGTTGAGCCTTTATCGCCGCCGTCCTTCATGAACTGCACGGTGTCTACACGAAGCCCGCCCTTTTGCTTGATGGCACCGTGGCAGGCGTAACACGAACCCGCCAGGATCGGTTTGACTTCGCGCCCGTAATCAACAGCGGGCGGTTGGCTGAAGGTCATCGCACTGGCGAGCAGGAAGGTAGTCGACAGGAGCGTCATGGGAAGCAATCCGAAAAAAAAGTGGCGGGAAGTTCCCTTCACAGTTACCATGATCCCGGTGGAATGTCAACCAAAACCCGACCGCCGTTTTCCAGTGCTTGCTCGTTCGCACGCGCTTACGCATTACCGAGAATTGAGGAATTGAATCATGCTCGCATCCGCAGTCGTCGGTGTTGGCTTTATTGGTCCGGTGCACGTTGAAGCATTGCGGCGTCTGGGTCGGCCCATCGCCGGTGTGCTCGGATCGTCGCCGGAAAAAAGCCGACGCGCCGCCGAGCAGCTTGGGCTGAGCCGAGGGTATGCGAACTTTGACGAGTTGCTGGCGGATGCGAGCGTCGGCGTCGTGCATCTGACGTCGCCGAATCGGCTGCATTTTGAGCAGTGCCAGCGCGTCCTCGGAGCCGGCAAACATGTCATCTGCGAGAAGCCGCTGGCGATGAATGTGCGTGAGTCGGCTGAGTTGGTCGCGCTGGCGGCACGCGCCAATCTCGTCGCGGCGGTCTGTTACAACGTGCGTTACTATCCGCTTTGCCTCGAAGCACGCGAATGGATCGCCTCGGGGCGATTGGGCGAGATTCATCACATCACCGGTTCCTACGTGCAGGATTGGTTGCTGCACGATACCGACTTCAACTGGCGCGTCCTGGCCGAGGACGGCGGCGAACTGCGCGCCATCGCCGACATCGGCACGCATTGGCTGGACCTTGTACAGTCGATGACGGGCTTGCGCGTCGTCGAGGTTTGCGCGGACTTGAAAACCGTGCTGCCGATCCGCCGTCGGCCTGCGGGTTCGATCGAGACGTTCCAGGCTAACACGACCGCGCCGTCGGACTTGGTCGACGTGCCGATCACGACCGACGACTATGGCTCCGTGCTGTTACATTTCGAGCAAGGCACGCGCGGCTGCTTCACGGTGTCGCAAGTGACGGCAGGCCGAAAGAACTGCCTGCGGTTTGAAATCGCCGGTTCCGCGTGTTCGCTGGCGTGGAACAGCGAACGCCCTGACGAACTCTGGATCGGCGAGCGCGACCGGGCGAACGAGTTGTTGCCACGCGACCCGGCATTGCTACATCCGAACGCTCGGCGCTACACGAACTATCCGGGCGGGCACAACGAAGGCTTTCCGGACACATTCAAACAACTCTTTCGCGCGATCTATGAGGCAATCGATGCCGGCGATCCGAATGCGGCAACATATCCCACGTTTGCGGACGGTCATCACGAGATCTCGCTATGCGACGCGATCCTCCACAGCCATCGCGAACGGCGCTGGGCGGCGGTTTAGCCGCTCGCCTTTGGCGAGCGCGAACATCGGGTCGGGCGATCCCGTTCGCGCTCGCCAAAGGCGAGCGGCTAAACAAAACGAACGAAATAGCATTTTGCGACCCCGCTCCCGATTCGTATTGTAATCTTCAACTTTCTATATGAATCTGCTAAATCTCAGGTGACCCGCATGGCATTCTTTCCCGATGTTCCGAAGATCAAGTTTGAAGGCCCCGATTCCAAAAACACGCTCGCGTTTCGCCATTACGACGAAAGCGAAATCGTCGATGGCAGAACGATGAAGGAGCATCTCCGCTTCGCCGTCTGCTATTGGCATACCTTTCGAGGCACCGGCAGCGACCCGTTCGGCCCGGGGTGCAATTTGCGTCCGTGGGAGGACGGCACCGATTCCGTCGAGATGGCTATCAAACGCGTCGGCGTCGCCTTCGAGTTTTTCGAGAAGCTCGGCGTGCCGTATTACTGTTTCCATGACCGGGACGTTTCACCAGAAGGCAAGAACCTGAAGGAAACGAACGCCAATTTCGACAAAGTCGCCAAGGCGTTGAAGGATGAGCAGCAGCGGACGGGCGTGAAATTATTGTGGGGCACGGCGAATCTGTTCAGCAACCCGCGTTTCATGCACGGCGCCGCCACCAGTTGCAACGCGGACGTTTTCGCCTACGCCGGCGCCCAGGTCAAGAAGTGCCTAGAGGTGACCAAGGAACTCGGCGGCGAGAACTACGTCTTCTGGGGCGGGCGCGAAGGCTACTCCAACCTCTACAACACCGATCTCAAACGTGAACTCGACCACCTGGCGAAGTTTTTCCATCTCGCTGTCGAGTACAAGAAAAAGATCGGCTTCGGCGGTCAGTTCTTGATAGAGCCGAAACCTAAGGAGCCGACCGTCCACCAGTACGATTTCGACGCCGCCAATTGTGTCGCCTTTCTGCGTGGCTACGGCCTGACCGATTCGTTCAAGCTCAACGTCGAAACGAATCACGCCACGCTCGCAGGCCACACGATGATGCACGAACTCGCCTATGCGTCGATGTGCGGCATGCTCGGCTCGATCGACGCCAACCGCGGCGACTTGCTGCTGGGCTGGGACACCGATCAATTCCCTACAGATTATTACCTAACCACGCAATGTATGCTCGTGATCCTCGGTCAGGGCGGACTGACGCCCGGCGGCGTCAACTTCGACGCGAAAGTGCGGCGCGAAAGCTTTGAGCCGATCGACTTGTTCCACGCCCATATCGGCGGCATGGATGCATTTGCCGTCGGCTTGAAGCTGGCGGCACAGATTCGCAAAGAGGGCGTTCTGAGCGACTTCGTCAAGCATCGCTACGCCTCGTGGGACGCTGGCATCGGTGCGAAAGTCGAAGCGGGCCAGGCGAAGTTCGAGGACCTGGAGACGTACATGCTCGACAAGGGCGACGCCGCCAAGAACGTGTCCGGCCGACAGGAGATGCTGGAGAATATTATCAATCGATATGTGCGCTAATACGAATTTTCACCACAGAGACACAGAGAACACAGAGAAATGCCATAGGGATTTGGCAGTGCGATGAGATTCCAGCTCAGGAAAAATGTAAATAGATTGATTTACCTGTATTGAATTCCTCTGTGTTCTCTGTGCCTCTGTGGTTAGTTATTTCGAGCGAAAATGCGCTGGTGGCGAATATGGCCGATCCCGTCAACGATCCCGCGTTGCGCAGCTTTATTGATGTGCCCGTGGATTCGCCGTTTCCGATTCAGAACTTACCGTTTGGCGTGTTCCATAGGCCCGGGTACGAATCCCCTCATCTCGGCGTGGCGATCGGCGAATTCGTTCTCGATTTGGCCGAGGCGACCCTCGCGGGGTTGCTGCATGTGCCCGCGCTGCCTCTCGGTTTCCTGGCAGCTCAGACCGATCTCGGCGAGTTCATGGCTCTGGGTTTGCCGATCTGGCGCGAAACCCGATCGCGCGTCAGTAAAATCCTGCGCAGCGACAATTCGATCCTGCGTGACCATCCGCCCTTGCGTATGCGCTGCCTGCCAGCGAGTGCTGATCTCGCGATGCTATTGCCGACGCGCATTCCCAACTACACCGACTTCTATTCCTCGCGCGAACATGCCACCAACGTCGGCACGATGCTGCGTGGTCCGGAAAACGCGCTCATGCCGAACTGGATGCACCTTCCGGTCGCGTATCATGGCCGAGCGAGCAGCGTCGTCGTAAGTGGGACCGATTTCCACCGTCCGCGCGGGCAGACGAAAGCAGACGATGCCGATGCGCCGACGTTTGGGCCGTCGCGTTCTGTTGACTTTGAACTTGAGCTTGGCGTGTTGATCGGTCCAGGCAATGCGCTTGGCACGTCGATTTCGACATCGGAGGCGGCCGATCACGTCTTCGGCATGGTCCTTGTCAACGATTGGAGTGCGCGTGATATTCAGAAGTGGGAGTATCAACCGCTCGGCCCGTTCTTAGCGAAGAATTTCGCGACGTCGATCTCGCCCTGGGTGGTGACGCTCGATGCGTTGGAACCGTTCCGCATCGCCGGGCCGACGCAAGACCCTGAGCCGTTGTCGTACTTGCGTTGCACCGCTGCGGCGGCGTACGACATCCATCTCGAAGTAACGCTGCAAACGTCAAGCATGGCCAAGACGGTGCGCATTAGTTTGAGCAGTGCGAAGTATCTCTACTGGAATATTTGCCAGCAGATCGCGCATCATACGATCAACGGCTGTAATCTGCAAACAGGCGACTTGCTGGCGTCGGGCACGATCAGCGGACCGACGCCCGATTCGCTCGGCTCGATGTTGGAATTGGCATGGAAAGGCACGCGGCCGTTGACGTTGCTAAACGGCGAGACGCGCGTGTTCCTGAACGACGGTGACCGCGTGACGATCACCGGCTGGTGCCAGGGCGACGGCTATCGAATTGGTTTCGGCGAAGTCACCGGCTGTGTGTTGCCAGCGTTCCCCGTCTAGCGCTCGCGCGATGCTGGCGAGGGAGAAATTCATTATCACCACGAATCACGGACAAGATCACTTCTGGAGCCGATCCGCTGCACATTACGAGCGCGATTTCATCGATCCCTACGTTAAGGACGTTCGCGGCAACCTCGTGCGGCGGACGCTGCATCGGTTGCGCGGGCCGAATGATAAGGTCGTCGCGGATTTGGGTTGCGGCATCGGGCCGTTGCTGCCGTTTCTGTCGTGCCGATTCAAGACGGTCTACGCCGTCGATTTCGCACCAGGCATGCTCGAACGCGCGAAGCAGATGGTGGCCAAACGCACGAATGTGGCGTTCGTGCAGACACCGTTCACGGATCTCGCCGTGCTGCCCGAACCGGTGGATGTCGCCGTGGCCGTCAATAGTTTGGTCTTGCCAAATTTGGGCGATCTGCAAACGGCTCTCGCGGAGATTCGGCGTTGTCTGAAGCCCGGCGGCGTGTTTCTGGGCATCGTGCCGGGCATGGACGCGGTGCACTACCACACGATGCTGCTGATGGATCGCGCCCGCAGCCTCGGCCTGCCGCCGGACGCCGCTCGAAAAAACGCGGCCCAGTTCGGCGATCATTCGTGCTACGACTTCGCGTTCAGCGAATTCCGTTTCAAGGGTCTGGAGCAACACTTTTGGCATCCGTTCGAGGTGCGCCATCGCTTCGCGCAGGCTGGCTTCGTGCTCAAACGGCTCAAGAAGGTTCATCTCTCGTGGACCCAGTTCGCGGGCAGCATCGAACTAAAATCATTCCCGGCGCCATGGGATTGGTTCTTCCTGGCGAAACCGAAGTAATCATGTCGGTCACGCCGTGAAAGTCTGATAAAATAAGCGAGACGCTCCAACCAGAATACAGACAGAAAGCAGGCCAACGATGAGCATCGAATTCAAGCCGATGCCAAGCGTAACGTCGGCGATGGGCTGCCCTGAGATTCGGACGCAGTTCGACGCCGCCACCCCGATGACGCAAGACGAAGTTCTTCGACTTCTGCCAGATCGATCGCAAGATCCGGTATGAACGAACGTCGCAAGGCGAATTGATCGTCAATTCGTGGTTGGGATGTACGGCTGGGATTCAAGCTGTCGTAATAAGCTCACAGCTCCACGCTTGGGCAAAAGACAATGCAGGTGGAATCGGCTTCGGCTCATCGGTCGGCTACGTCTTGCCGAACGGTGCGAATCGTTCTCCGAGTGCTTCGTGGGTGTCGCCGACACAGTTAGCGGCGATAACGCGGGAGCAGATGAAAAAATCCCCCCGCGTATGCCCGTACATTGCCGTCAAATTGGTATCGCTCGCGGACAGCCTGGAGAAGTTGCAAGCAAAGATGGCCGAATACATTGCCAACGGCTCGAAGCTCGGCTGGCTGATCGATCCCGACAAGATGCAGGTGCACGTCTACCGCCCCGGCCAAGCGGTGCAGGTGCTCGACAACCCGACGAGCATCAGCGGCGACCCGGAGCTGCCGGGCTTCGTGCTCGATCTGGAGCCGGTGTGGCGGGTGTGAATTTTGCCGTACGGAGGTTCATATGTCTACATTGATCGAATTCTACTCAGGAAAAGGCCCAGACTCGGGAGGCAGGTATCTCGATGAAATCTTGGCCTGGGACGATGAGGAACTTGAGGACGTTCACGACTACATTCAATGGTTATTTCCTACCACAATTGCAAGCAACTACCATCGCAATGCGCCCGTCTTGACCGACGAAGAGGTTGCAACATTTCGGAATGATGTTAGGCTGAAGGATACCGTTCGAGCGGCATTCGGACGATTTCTGCGTTTTCTCGGATTAGCCATTGCCACGGATGGTTGCGTAATTGACGCAGTGGGTCTTGAGGATCGCAGGGTAGAGATTTGGGTCTACGAGAATCACAATTGGCTCCGTGTGAGCCGTATCCTCGGTTCCCTACAAACGCTCGGCCTAGAAACAGAGGCACAAGCCATTTTCCAATGGCTTGAAGCTGCGTACAAACAAGGAAAGATCGGTTCGGGAGATGGTAACTCTCGGACGGAGGCTGCAATTTCATTCGCGCAGTGGAAAAAATACGCACAACAATAATTTGATTCTCGATTTGCTGGAGCATGCTCATGAACCCCCTCTTCGACTTCCACGTCAACCAAACGCGTCGCCAGTTCTTTGCCAGTGTCGGGCTTAGTCTCGGCGGGGTGGGGCTGGGGCTTTGCGATGCCCGCTCGCAGACTCCGGTCGCTTACGCTCCCGGCTCGCCGATCGCGCCGGTGCATCCCGCTTTGCCGGGGTTGCCACACTTTGCCGCGAAGGCCAAGGCGGTCATCTATCTGCACATGAACGGGGCGCCGTCGCAGATCGATCTGTGGGACCATAAGCCGCAGATGCAGCGTTACTTCAACGAAACCCTGCCCGAAAGCGTGCGCCGCGGGCAACGCCTCTCCACGATGACCAGCGGGCAGGGCAGGCATCCCGTCGCGCCGACCAAGTTCAAGTTCTCACAGCATGGCCGATGTGGCACGTGGGTGTCCGAATTGCTCCCTCATACCGCCAAGCACGTTGACGACATCTGCCTCATCAAAACCATCCACACCAACGCCATCAACCACGATCCGGCCTGCACCTTTGTCATGACCGGCAGCGAGGTTCCAGGCAAAGCGTCGATGGGTTCCTGGCTGGCGTATGGCCTCGGCGCGGAGACGCAGAACCTGCCGGCGTTCGTCGTCTTCACGCCGCGCTTCCCGGCTTCGGGCAATGGGCAGGCGCTGTTCACACGCATGTGGTCGTCGGGATTTCTGCCGACGCGATTCAACGGCGTCGCCCTGCGTGGCACCGGCGATCCCGTTCTCTACGTGCAGAACCCACAAGGCGTCACCGGTGACGACCGCCGGGCGATGCTCGACGCTCTCGCTCGGCTCAACCAGCGCAACTTTGAACGGCTCGGCGATCCCGAAACGCTCACCCGTATCGCCCAGTATGAGATGGCCTTCCGCATGCAAACCAGCGTACCCGATCTCGTCGACCTGAGCCGTGAACCGCAACGCACGCTCGACATGTACGGCCCCGATGTCCGCGTGCCCGGAACGTTCACCAACAGCGCGATCATGGCCCGGCGACTCGTCGAACGCGGCGTGCGCGTCGTGCAAATTCTCCATCGCGGCTGGGATCAACATGGCGACTTGCCTCGCGCTCTCAAGAACCAGTGTGACGACACCGACCGTGGCACGGGCGCATTGCTGCAAGACCTGAAGAACAATGGCATGCTCGACGACACGCTTGTCATCTGGGGCGGCGAGTTCGGCCGAACCGTATATTCACAGGGCACACTGACACGCGAGAATTATGGCCGCGATCATCACCCGCGTAATTTCTGCATGTGGCTGGCCGGCGGCGGGATCCAAGGCGGCATGACCTACGGCGAAACCGACGACTTCAGCTACAACATCGTCGATAAACCGTGCCATCTGCTCGACCTCTACGCCACGGTGCTGAAGTGCCTGGGCATCGACCATGAGCGGCTATCGTTCCGGCATCAGGGCCTGGACCAGAAGCTGACGGGCGTCGAAAGTGCGCAGGTGATCCCGGAGTTGCTGGCCTGAGGTGGAGTCGCTTGCTTCGTTCACCCGGCCAGGATACGATGTAAGGATAAGCTCAGTCTGTTGATGGAGATAGAATATGGGACACATCATTCGTATCCGAAGCCGAGAGCAGTACATGGCGGCGCTAAACGTGCTAGATTATTTGCCAGGGACATGGCATTCCCGGGGGGCGGGGGAATTTCCCGTTTTGTTGGTGCTTGACTCCCATTTCCAAGCGCTGGTAAAAGCAGGCGTCGTTCAAGTAAACGGCAATGAGGGCAAAGCCCGTGGCCAAAAAGCAACCAAAAAAACTCAGTCTTGACGAAGGCGTTGCATTGCTTCGGAATCGCTTCGGCGGCCGCTTGATGCTTCCCTTGCAGGGCTTGACCTATCGTTTCACGATTTGGCTCCCTGTTCAAGCAAGGGGCAAGCCGGTTTTTCTCCCCGAGCAGAGGCTCATGCTGAGCGCCCTTCTTGACCAATGTTTCGGTGGTTTCTCCCAGTCAAGCCTCGAAGGTTTCCCACCCTGGACAGGGACTTGGCTTCCGGAGGGAACCGCTGAGCCGATCATCGATCACCACATCCATTTGATCGTATACGCACTCCAAGATATTGAAGCGGCTGAATGCATGCGCCGGTTGAAATGGCTGTTGGAGCAAGACCACGTCGCCGCCCAGGAGATCGTCTTGATCGAGCAAGTTCCCGTGCAGTTCGTCGAGGCAGCGCCCATACCTTGAATTCGCATTTCTGTTGGCTATGTGCTGCTTAATCGGGTATAATCCCGTAATAAAGATTGACGGGTTGAAATGTTCCTCGCGCCACTATTCGGAGCCAGGTAATGTCCCACCAGCAACACGCTTTCACCAATTTCAATCCGCGCGTCCGCGAAGGTCTCGTCCTGCACGGGCGGCGCAACTTCCTCAAGGCGAGTCTCGCCGGCATCGCGGGGCTGACGGTGCCTCGCCTGCTGCAAAGCCGCGCCGAAGCGGCGGGCCAAGCACCGCGCACCAACAAGAGCGTCATCCTGCTCTGGATGGCAGGCGGGCCGAGCCACATCGACATGTGGGACATGAAGCCGACACGGCCGCTCGAGAATCGCGGGCCGTTCTCGCCGATTTCCACGCGAGTGCCTGGCGTGCAAATCTGCGAATACCTGCCCAAGCAGGCCGCCATGCTCGACAAGTTCACGATCATCCGCTCGATGGATTCGACGCACTCGAACCACGAGCCGAACATGGTCATGCAGACCGCGAATCTGGACGCCGAGCCGCGCACGAATCCGAATGCCCGCAACTACCCCGCTATCGCGTCGATCGTGTCGAAGTACCGCGGCGCGAACCATCCGTCGATGCCCGCCTATGCCGTCTTCATGCGTGGGCGCAGCCACGTCGCTTTCGCAGGCAGCCTCGGTCGGCAGTATGACCCGTTCATGGCTCAGCAGGCGACGACGTTGCCCATCTACGATCTCGTCGGCAATGACACCGGCGCCGTCTCTGCCCCGACGCTGTTCGACATGCCCGCCGGCATCACCATGGAACGCATCCACGAACGCCGAGCGCTGTCGCAATCATTCGACTCGATTCGCCGCGATGTCGATGCGACCGGCCAACTCGACGTGCTCGATCGCTATGGCCAACAAGCCGTCGAAATGATCACCGGTCGACGCGCCCAGAACGCCTTCGACATTTCGCGCGAACCGCAAGCGCTTCGCGACCGCTATGGCTCGCACCTCTGGTGTCAGCAAGCGCTCCTGGCTCGGCGACTCGTCGAAGCAGGCACGAGCTTCGTCACGCTCGACCTCAGCTATCACACCGCGTCCGGCACCTGGGACACGCATGGCGACAACATCCCGCCCTACGGCGGCATCTGGAACGGTTTGCGACCGCTGCTGCCATTGTTCGATCACCTCGTGACGACGCTCGTCGGCGACCTCGACCAACGCGGCATGCTCGACGACGTGCTCGTGATTGCGATGGGTGAGTTCGGCCGCACGCCGCAAACCGGTACGCAAGAGAGCAGCGATGGCCGCAACCATTGGCCGCCGGTCATGTCGATGTGTTTGGCGGGCGGCGGGTTTCGGCATGGCCAAGTCATCGGCGCGACGGAAGCCGACGGCGGCGCGATCAAGGAACGCCGCGTCACCCCCGCCGACCTGGCCGCGACGATCTATCACCACATGGAAGTGCCCATCGACACGCAATATCTGGACGCGACCGGCCGCCCGCGCCGTATCCTGGAGACCGGCGAAGTGGTGCGGGAATTGCTGTGAGGTGGCGTAATCGTCAGCGTAAAAGAACGTCTGCTGCCGACGATTGCCACGCTGCATCCCATGGTGCGGCAATCCGGGAACAACCACGCGTGCAATTCTGGCCAGGGTATCAGGGTAGAGGACATAGTTTTGACCGTCAAGAATTAGGTATGGTGTCCCCGGAACCCCAAGTTCAAGGCAGTCTGCAACTCCAGCCGCAGCACGGGCCTCGCCCTTGGGTTTGCGATGCAATTGCCGCTTATACTTCCACCAGCTCATTCATCTGCTCTTCCTTCTCCCATTCCGCGACATACGGCGTCGGCTCGCCTTGATAGACACACAGGAGAATCCCCAGTTCGTACAACGCTCCCATCGGTAGCCACATGAAGATCATGCTGAGCGCGTCTGGCGAGGGCACGATCACAGCCGCGAATACCGCCATGATGAACCAGGCGATTTTGCGGTGAGCGCGAAACATCGCTATCGTGAGTAGCCCGATCCGGTTGAAGAACATCATCACCAACGGCGTCTGAAACGACAGGCCAAACACGATCGGCATGAGCAGCGCGAACCCGAGCCATTCATTCAGGCGAAGGTCCGCCGACAAGCCTAGCCATTCGTTGAACCAGAGCATCGCCTCGATCGCCCGCGGGATTACCAGGAATTGGCAGGTCAGCGCGCCCATGAGAAAGAGAAAGATGCTGAACGGCATATAAACGTGCACGAGCTTTTTCTCGTGGGGATAAAGCCCGGCAGCGATGAACATCCAAATCTCGTAAAACACCCACGGACTCGAGACGACCAGGCCCGTCATCATGGCGACTTTGAGCCAAACCAAAAACGCTTCGGTGATGTGCATCGTCGATAATCGAGGTCGGCGGATATCGACCATCGCCGCCGTCATCTTCTCGCTCAAGCTCTGCGCGTCGGGGATCGCGGCCGTCAGACGGATCAGATTACCGTCCTTGCGTACTTCCGGATCCAGCATCGATGTCGCGTCGAGGTCGCTGAGGTCTTTCTCAAATCCACGGATCATGCGTTCCAGCACCGGCTCTTGTTTGGGCGCGAGGCCCAGGGCCATCAAAAGCTCTGCTTTGTTAAATTCAATCTCCGTCCGAATGGTGGGCATGACGAAATCGGGATCCTTCGCGCGGTCTCGCGCTTCGCGGATTTCCCTGCGGATTTTGCGCTTTTCGAATGCGTAGAGCTGATTCTCCACCGGTTGGACGATGATGCGCATCACATGCTGACCGAACAATCCGACGCTTAGAACCATGCCGATGACAAACCATTTGATGGCACGAAAGAGATGCTTGCGCAGCTCTTCGAGGTGATCCCCGAAGCTCATGCGCGTATCATTGAACATGTCTTCCGGATCGGGCGCTTCGCTGTCGTTTACGTTCTTGTTCATGGTGCGTAAAGATCGGTTCGGTGGGGTTACGTCGATGCACAATCGGCGACGATGCTGCATGTGAGCATACGTGCACTAACGGTGGGTTCGTGTAGCGAGGGTTATTTGTCGCCATACCATTCTACCAACCGCGCATGCGGTTCTCAAGTTATCGACTGGAAAGGTTTTTCCAGCTTCGTTTCATTTCATTGCAAAATCCGCATAAAGCGAGATGTATGCGCGGCAAGAAGGACGATAGTATGACTGAGGTTGAGTGATTTATCTCTTCGCTTGCCGTTTAGCCCTCGCATGGGATGACTCGAGCGCTAAACGGCAAGCGGAAAACAAAGATCATCGCAAAAGGATTTGGTAAAATGCGCCATATATTGATTTTGGGCATACTATGCCTGGCAGGATGCCAAAGCGTGACTGGACCATTCCAGCCGAGATCCCCCGAGCGGGTGGACAATCCGAACCTGTCGATCACCGAGCAAGAGACTCGCGGTCGGGCTCGCTGGGCGATCCCCGACGAATCGAACCGGGCCGGCCCAGGTACCCAGGGCGGGTATCCACGATAACAGCGGCGGATCGCGGCGTATCCGAGAAGCTCACCACGGAGATCACAGAGAAACGCGAAGAGGGGAGCCCGAGTCATCGGCGGGTGTTGGGATTGCTTGTAACAAGTTTCTAACACCATTTTTCAGGTTATCCACATTTTGGGGGCAAACAAGATATATGCCATTTCCATCTCTCACATAACAACAAAAATTCACAAAGATGAGTGGTATAGGTTTTGGACTCGCGGAGCGTGCTTGGATGGGTAAACAGCAATGCGAAATCCTACCGGGCGATGTGTTGATAAAACATATTTTTAGAACCTACGATACAACGACAAGACTAATACGTCTCTCGGCAATGATACACATTTTCGACAGGAAGGGGTCGAATACAGCGGAGCATGTCGCAGCCGTCGTTAATGTAGATGGGGCGACCCGAATGATGGAAGCGGTAAAGCAAGGTATCGTGCTGCAAAGCTTAACGGCAGCGAATCCAGCTTTTCGGGGGGCAACTGGCGAGGACGGAATGGATATTTTGCACAGAGACAACGCTTACGTGGTGTATAGGCTGACGGCAGGGACACCAAAGGATATCCTGGTCCGAGACATGGTGTGGAACGGTATGGCAACTCGGTTAGCTACGATACAAGGCGAAAATCCGCCCGCTGTTACCCTCAATCGAGATGATTATGACAGGTGCAACGATAGAAAGTTCGAAGCGCTTTACGCCGCTGCGGCATACGCACATATTTATGGCGGATCTCACGGTGCTCAGACTCCTAGTCTGGTAATGAGTCTTGCCCGTCGGACCGCAGGAAGCAACTCCGACGGAGGGCAATCAACCGCCTACAGCGTGCCAGTAATGGGTACCCACATTCTTCCGACCTTGATTTCGGATAATCTGGTCTTAGACTCAAACGACAGGAAAATGGTAGATTTTATTGGCGGAGAACGAAATGAGATGACGCATATTTGTTCAGGCTTCGTGGCGACATTGCTCCAAGCGTGGAGTGTATACAGTGGGCATGGCCGGGTGTTTACGGATCCCGCATCAGCGCATCCGACAGGTACGGAGCACAAGCTTGAGTCAGGCCACCTAAGGGGCTGGACCAACGTTGGTACGTGGGGACAAGCCCAGGGACATGGAAGTACGAATGCTCACCACGTCCCCGGGCTCCGGAAAGCCAAGCCTCCGGGAGCCAGGTGAAGGTCAAACCGAGGCACGGATGAACATGGAACAACTCACGGCCGACAAACTTCACGAAATCGAACTGATTCCTGCACGATTTGGGGGTGAAAGGTACTACTTCTGCGCTGCGTTCGTCGGTCAAGCCTGAGCGCCAGTTTTGAAGTTGCGCATTTTTTGCACCGAAGGTGCTGCAACAAATCAGCCCAGGGCAACGCCCTGGGAAGACAGACCGCCACGAGATTAAGCCCTGAAAAGGGCGTAACAAACGGACGCTGGCGTCGGTGTAGTGCCCTTTCAGGGCAAATTTCCTTGGTGCGGATTCAACCCCAGGGCGTTGCCCTGGGCTGATTTGTCGTGGCACCTTCGGTGCAAAAGCAAAATGCGCAACTTCAAAAAGCGCCAGCGATGGGCACCGGATTAGCCCTTCGCTGGCGCTCAGGCTCGGAAATCGACTACCCGAAAATTAAGTGTTGACAAAGCACTAGGGGTGCGAAAAGGCAGAGTTGACAGGTTCGTGAGGCCAGGCTTTTTAGCCTGGCCCCGCCTGTCAAATCAAGCTGGTCGGACCACTAGAGGGTGGTTGGCTATGGTCCTTCCGCCTGGAGTAGCGGGGCCAGACTTTGCAGAGTGCAACACGATTGACTCGTTGGGCATGCACAATCGCTTCGGCCCGTTGCCGTTGTGCTGTCGTTTCAGACCAGTGCCCGGCATCACGGAGATGTGGCGAAACAGCGGCTATTTCACCGCTGAATCGCCTTGCGCTTTGTAGCGGAAGCCGTTCAGAAATTGTCGAAGTTCGCCCTGAATGCGTTCGAGGCTCTGATTGATGTCGCTGACGACGAACGGGTTGCCCGCGATCGCCTCGGCTTCGAGTTGCGCGCCTTTATCGAAAGCGAAAAATGCCGCATCGCGTTTCAGTTTTGTCCGCTGCTGCAGCATTGCCAGGCCGAGGTAATACTGATAGCGTGCATCGCGTTCAAAGTATTTCACTGCTTGCTTGAACTGTATCTCGGCTTGCGGATATTTTTCCGCCCAGTAGTAGTGGATGCCTTCGCCAAAATGACGCTCTGCCAGCACGGGGTTTTGCGTTTTCGCGCTGTCGGGTTGCTGGAATGCGGGGTGATCCTCGATGAGCTTCGTTAACTCGCTCGTTGGAATCCCTGGATAGACCAGCTTCAAGCCCGTGGCGTAATCCTTCAATCCCGCCGTGCGGTCGCCGAGCTTGGATCGCGCCGACCCACGCAGCAGATAGCCCTGGCCTTGAATCTTCGGATTCTTTGCCTCGTTGATGAGCTCCTCGGCGATCTTGATCGTTTCACGAAGGCGATCGAGCGTCTCCTTATCTTCCAATTCCTCCGGCACCGGTTGGCCGATGACGGCGGCGACGACGAGGTGCGTCAATGGATGCACGATCGTCACGCGCACATTCGGTTCGAGATCGCGATCGAGGCGGGCGCCAGCCTTGTCCTCTTTTTTCTTCTCGTCCGGATTCAGCTTGGGCGCCGCCGGGGCGTCGACTTCAGGCCGATCGCGTAACAAGAGCCGAGCGAGGGCGACGCGATACCTGCCGGCGTCATCGGCCAGGCCCTGGTGCATCTTCAATGCTTGGCGGTATTGCTTCTCCGCCTCGACGAGCTTGCCGAGTTCCTCTTCCAACAGGCCGAGAATATACGCGGACTCGGCGATGAGCTTTACGTCCTTCGCAGCGGTTTCGGCATCTTCGCGGATCGCCTTTTCGGCCACCTCGCCGAGTTTGGGGCCCTTGCCTCGGATCGTCTCGAAGCGGAGCAAGCCGCGTTGAGCGAAGAGGCGAGCTTCCTCGGGCATTGCCTTGAGGCCGAGGTTAGCCTCGTCGATAGCGGCTTTGAGGTTGCCGTCGGCCTGGAACTTGTCGATGCGGGGCAGGAAGTAGGCCGTCGGATCGACGATTTCGCGGTGCGATTTTGCGATCAGCGTGCTCCACGGGCCGGGCTTATCGACGTCCTTCAGCAGCTTGGCGGCGTCGCTAAAGGCTTTACCCGCTTCGGCGAAGCGTTCTTCGTTTCGCAGCGTCAGGCCCAATACGAAGCGCGCTTTGGTGCGGGCCTCATCGTCGGCTTTCGATTTCGTTGAATCAACCCAATCCGTCTCGCGGCGGACGGCATCAAGCTCCTGTGGCTTGTTTTGCTTGCGGTCCTGCAGGAGGGTGATGTAGGTATCGAGCTTCTGCTCCGGCGTCTGAATGAACGGTTCGCGCGTCTTGAAGTAGCCGAGTTCGGAGAAGACCTTGGCTATATCGAATGTTTGTTCAACGATCTTGCTGGCGCCGGAACCAATGCCGCCGATCGACATGCCGAGTTGCGCGAGCGGGATCGCCAAGGGTGATTCGGCTTTTTGGCGTGCGAGCTTCGTGCCGGCGACGATCTCTTTGCGTGCGTCGGCCTTTTCGGGCACGATTTTGCCATCGACGAGTTCCTTGAACGCAGCCAACAGCGTGTCGAACAGATCATCACGGTCTTTGGTTAGCTTCTTCGTGCCGGCGACGATCTCCTTGCGCGGGTCGGCCTTGTCGGGCACGACTTTGCCATCGATCAATTCCTTGAACGCGGCGGCGAGCGTGGCCAACACGTCGTCGCGATCCTTGGCGATGGCGTTGCGATCCGTAATGATCTCGGCGACGCCCTTGTCACCTTTGTCCTTGATCTTCGCGTCTTCGAGAAGCTTGTTGACCATGTCGAGCGTGGTCTTGTCGTCGCCCAGGCTCTTGAGAATCTTCTCAATCGCCGTCACGTCGAACATCGCTTTATCGTCGATGTATTTGCCTTTGACGAAAACCTCGGCCAGGGCGTCGATTGCCTTGTCGGCTTTTACCTTGTCGGCCTTGGCGGCATCGAGCTGCTTTTGGGAATCGGCTTCGATGGCCTTCATCTTGGTGATTTCGGCGGTGAGCTTCTGATCCTCAAGCGTGGCGACGATCTGCGCTAGCAGCACGGTGGCCTTGGCGTCCGCCAAATCCTTCTTCGCGCTCTTCACTTCGGGAGCGTTTTCGTCGAGCGGCTTTTCCGCTTTCTTTTGCCGGCCGTAATACTCGAGCCACACCGCTTCACCGCGAACGCCGAGTTCGTTGGCGTCACTGGCGTCTTTGAGAATTTCGGCGGCTTCCTTGTACTTGCCTTGCGCGACTTCGGCGCGAGCGGTCACCCAGCGTTCAATCGGCTTCGCTTTCGGCGGCGGGAAGACCTGCTCGACGACCTTGCGGCTTTCGTCGGGCAGGCCGAAGATCGCCCCGGCGATGCTGCCACCGAGAAGGATGGCCATCAGGAACATGCCGACAAAGATGCGCAGCGTCGTGCTGCCGCCGCTCGCCGGTTTCGTGGCGGGGACCGCTTTTTCCTGCGGGCCTTTCTTCGCTGATGCGCTGTAATCCTCGTCATCGTCGTCGAAAGCGGGTTTCTTGCTCAGCTTGGTCTTGCTCTTCTTGGCTGGCTTGACATCGTCATCCTCGAAGGCAGCCGCTTCCTCGGGTTCTTCGGCATCCTCAGCGATTTCGGGCTCTTCGTCTTCGTGCATGCGCGTCTTTTTGCCGAACTTCGTCGAACCTTTCTTCGGCGGTGCGATATCGTCGTCGCCAAAGATCGCGGCGGCGTCCTCGTCAACATCCTCGGCGGCTTCAGGCTCCTCGTCGTCGTCAATGGCTTCTGCGGCCTCGGCCTCCTCGTCGTCGTCAATGGCTTCCGCGGCTTCGACCTCTTCATCAGCGTCAAACGCTTCCGCGGCTTCGGCCTCCTCGTCGTCGTCCTCAAAGGCTTCCGCGGCTTCGATGTCGTCATCGTCGAATTCGACGGCTTCGGCGACCTCTTCATCGTCGAATTCGACGGCTTCGGCGACCTCTTCATCGTCGAATTCGACGGCTTGCTCGGCGTCGGAGTCCTCGAACATTGCGTCAAGGTCGATATCGTCGCCGGTCGCCTTGGTAACTTTCTTGGCCTTCGTTCCGCCTTTGCCTCCGGTTGGCACGACTGCGCTGTCGGTTTCGGTAGTGCCATCGTCGAGCCTCAATTTGGCTTTCTTTTCCTTGCCCTTACCCTTTGGGGGCTCTGCCGTTTCGTCGTCGAGAATCTCGTCGAAAACGACGCCCGGTTCGGGATCATCGGTTTCCGATATATCGCGAGCGCCAACGTCAAGGCCGGATTCGAGCGCCTCGGCCAATTTGTCGATGCCCTGGGCGGACGAGCCTTTCGGCGGCGGCATTTCGCCGGGATCCACGGCTGAGGCCTCGACGGCGCCGTCCAACTCCTCCTCGGTTACGAGCATGTCGTCATCATCGTTATTCTTGGCTTGGCTACTGACCTTGCTGATAGGCTGGAACGCGATGGTTTGACCAAACGCCTGAGTTTGCTCTGACTTCGGGCCTGAAGCCGACGCCGACGCTTTACTGGCAGACGAGCCTCTGGGTATAGTGTCATCGATGAACACCGACGACGAACCGATATCCGATTTCTCATAATCTTCCGACGTGAAAACAGCGGAGTCATCGTCCGCTTCAGCCTCAGCGTCTACCTCTTCAAGGGCTTCGACGGCCTCCTCGACTTCTTCCTCGGCGGCATCGAAGAGCACATCCGATGCAGCGGCACCTGCCTCGATCTCGTCAACGTCCTCGACGGTTTCCAAAACCTCGTCCGCTTCGTCCTCAAGGTCTTCGACGGCTTCATCAAACACCACACCGGACGACGGGGCAGCTTCGTCGATCTCGTCGATGTCCTCGACGGCTTCCAAAACGTCGTCTGCCGATTCGTCGATGTCCTCGACGGCTTCGACAATTTCGTCTTCGGCAGACTCGAAAAGCACATCCGACGCGGGAGCGGCGTCCTCGACTTCATCGATTTCTTCTACTGCGTCGACGATATCGTCATCCGCTTCGTCGGCTTCTTCGATGTCTGCATCGTCCTCGACTACCTCATCGATTTCTTCTTCTGTTTCCTCGAATGCTTCGGCTGCGCGTTCGAAAAAGACGCTCGATTTCGGCACAGCGTCGTCGGCTTCTTCGGCGGCATCGAAAAGCACGTCCGATTCGGGTGCCGCTTCTTCCACGTCTTCGATGCCGTCGTCAATGAGCACGCTAGACGACGGTTCGACTTCGACGATTTCGTCGGCAACCGTATCGGCCTTCGCCTTCGGTGAAGCCGCCGGTGTGGCGGGAAATTCGTCGTCGTCGCTCGGGAACAAGATGTCGGAAGCGGGAGCGACTGCAGATCGAGCGCCGCTTGTGCCGACGCCGGAGAGTGGAATGGTCGCGCCGAAATCTCCCACCGGCGCTCGCGCGACGACTTCGGAGGAAGGCACGATTTCGCGATGGTCATCCGCCAAAGGTCGCTCTGAAACGGAACCTGAAGCCCGTGTCGTTTCGCTAAGATCGTTCATTGACAGAGGCACGTCCGCAATCGGCATCGCCTTGGCCTGAACATCCGAACGCGGCGCGAGCGGCACCTCCGGAGCGGCATCGCTTGGTTCCTTGACACCAAACAGACTGCGCAGAGCGGCGTCGGAGGGCACGTGCGCTGTCGTTGACGGCCCAGCATCGGGCCTGGCGATCGATTCGTCCGCGAATGGCAACGCTTCGTTCACGCCGGATGCCGGAATCAGCAGAGGCGCCAGCTCGAATGCCTCGATCTTTGCGTCGACCAATTGGATCGCTGATCTGGCCTCGGGTGTTTTCGCCCAGGCAGGCTCCGCAACGGGTTCGTCACGTTGCTCGGCGAACAGGCTGACCAGGTCGATGTCCGCCTCGCTGACCGGCGCCGCCGTTTCGACTGCGGACGCCGGCACTGCTTCGGTCAATTCGTTCGCTTCCACCGCAAACAGGCTCGCTGCGTCGTCATCGGCATCGCAATCGTTTACGGGCATCGCGGCTTCGACTGCGGAGGCTGGAACGGCTTCAGCGACCTCGTCATCGAACAAACTCGCCAAATCAACCTCATCCTCACCTACGTACGGCGCCGCTTCGACTGCGGACGCCGGCACCGCTTCGGGGGCAGCTGCCCCGAAAGGTTCGTCGAACAGGTCCGCCAAGGCGAGGTCGGAAATCGGCGTCTCGGCAACGGGCGCGATCTCGCCCGCCTCGACGAGGTGCACATCCGAAACGGGTTCGACATCGGCACGTGCCATCGACGTCGCTCCCGACAACGCACCACCGCCTGCGGGCAACGATTCCTGGCCAGCGAAATCCATTGGGTCGTCGGCAACGATTTGGCCGCTCGCCTGGGAAATCGGTTCCTCCGCGAGGGCCGGCATCTCGCTTCCAGTGACTGCCGACAAATCCGCCGCCGGGAATGATTCGACATGCGTCGGCGTCCGTTCGGCGGACTCGACTGCAGGTTCCTCCTCGAACATCTGCAGCAGCTCAACATCCGATCTGGAACTCGACGGTTCGGACACCGGCGAATCGACGACCTGCACGTCATCGTTATCGTCATCGTAATTGGCGCCGCTACCTTCCGTCATCAGCGCATCGTCAACGAACAGCGAGTCCTCGCCAGGAGCAGCGTCAACGATTGCCGAATCCATCGGCGATACTTCGACGACATCGGCAATGTCGAACACATCGTCGGCGAGGATATCCACATCGGAAACCGCCACGACGGCCGAATCCATCGGCGCCGTATCGAGGACCGGGATTTCTTCGATTTCGTCGACATCGGCGAATTCCACAACATCCTCGAGCACCTCCTCGACGTCGAGTGTCTCTACGGCAGAATCGTCCAGCGACATGTTAGGGAAGCTCGACGTCATCGGCGGCATTGGCGACGCCGGCGCCGGTTGCGGAGTCAACGGCTCGGGTGCAGCAGCATCGGGTGACTTGGCGGGTTGGTTGTTGGGATCGGGTTGCTTCGCCATGAGGAGATTCTCCACTTTTTTCGAGGGGCGCAATCCGAATCCCCGGCGTGTATTGCAAGAATGGAATAACCGACACGCCTAACGCCCAGGGATTGACATTTGCAGCCGCACTCACTCTCCATTCTCGCGCATTGACGCCTTAAGAGCAATGCTATTCTTTGTCAAAAGTTGCCGAGTTTTCGCAATCGCGCCGGTCGTAGTCGGGATTGCTTGCACTTCGTGAATGGTTATCGAATTGAAACTAATTGGCAGGACAAGACCCGTTGATGCAATTGATACCTGCAGACGGGCTGAATTTCCGCTTGCGACTCAGCGATTGCGTGGCATCTTTCGATCGCTAGGTCGTGTGGACAACGATTGGGCAACGGACGCAAACTTGTTTACCGCAAGAGCACCATGATGGACGCCACCATGATGAATCCCATGAAGTTGCGTGCGGTCTTTTCGTATCGCGTTGCGACGCGCCGATACTGCTTCAGCTTGAAC
>SIAQ01000078.1 GCA_009697105.1 Gemmataceae bacterium | reverse complement strand
CCTGATCGGTATCCATCTCGTTGACCAGGAAGGTTTCAAGATCGTTGGCATCGGATTCAAACGGTGCCAGACGGGCATCTATGCCGAGTATGCCGTCGGGTCGCCCAATCGAAAGTATCTGTGGATCGAGAACTGCTTCTTCCACGACTCGCTTCTTTATCAGCCGTACCAGAACTATCCCAAACGCAAGATCGGCCTCGGCATCTGCCTCTTTTCCCATGAGACCAAGAACAAGATCGTCGCCTCCGACATCACCGTGAAGAACTGCGCGTTCCGCAGGCTGGCGTCCGGCATCTGGACCAACAGCCCGGACAACTTCAACAAGAGCAAGGGCAACATTTACAACTTCGGCAACTTCGTCGTCGAGGACTGCTTGTTCGAGGAAGGCTATCAATGGCAGCTCGGCATGCGCGGCGTCGATGGCGGGGCCGTGCGCCGCTGCGTGACGCATGACATCGGCCGAAACTTCCGCGCCTTCAACGGCGTCGCCGGCGCAATGTTCGCTCGCTGCAAGCACTGGGTTTTCGAGGACAGCGAATGGGGCTACATCTCCATCGGCCTGGGCAGCGGCGATGGGCAGGCGTTCGATTTCGAGTCGAACTGCGATCACATGGTCATGCGCAACTGCCTGCTACACGACACCGACGGCGCGGCCATGTTGCTATGCTGTTATGCGTCGGGGCCGGAAGCGCACAAGAAACTGCTCATCGAGAATTGCGTGCTGAACGGCAAGTGCAAGCGTCCGATTCGGCCCGGCAACCGCTGCGAAATATTCAACACGACCGACTGGAATGAAGTGACGTGGAAGGACTGTCGATTCTATGTGACTAAGGGCAACGTCCTCATGCACGTAGCCGACCCGGAGAAAGACAGACGCACATCGTTCGTCAACTGTGTCGTGCGGAAGCTGACCGACGCATGCACCTCGCCGAATCTGGCCCCGAATGGGAAGATCACTATGTCGGTGAAGGAAATCGAACCCTGGTTCCAAATCGAGTTTCCCGCGCCGACGACGATCAACGAATTCCGGCTCAAGGAAGATCCGGCCTCGTCGATCAGCCGCTACCGCATCGAGTGCTGGGACGACAAAGCGAACCGCTGGGTCGGCTGCTTCAACGGCATGGAGATCGGCAAAGAGTTCGTGGCCCCGATTGTTGGCCGCACGACGACGAAGGCACGCTTGGTCATCATGCGAACGACCAAGGGCGACCCGGCGATCACGGCGTTTGAAGCGTACAATGATACGAGTGAAGCGATGCCGCTCGATGCGCGGGGGAATGTAATCCGTTTGAAAAAATGACAAACAACGCAAGCCCAAGGGTAAGGTACCCCGAACTCTTGGGATCCCAGCGGTTCGAAGTACCTCACCACTGGGCTTGAGTCAACGCGGTGGTTTGAGCCGCGTCTTGACGAAGTCGAGATATTTTGGATCTTCGTCGTCGAAGATTTCGTCGCCCTCGGACATGAATGCGCGAGCGAGTTCGTCCGCAGCCATGTCGAGATTGCCCAACTCGAACTGGCATTGGCCAAGGCGAAGGTGCAAGAACGGATTGCCGACGGCGTCCGGGCAGTGCATGGCCATGGCGAGATTGTCGCGGCCAGCTTCAAAATCGCCGCCAAGGAAATTCGCGTCGCCGACCGCTCCCAAAATCCAGGTGGCGGATTCCCAATCGGTTCGCGGCTCCGGCAGCAGGTTCCAGGCTTCCCAGTATTTCGTCAGCGCGTCGTCGTATTCCTCCTCCTCGGCGAAAGCATCGCCTTCTGCGCAGAGCAACTGAATGCGTTTGTAGATTTTTTCGTCGAGTTCCGCCATTGGCCTACTTCCCCATACAGCCCGCTATTCATGGCGGGTTTGCATGAATAACTCGAACCTTACTTGATCGCGGAGTAGTCCGTCGGATTCAAGAACACCGATTCGACCTTGGCGACGATTGGGCCGCCGATCTCAGAAGCATCACGTGCCTTCAGCCATTCGGGGTCTTTGCGGAATGTGTCCCAGCTCCGCTCGGCTGCGCTCTTGCTCGGATGGGCGAGGAGGTAGACCATCTTCTGAGCGGCTTCCGCTTGGTCGGTCGGGCTCCAGAAGCCGATGAGCGTCATGCCGTGTTTCTCGAACAGGTTGCAGGTGTGATCGCGAAACCTCGCGTGCAAGGCATCCATCTTGCTTGTATGGGCGTAGTAGGTGCGCATTTCAAATACTCGCTGATCCACTTTCTTTCTCCCTTTAACGTCATGCATCGCCTTTCCAGCAATGATGGCACATGCACGCAGATTCACGATTGCCAATGGTTGAATGAACATGAGCGATCGAACCATTCGATCCTCACGATTCGGCAAACGCATGCGAAGATATGATATGGGGCGAATGGCGGATGAGATGTTTCATCAATACGGCGGCAGCAATCGCCGAAAACCGTGTCCGAGTACAATTGCCAGGAAGACGGTATTTCGGATCGGCAATGCGGGCCAAAACAACGGCGCGGGAGTATGCGTACCGGAAGGAGCAAGCCGAACCGCCAGGCTGCGCATCCACGCCACTGAGCGAGGCCAATCGACGACGCCGTTAAGCCACTCTACCGGGATTGCATCGGTGCCGAGCGTCGCTCCGCTCAATGCGCCTACGATTGCGGCAGTCGAATCGGTATCGCCTCCGAGGTCGATGATCGCCTCCACCGCCGAGCGAAAGTCGCGCGGATACCGCAGCCAACAATAGAGTGCCATCGGGACGGTGTGATAGATATACCCAGAAATGCCGCGCTGCAGGTCCAATGCGTCGGCGAATTCCTCGGCCGAGGCGTCACGCCGAAGGTGCGATTCGAGTTGGTCCAGCAACGCGGTGAGTTCGGAATCCAGGCCCTCCGATCGCGCCTCATGTAAGAACGTATCGCGCATGAGGTCGGGGGCGTTGGCCGTCGCGGCATGATGAGCGGCCAAGGCGACGAGATATGCTCCACGCTCAGCTCGCGGGTCGGTATGCGTCAAGCGTGAAGACGCGCGGACAAACGCCCGCAGACGATCACGATCATCGCCCAAGCACACGCCGAGGATCGCCGACCGCATTGCCGGTCCGTTGCCCGCGGAATGCACGCCGCTGTTGGCTGGCGAACATCCCAGCCAGAGCTTGAGTATCGCCCGAAGTGTCGCGAATCCCACGCCTGCAGGCAACCCGAGCAGCCAAAATCGCAGTCGCCACGCCAACGATTGGCCAAACGCATCGGCATCGCCGCCCGCCCGAAGCAATGCCTGGGCAGCCATGCAGGTATGCTCGGAATCGTCGCTGATCATGCCACAGCCGAGGATGAAACGATGTCGCATCGGCGAACGGCCAAACGTGCTCCGCCCGCGCCGCCTGGACATATTCTCACGCGGCAACCCCAGGGCGTCGCCCACCGCGGTGCCGAGGATGACGCCGGCAATGCGGTCTGCGTGTTTGGTCGACGGATCCATGGATTAGCTCACTTCTTCGCCGCCGACGGCTTCCAACTGCGCAGCCGGCGCCGCGGTACGCGCGGCACAGGCTGATCGTGCTCGTCTTCGATGTCGCCGATGATCTCCTCCAGAATATCCTCGAGCGTGATCAGTCCGTGAATCTTACCGTCTTCATCGCGCACCAGCGCCATCGGACGCTTGGCCTTGCGGAATAGCCTTAGGGCGTTCGATATCTCCTCGTCCGGTTTGAGAAAGAGCGCCGGGTAGATTGCGTCTTCCAACACGACGACGCCGTGCAGGCTGAACAGGTAGAACAGGTTCTTGGTGTTGACGACGCCGACGATATTATCCGGCTCCCGATCATAGACCGGCATGCGCGTATGAGCGCCTTCGCGAACCGCTTCGAGTACCTTGTCCGACGGCGTCGTCAGCTCCAACGACGCCATCTTGTCGCGGCTGACCATGCAATCAGCCACGCGTTTGTTCGACATGCGGAAGACATTCTGCAATAGTTCCGCCTGCTCGGCATCCAGCCCGCCCGCCTCCTCCGTGTCTTCGATCAGGAGAACCAGTTCCTCGACGGAATGGACCAGCCCCTCGGTTGCCGGCTTGGCGCCGATGCGGCGAAGTATCCAGTTGCCCGTGCCGTTCATGACCATGATGAGCGGGCGCGTGAACAACACGAAATAGTTGAGCGGACTCGCGATCCAAAGAGCGATCCGCTCCGGCGACATCAGCGCTAATGACTTCGGGATCAGCTCGCCAAACACGACGTGCGAAAACGTGATGAACGTGAATGCCAACACCGTCGCCACGGAATGCGTCGCCAGCCATGCCCACGGCTGAGGCAGTCCGGCGAACATCCGAACGACCAACGACGCCAACGCCTGCTCCGAAAAGAAGCCCAAACCGATACTGCTCAGCGTAATGCCAAGTTGGGTAGCGGCAATCGAACGATCGAGATGCTTCAACGCATATTCCACTGCCGACGCTCCCTTGATGGCTCGCCGAACCAGTTCCTCGACACGCGTTTTTCGCACGGCGACCAGCGCGAACTCGGCAGCGACAAAGTAACCGTTCGCCACGACGAGGATCGGCAGTGCTGCCAGCCCGAAGATCGTCATCCAGAAGTCGTCGCTAGGCGTATGTTGTGCAAACAAAAACGGCACGTGTTGGTTACCTGAAGGATTGCATTGATCTCGGGATCTCGGTCCAACGGCTATTGTATATTTCGCACGGACGGAAATGCCGCACTTCCGCTCGAATCAACACTTTTCGGCTCTTCCTGATTTGATGTGGCACAGGATCAGGCCGAAGAGCAACGATGCAGAGTGTAATTAACCTCAGCTTCTTCATTCGCGATTCTGATGTATACTTCGAGCGGATGAATTTGTCCGATCAGAGCCTGAGCGCCAGCGAAGGGCCGCTGCGTGCCCTTCGCTGGCGCTCAGGCTTTGGAAATGCGACAATCTCAACCGCCCGAAGTATAGTTGTTGGCGGCTATGCGGCTTTGCGAAAGGTGCTGTTTCCGATAGCAATGGCGGAGAGCCGGAAATATGATAAATCAGCTACCAGCCCACATCCAGTCGGTACGGACATGTTTCAGGCACTGTAGTTTCTCGATAGTGCATCACTTTCCCGGTGATACCAGATCGCTGATAGCTGATAGCTGGACAGACCAATAGAATATATAGGCCTCCGTTGTACCTGTGGCGAGATTTCTGTCGCCCGAATAGCAGAGCCCGATGCTTGCAATTCGAGCACGAGACTAATTGTCGCACGCGACTTCGCCGGGATCGTTTAGTGCATCGAGTGCCAGCGCCGACGCACCATGGACCTTCGTGCGTTTGGTGCATTGGTGCTCGCCCTTGACGCAATAAACGAAACATCGGTGCAGTCGCTAAATGGGATGTATTCATGAAAATGACCGGTTATGTGGTGTTGATGGGCTTGGTGCTTTTGCTCGGATCAACGCATCGAGCAGACGATTCGTCGCCGAAACCCACGGTCATCGCCACGTTTTCGATCGCCGCGGTCGATCCGGAAACCGGCGAATCCGGTGCCGCCGTTGCCAGCAAGTTTCCCGCCGTCGGCAAAGTCGTGGCCCATGCCCGCAGCGGAGTCGGGGCCTACTGCACGCAACACTACGACATCCGCAAATCGGCACCGCAAGCGCTCGACCTGCTTGCCGATAAGAAAACGCCTGAAGAGACGATTTTCACGATCCTCAAAGACGACAAATTTCCCGGCATGCGACAACTCGCGATCATCGACATGCAGGGTCGATCCGCCCAACACCATCCGACGACAGCGCCAGCGGGCAGCAATTACTGGGGCGGAATGAGCGGCAAATTCTATGTCTGCCAGGGCAACACCCTCAATGGCCGTGAGGTCATCGTGGCCATGGGCAAAGCCTATGAAGAAACGAAAGGCAGCCTCGCCGATCGCTTGATGGCGGCGCTGATCGCTGCGGATTGCGCCGGCGGGGATCATCGCGGTCGCCTGGCCGCCGGCATCCGCGTCTGCAAGAAAGACACCGAAGGCTATTGGCTAGACCTGCACGTTGACAAGAGCGATGACGCCGTCGTCGAACTGCACAAGAACTATGTCGAGTCCGACCACCCCGCTCGCGGTGCCTGGGGCAAACAAAAATACGAACATCCATGCCCGAATCGACCCGCCCCGAAACGCCCCTGATCGGAATGCCGCTCGCGGCTTAGCGCTCACGGTATTCCTTGCTAATAACGAGAACTCTGCCATGACCCGACGACGCATCTTCCTTTCATTCATCGGCGCATTCGCGTGTTTACTCGGTAATGTTGTCGCCCAACCCGTGCCCGATCACGCCGACGTTTATCCGGGCCATTCCTATCACGGCGAGGCCTTCAACGACGGCCCTCGCCAAAAAGCGTATCTCATGGGCAAAACGGGTAACGTCCGTTTCCCCATCACCACCAAATCGAAGGATGCTCAGGCATTCTTCGAGCAAGGCGTCGGCCAACTGCACGGCTTCTGGTACTTCGAGGCCGAACGGTCGTTTCGCCAGGTCGCCGTGCTCGATCCCGATTGCGCCATGGCGTACTGGGGCATGGCAATGGCGAACCACGAGAACGAGAAACGTGCTGTCGGCTTCATCAAGAAAGCCCGCGAGCTTCTCCGTGCCGCCCCGCGACGGGAATCGCTTTATGTCGAATGCCTGACCGATTATTTGCTTGGCACAGGCGACAAGAAGAAACGCCAGCAGAAATACATCGACACGCTCAAAACGATCTACACCGAGTTTTCCAGCGACATCGAAGCGAAGGCGTTCTACGTCGTCCGCTGTTGGCAGTTCAAAGTCGGTCCGCCAACCGCGTCACTGAGCGACATGCTCGACGACGTTTTCAAGGCCAACCCGTTGCATCCCGCTCATCATTTTTGCATTCATCTCTGGGATGGCGCGAACCCGCAAAACGCCGTCGGCTCGGCTGCTTTATGCGGCGAGGCGGCGCCGCGGATCGCGCACATGTGGCACATGCCTGGCCATACCTTCGACAAACTCAAACGCTATGCCGAGAGCGCCTGGCAGCAGGAGGCATCGAGCCGAGCCGATCACGCCTACACGATGCGCGACCGTGTCTTGCCTGACCAAATCCACAACTACGCCCATAACCAGGAATGGCTGATTCGCAGCCTGAGCCATATCGGTCGAGTCCATGACGCCGTCGCACTGGCCAAGAACCTGATCGAGTTGCCGAGACATCCGAAATTCAATCCTGGCACCAGCGCGGGGAAATCGAGCGGCTTTGGCCGAACCCGGTTGTTCGAATTGCTCGAACGCTACGAACTCTGGGAAGAAACGCTGAAACTCGCCGACACGATGTATCTGGAACCACGCGAGCAGCCAAGCGAACATGTCAAACGGCTACGACTCATCGGCCTCGCGCACGCCGGTGTCGGAAATAAGTATAAACTCGCACAGATTATTTCCTTAATCCAAAAGCAATCGACCAAGTCCACGACACCCGAACCCAAAGTCAAAGCAGGCGGCAAGGGCGGCATCCCCACGCTCGACGCCAGCGCGGCTCGCGATAATGCCGTCAAAGAGTTGCAGGTGATCGAGAAGCTACTCGCTGGCGAAGGCAAGGAAGCACTGGATTTGGTTAAAGCGCTCAAAGGCATCAGCCAAACGCGCCTCGCACGCTACTATCTCCAGGCCGGCAATCAGGCGAAAGCCGAGCAGCTTGCCAAGCAAGCCTCCGATACGGCCAAGAACCAGGTTGCTCCGCTCGCAAGCTATGTCGAAATTTTGCACGCGATCGGCAAGGACAAGGAGTGTGCCGAGGCGTTCGATCGTTTACGCAAGATGTCGGGAAATATCGACTCGCTCGCTACGCCCGTGTTCCGCCGACTTGATGCGATCGCGAAAGAGTTGAAGTTGCCGGCCGACTGGCGCATTAAAACGAAATGGCCCGCGGACTTCGGCAAACGCCCGCCTCTCGATTCCATCGGCCCGCTCGTTTGGCAGCCGACGTCCGGACCGGCGTGGACACTGCCCGACGTAAACGACAAACCAACCTCGTCAAGCCAGTATGCAGGCAAACCGGTGGTCGTGATCTTTTACCTCGGCTACGGTTGTTCGCATTGCATGGAACAAATCCAGAAATTCGCCGCTGACGCGAGAAAATTCCGCGATGCGGGAATTTTGATTATTGCAATCAGCACCGATGCCAAGGACGGGTTGCAGCGGGCGCTAAACGGGGAAAAGAAAATCACGCTGCCCGTCGTGAGTGATCCGACCTGCGACGTGTTCAAGGCCTATCGCGCCTACGATGATTTCGAGAATCAGCCGTTGCACGGCACGTTTCTGATCGATGCCGACGGCCTGGTGCGATGGCATGACATCGGCTATGAACCGTTCATGGATGCCGCATTCGTGTTGAACGAGGCGAAACGTTTGCTGGCATTGCCCATTCGGCGGTGATCGTATAGCTGCTCGCCTTCGGCGAGCGCGGACTTGTTGCCCGATTGACATTTCATGTTCATGTAAACCACTACGACCGCGCTCGCCCAAGGCGAGCGGTTAAACACTGGAGCTTTTGATGATGTCAATCACGTTTCGGTTTCTACCTGTGCTTTTGGTCGCGTTGGTTCCACACGTCGCGATTGGCCAGCAGCCGCGAATCGATCCGGCCGGCATATCTGGCTCGGTGCTTGTGTGTGGCGACGGCCCCATCTCCGAGGCGGCGTTTGATCGCTTCGTCGAATTGGCAGGAGGTGCACAGGCAAAGGTCGCAGTCATCGATGTCAACGACGAGAAGGCCGCAACCCTCGTACTGAACGGATTAGCCAAGAGTGCGAAGAGCAAGGAAGCCGCCGAACCGACTCTGATTCGCTGGAAGAACGCCAAGGCCGCACTGAAGAACCTCACCGGCGTTTGGGTTATCACCAAACAGAATTACCGCACATGGCAAGGAATGGTAATCGATCAGCCGCTACGTGACGACTTTCTTGGCGTACTGAAGCGCTCGGGCGTGGTGGCGACTTCGGGCTATACCTCGGAAATCATCGGTGAACGCGGGATGATGCTGCTTAACGGCGATCTCTTCGATATACGCTCCTCTTACACAAGCCCCCAGAAGAAGGACCGGCTCCTTGTTGGCATGGTTGTCTTTGAAGTCAATTACGGCGCCGCCCTTTTGATCAAGGGGCGCACGCTGAGTGCCGTCGGCCCTGGATCGACGAAACTACTTCTGGTTCACTCCATGGTGTTTCCGAGCCGAACGATCACGTTGGAAGGGAAATCGGTGGAGGACCTGACCGCCCTGCGCCGCGCCGCCCGTGATCGTCAGGAATTGTTTCCACCCAAGAAAGTCGAACCCCCTTTCGTCGAGAAAGGCACGCTCGTCATCGTTGGCGGCGGCGGGTCGCCCGATAAGCTTTATTCCCGGTTCATCGATTTGGCCGGCGGCAAGGACAAAGCGAACATCGTCATCTTCCCGACCGCGAACGCCGACCCGCTGCCCAAGCGCGATTTCGTCGCGCAGACTTTCCTCAAGGCCGGCGCCAAGAAAGCGACCGTCCTCTATGGCCGAACCCAGGCCGAGGTCGAAAGCAAAGAATTCCTCGACACGCTCAAGGAAGCCACTGGCCTCTGGTTCGACGGCGGTAGGCAATGGCGCTTCGTCGATTGCTACGAAGACACCAAGGCGATGCCGTTGATGTTCGATGTCCTCAAGCGCGGCGGTGTCATCGGCGGGACTAGCGCCGGCGCGACCATTCAGGGCGACTATCTTGCTCGCGGCGGCGTCTTCAACAACTTCGACATCCGCTACGAAGGCTACGAACGCGGCCTCGGCTTTCTCAAAGGCGTCGCCATCGACCAGCATTTCTCGCAGCGTAAGCGCCAGGCCGACATGACTCAGCTCATGAAAATCCACCCGCAATACCTCGGCATCGGTATCGACGAAGCAACGGCGATCGTCGTCCAGGGCAGCACCGCGGAAGTCATTGGCATAGGCCGCGTGTTCTTTTACGACACTAAACGCAAGATCGAGAAGGAGCAACCCGATTTTGAAGCGCTGCCGGCGGGCGGGCGGTATGATTTGAAGGAACGCATGGTGCTGGCGAAATGATTAGGTGTTTTGACGTAAGCCCAGAGGCGAGGTACTCCGAACCTCTGGGACCCCGCGAAGATGATCCCAAGGGTTCGGAGTACCTCACCCTTGGGCTTGCACCGTCATTGGCATCATCCCGCTTTTTTCTCGAAAAGGCCGCGCAGTGCTGCCAACTGCTGTTTGCGTGTCGATTCCGGCGCGAAAGCGTCAAACGGAATCTCGTGCTGCAGAATCGCTTGCAACACTTCGACGGAAAATTGCCGAAGCTCGGCGTCACGGCGTTCAAGGGCGGCGAGCAAGGCGGGGATCGCCTCGGTGCCTTTGCGGACCAACTCCTCGGCTGCGCGGGTTTGGTCAGCGGTTTTCAGTTTCTCGATCAGCTTCTGGATCTTCTCCTGATCCAAAATCAGCTGCGCTGGTTTGACGCCTGCTTTCGCCTGCGTGGCCGGGAACTCCAACGTCGGGGGTTTCACGACGGGAGCAGGCTTCGAATTCGTCACTGAGTCTTCGACAACCAATGGACGCACGGGCGGAGCCGCGAGGGTCACCGGTTCGTGGCCGCCACGATAGCTGGTGTCGCTGAAACCGGTACCGAGGTACTCCGCAATGGCGATCGGATCGCGCACGATCTGGGCGGGCGTGCCGTGGGTGCGCACCTTGCCGTCCTTGATCAGATAACTTCGAGTGGTGATCTTCAGGGCCTCATGAACGTTATGATCGGTGAGTAGGATGCCGATGCCTTCGTTTTTCAGTTCGAGGATAATTTGGCGAATCTCGGCAATGGTGATTGGGTCGATGCCGGTGAATGGTTCGTCGAAGAGAATGAGCATCGGCTCGCAAACGAGGCAGCGGGCGATTTCCAATCGACGCTTTTCGCCGCCCGACAGCTTGGTGGCGACGTTCTTGCGCACTTTGCCCAAACCAAAACGTGCGATCACAGCTTCCATCCGCCCATAGCGCTCGGAACGATAGAGCGGCCGCCCCAGCGCCCGCGACTTGGGCAGCAGTTCAAGAATCGCGAGGATGTTCTGCTCGACGGTCAGCTTGTGAAAGATGCTCGTTTCCTGTGGCAGATAGCCCATGCCGATCCGGGCTCGCTCGTACATCTTTAGATTGGTGATGTCCTCACCATTGAAGTATACGCTGCCTTCGTTCGGCTCGACCTGGCCTGTCGACATCTTAAAGCTGGTGGTCTTGCCGGCGCCGTTAGGCCCAAGCAAGCCGACGACTTCGCCGGCGTTGACCTCGAAATCGACGCCGCTGACGACGCAGCGTCGGCCGTAATATTTGACCAAACCTTTGACTTGCAACAGCGACATCGGCTGTCCTCCATGACAATATCCCACCGTCTTATACCGCAACCGGGCCGAACGGGTCAAGGCGGGAATCGGACTTTAAATATGGGGATTCTGCTTGCCGTTTAGCGCTCGCGTGGCGTGAAGCGAGCGCTAAACGGCAAGCAAAACCTACCTCCCGTCTACCGCCAGCGCTTTCATGCAAAAGTTCGCGGAACGATCGAAGACTGCCCAGGCCGGATTCTGAAAGCGGTGCTCGTACAGGTCGCGCCATTGAGTACCATCGTGATAGTAGCTCTCGCCGGGGTTCGCCTTGGAGACGACGAGCGGACCGTTCGGGCCTTTCGGGATGCTCGGTATCGGCTGAGCGGGCTTGGGTTGATCGAGAAGGACGGGAATCTCGGACGTGCGATCGAACGCTTGGCCTCCGGCGGAAACCTCAAGGTAGACGACGAACCGCTCGCCCTTTTCGACACGGACCGCCTTGTCGAGATCGACGGTGTGGAACCCGGTCACCGCGATTTCGCCGGTCTTCGTGGCGACCAGATCGCGCAGTTCACCCTTGTCAAAGCCGCGATAGATTTTGGCGGTGTAGCGAACGTTGTCGGTCGTGGTGTAAAAGCTGACGGCGCCGAGGTCATGCTTGGCCGACGCCGGGAAAAGGTTGAATGCTTTGGCAACCGTCTTCATGGTATCGCGCCAGCCGTGGTAATCGTGAAAGTACACATGGCGATAGCGCATCGGTTCGACGTTGCGAAACGAAACGGCGCCCATCTCGGCATCACGGCAGCAAACCTTGTCGTGGTACGAAATCCAGTAATAGCCGTCGTACGCGCGCGGCTTGCCGGTTTTCGCGTCTTTCGTGCCCCAGCTGTTCTTGATGAGCCAGGCGCCCGGAGCCGGCGACTTCTTGTCGGGATCGCCTGAAATCTTTTCGTCATCCCAGCCGACGATGGCGACGGCGTGATTGGGCTTCGACGGATGCTGTTCCGGTTGGTAGTGCACCCAGTCCTTGGACATCAACCCCTTGTTGACGGCGAAGGCTGTGCCCATTGCGCCTTCGGTCATAAGTCGACGTTTGATCACGTCGATATTTTCGAGCTTCGACCCGACGGTGAACCACTCGATATCACGCACATAGTATCGGCGGTAATCGGCGTGCTTCAGGTCGGGGGCCTTCTCGAACCACGCCTTGGCGTTGACCGATTTATCGACATTGCGCGGAGCGGCGACAACGCCATCGCCGCGAGAAATGTACGCCGCTGCAACGCGGTAATCGCCGCCGAAGTGGACCTTTAAGCCGGTGGAGCTCTTCTTGGCGTCATCGAGATCGGTGTTGAGATGTTGGTTGAACCCGTTCCACCAGTCGAGGTGGTATTCGGAGAGGGCGGGGATTTCTTCGTTGCCAAACTTCTTCCATCGGCCCGAGATGAGCAGGTTGCTCTCGATCGCCGCCATGGTGCCGTGCGACCAGCAAGTGCCAAGGAACTGTTGCTTGATCGGCGTGACGGCGCCGACTTTGCGCAGATCAAACTGCCGCGGTGGGGCGGCGGCCTGCTTGGCGGCAAGGGCCTGGCCCCAGATGGAGGCAGTCAACGATAGGACAATGAAAAATGTGACAGCATATTTTGGGATCATGATCAATTCACGTCGCAAGTCTGCTCGCATCTATTTGCATGGGTGCGGCATGTGTTTGAGCTTCGGTTCGTAGCGATCCGATCATTCCGGTACGCAACGAGCGTCCAGAACGTGCCCAATGGTATTTATCAATTTACGAATCTTCGCGGCGTCGATAACACCAACGGGGCCATTGGCAGTGTCAAGGCGCTCATGGTCAATAGACAACATATTTTGGCGCTGAGCGACGCAAGCTTCGGGCATGCCGAACTCTGCTTTTTCAAAATAGAGGCAGTTCATCAGATTGTTCCGAATCGATACGGATTCCGTAACGCAGACGACTACAAGACTGAAGCCGCTCAGATTCAAATCCGCGCGGGACACCACGATCACAGGCCGCACAACGTTCTCGCCAAAGTTCGCGAGATAGATTTCGCCCTGCTTCATCACGGCACCTTATTCGTCAATTCGATCGCATTCTGTAACGCAACTTTTGCAATCACTTTCTGCTGTCGTTTTTCCTCAAGCGTTTTCGCCAGCGCGTTGCGCTTGGCCATTTCGTATATTGCCGCATGTTGTGCTTCTTCCTCAAGCATCTCTTGGAGACGCAGAAAATCGGTTTCGGGCATTAGGACGTAGACGGCATTATTCCGCGCGTCAATTGCGCGGACGTGTGTCTCGCCGCGGCTATCTACCACTTGTTGTTGGCTTTCGGTCAATTGGAACGTCATGTTCGATTCCCCGTTTATACTGCCCACGGTTGAATTCGTCTGATCCGAGCCTGAGCGTCAGCGAAGGGCCGCGTGAGCCCTTCGCTGACGCTCAGGCTCTGTAAATACGTCAATCTCACCCGCGTGTGGTTTACATCGCTGATAATCTCAAGGGTTCAGTTCGCTCATCCTTGGGCCTTATCATACCCATACCGCCGAATCACGTCGCCCCAGCGGCTGGCGATCAGCGCCTTCTCCTCGTCCGTGAGTTGGTATTTGTTCGTCTCATAGCCTTTGACGCTGGCCAAGTACTCGCGAAGCTTGGGCAAGAATTTCTGCTGGCCGCCGAGCTGAAAGTGGTCGTAGATTTTCACCATCTCGGCTTCGGGATTCTTCACCAGATCCTCGTAGCGCAATTCGTAGAACTGCTTCGGCGCGAGTAGCTTCTTGCCCTCATCCAGTTTCTCGTACATGCGGATGAAGGTCTTGAGTACCAATTCCTCCAGGCCGACGTAGTTCGGCGTCTGCATGCCGTGCGTTTTGTAGAGCGTGCGCCAAAGATTGACGGTCGATGGGAACACGACATACGGATCGCGCACGATGTGGATGAAGATCGCGCCCGGAAACATGCCCTTGAGCGTCTTAATGCGAGCCGTGTGTGGCGGCGATTTGAGTACAAGCCTTTTGCCTGTCTTGTACGTGATCTGTCGAAGGAACTGTTTGAAGGCCCGCTTCCAGCGCCGTAGGCCGGTCTCGGATACGCCTTCCATGTCGAGGTATTCCTGGTCCACCGGTGCATTGTTCGGAAACGCGATCGTCTTGTAGGGCGAACCAACGCCGAACATCGAAAGGGCAAATTCATCCTCTTGCGGGCGATCGAAACCCGCCTTCATGTTGTCCATCGGCCGGCTGGACGAGATGAGGAATTTGAACCAAGTCGTGAAGTAGGACTCGGTGAGCAGAAAGTGATTCGGCATCATACATTCAATCGTTGTCGGATAGCCGAAACGCGGATCGCAGATCATCAATTCATGCAATAGCGTCGTGCCCGTGCGCCAATGGCCAAGCAGAAAGATCGGCGGGTCTTTGATCTCGGTTGCCCGCACCGCTCGGCCATAGATCGCGTCTTGCAGAAGTCGAAGAAGCGTGTTGTGGAAGCTGACGTAGGTGATGATGACGGCGATGTACCATTGCTTTGGATGGACGGCGAAACCGTTCCGTGCCAGCAGTTTCAGCCAGGCGAAGAAATCGCAGCCCTCCCACATGCGCGGAGTCCATTCCGGCTTCTTCGCGAGCGGCGGCGGTGTGGCGGGATCTTGCGACATATCGGCGATTCCTAGATCACGGAAGGTACTCCTTTCATTGTCGCTGCTATCGTGCGGTCGGCAAGTCAAAACCGACATGTTCCCACCGCATCATGGGTGGTACAATACGAAAAACCGCCACCTTGAGGATCATGCCATGCCGTCGCCGTTTCCTGGAATGGACCCGTATCTTGAGAATCCCGCACTCTGGCCTGATGTGCATCACGAAATAATCAGCGATATTCGTGCCTCACTTACGTCGAGCCTTCGACCGCGGTATGTTGCACGCGTCGAGTTGCGGATTTACATCTCCGACGATGGAGATACAGGTCGAAAACTATTTGTGCCAGACGTTCGCGTTGAAGAAACGGGGAAGTACCGTCCTCTCGCCAACATCGGCGGCACGATGACGATCGCGGAACCGATGATTATCACTTGGCTCGATGACGAGGTCAAGGAAGCCTATATCGAAATCAAGCATGTCGATTCCGAAAAACTTGTGACGGTCATCGAGGTTGTCAGTCCGACAAACAAGATTCCTGGAGCATACGGGCGCAAAAGTTTCACGGAGAAGCGCCGCGAGGTTCTTGATTCGGGTGTGCATTGGGTCGAAATCGATTTGTTGCGTGAAGGCACGCTCACGGTCAACAATCCATCTTTGGTTCCGAGCGACTATCGCGTGCTTGTATCGAATGCCGACGATCGAAATCATGCTCGATATTGGACGATTGGACTGCGGCAGCAGCTGCCTGTAATTGGTATCCCATTGCGAGGCAAAGATGCTGACGCGCCGTTGGATTTGAATGCTATGCTAAAACGGGTGTATGAACGGTCCGCTTATGAACTCACCATCGACTACGGCAAACCGCCCACGCCGTCGCTCAAAGGCAAAGACGCCACGTGGGCGAAACAACTCATTCGCAAGCAATAACGGTCACTTCGTCTCCACCAGCCAGGCGTTGCGGTAGACCACCGGGTTGCCGTGGTCTTGCAGGTTGATGTTGCCTTTGCTGCCGGCGCCTTTCAACACGTAGTTGTCGTGAACGAGCATGCCGTTGTGGCGCACGGTAATCGTCGGCGAGTCTTGCTTTTTGGTTTGCGGATCGATTTTTCCCGGACGATGTTCGATGTCATACGTCTGCCAAACGAGCGGCGGATAGCACATGTTGACGTCGGGAGCACGGTAGCCGTACAGCCCGCCGCACTCGTTGTCTTTGCCGGCGAGGCCGAAACTATCGAGCACCTGGACCTCGCGGCCACAGACATAGACGCCGCTGTTGCCTCGTCCTTGACCACCTGCGGTGGGTTGGAACGGTGTACGGAATTCGATGTGCAGTTTGAAGTTGGTGAAGCTCTTCTTGGTGTTATTGGGCACGCCGAGCAGATCGCCGACCATTTTGCCCGGGTTCCATTCGCTGGCGTTTTTGCCGTCGAAAAGGATGATGGCGCCTTCGGGTGCCTTTGCGCCCATCGTGGGGCTAGTACGTTCCGTGCGGGTCAATGACAGCGTCGCGGTCTCGAAGTTAGCGACAAGCGTGCCTTTCGCCGCATCGATCGTGCCCTTGACGCCCATACCGGCGAAAACGGCGATGCCCTTCTCGGCATCGAGTTTGGCTTCGACTTTCAGTTTCTTCGATTTGACATCCCAGCCGGCACCGGGTAGGCCGTCTTCGAGAAGGTAGACATCGAACTTGCCGTTGCCCCGGGCGATGACCTGCGCCGCCTTGCTGGCCTTCGCATCGCCGGATGCTGCGTATTCGCCTTGAATCTTGTAATCGATCGGTGCCGTGGCGATGTCGGTGAAGACGTTCGGTTGCTTCTTCGGCTCCGCTTTCTTCTTGTCCTTCTCCGCCTTCTTGTCTTTGTCCTGCCCAGAGATCGGAACGTTCAGACCAAGCACGATGATAACCAAGCCGAACGCAATGCGTGATGCAATTTTCATAGGCCCCCCGAAAATGAGTGTGATGGAGTGCGTGTATACAGAATTTTTACAAGCGTGTGTCCAATCGTCAAACACGAACTCTCCTTGCGACGAATGGCCGTGTCAAGTAAGATAAGAACGAAGTGAAGATTTGTACTCGAAATTTCTTGCCGTCCCAACAGACCCACGAGAAACTCGGATGTCAAGCAAAACGCCGAAAACGAAAGTGGTCGCCTTCAAGGTCGAAGAAGAACTCGCGGAGTTCTTGAACAACCTGCCAAACAAGAGCGAGTTCATCCGCAAGGCGATCGCCGCTCAGATGAGCATCGCCTGTCCGCTCTGCAACGGGTCCGGCCAGGTGAGCCGTTGGGCGCATGATCATTTCGCACCGCTGCTCGTGGAATGGCACCTCCGCAAGTGCGACGGCTGCGGCGACAAATTGAAACTCCCGCGCGACCCCGGTGATCTGACCGACGAGGAACAGCATCGCCTGGAGCAACACTTCCACGGCGGGCCGCTGTTGTGCGATCCGTGCTATGAAAAGTCACCCCCGTGCGGTGATTGCGGCTGGCATATCACGCCGGAGAAGGTTGAGCAACACCGCGAACACGTTCACAGTCACTAAACAACATGCCCGATCCATCATTCGAGCACCTGAGATCCGCATGCGCCACGCCGATCGTGCCGCATGCGCCGGATTGGCCTCGGGAGGTTAGTCTCGAGGCCCTCGAAGCGATTCTTTGCGATTACGAGCATCTCGATAAAACGCCGATTGGCAGAACGAAATCGCGGCCAGAGATGGAGTGTTTGCTTCACGAGCCGCCGCCGGAGGACGGGCGCGATTTTTCGCACATTCTCGGCGAGTTCCAGTCGAAGGTGGTCGGCAATTCGTTTCGCCCCAGTCATCCGCGCTTCTGGGCGTTCATCGCCAGCGCGCCGACCTTTGCATCGATTCTTGCGGAGTTCCTTGCAGCCAACGCGAACCTCTTCGCCGGCGTTTGGAAAGAGGCCGCCGGCGCCGCCGAGGTTGAGCTTGTCGTGCTCGATTGGTTTCGACATTTTCTCAGCTTGCCAACCGGTACGCTCGGCCTGCTCACCGGCGGCGGTTCGGAGGCGACGCTGACGGCGCTGACGGTTGCTCGCGAATCGCTGTCGTTCGACGGCCGCAGCCGCTGTGTGTTGTACGTTTCCGAGCATCGGCATTGGTCGGTCGATCGCGGCGCGAAGATCATCGGCTTGCGGCCCGACCAGATCCGTTCGCTGCCCTGCGATGCCGACTACCGTATGCGAGTTGACGGCCTGGAGCACGCGATCACCGCCGACTTGGCGCGTGGGCTTTTGCCGTGGCTGGTGCTGGCGAATGCAGGCACGACGAACACCGGCAGCGTTGACCCGCTCGCTGACATCGCCGCGGTTTGCGCGCGTCACCGCTTATGGCTGCACGTCGATGCCGCGTACGGTTGGCCAATGGTCTTGCTCGAAGAAGGCAAACGCCTCTTCGCTGGCGTCGAACAAGCCGACTCGATTACGCTCGATCCGCACAAATGGTTTGCCCAGCCCTTTGAAGCGGGCTGTCTGCTTGTACGGCGTGGCGAATTGCTGGCGAAAACCTTCACCATGCGGCCCGAATATATGCAGGACGTGATACCCCGTGAAGACGAAATCAATTTCTGCGACCAAGGCATCGCCCTCACCCGCCGGTTCCGGGCGCTGAAGATCTGGATGTCGGTCAAGCTGCTCGGCGTCGGTTGGTACCGCCGACTGATCGCGCACAATTGCGCCCTCGCTCGCTACGCCGAGGCTCTCGTGCGAACAGCGGGATGTTTCGAGGTGACGAGCGCGGCGAAGCTCAGCATCGTCTGCTTTCGCTATGTCCCACGCGATTGCGCGATTGGCGATGCCGAATTGGATACGCTCCAGCAAGCCATCGCTGCCGAACTGCTGGCGAGCGGCCTGGCGTTTGTTTCCACGACGCGATTGCATGGCCAAACGACGCTGCGGTTTTGCTTCGTCAATTGGCGAACGACAGCCGCGGACGTGGACGAAGTCGTCGCCGCCATCGCGTCGATCGGCGATCGCATGACATGCATCGTTTAGCCGCTCGCCTTTGGCGAGCGCGTCCGGGAGTCGCGCCATGCACGCTCATCCCTTGCTGCCGCCAAAGGGCGATTCGCCGGTACTTCAGCAATTCCTGCGTGACTTCCGCATTGACGCCGGTCGGCCGCCCGAACAATTGTTACTCGCGTCCGCACAGGCCTTCGCCGAATTGCCCTACGAAAATCTTACGAAAATCATCAAAGACGCCGAGACTGGCACGGTTGAGGCAGCCCGGCGGACGCCCGCGGAAGTGCTCGCCGATCATTCCGCATTCGGTGCCGGCGGAACCTGCTTTGCACTCACGTCAGCACTGTTGCATCTGGTGCGTGCGCTCGGATTCCCTGCTGAACCGATCCTCGCCGATCGACGTTATGGTGTTGATACGCACAGCGCGCTGCTTGTTTGGATCGACGGCCAGCCGCACCTGCTCGATCCGGGCTACCTGATCGTGCAACCGCTGGCGTTGCCACGCGATGGAGAATTGCGCATTGCGACGACCTTCAACGAGGTAATCCTGACGGCCCGCGATGGCGGCGCGAAGATCGACCTCGCCACCGTGCAGGCGAGCAAGACGACGCCTCGGCTCACGTTCAAAACGAATCCGGTTGACGCTGGCGAATTCTTGCGGGCTTGGGATACATCGTTCGATTTCGACATGATGGCCTATCCCGTGCTTTCAAGGATCGTCGATGGCAAGCAGCTCTACTTTCAGAAACGCCACCTCATGGTCCGCGCATCGGACGAAACCACGCGCCACGAAGTCGCGCCGGATGAACTCGTGACGGAATTGGCGCGTCGTTTTGGGATCGCGCCGGCTCTGGTTGCCAAAGCGTTGGCCGTCTTGAAGAAGAAAGGAGCACCGCGTGACATCGATGCTTGAACCCGAACCGGTGAAGTATTTCGTCGCCGTGCTGTGGCGAGATGTCGATGCGATTACTGCCGCGACGCAGCAACTCGTCGCACAGTTCGGTACAATCGACCACGTCGGCCCGGATCGCCCGTTTAACATGTCCGACTACTACCAAGCGGAGATGGGCGCATCGCTCCAACGTCGGCTTGTCGGCTTCGTTGCCCTGCGCAGTCCGCAGAATCTGGCGGATGCCAAGCATGCGTGCATCGCCATCGAATCGGCGTTGGCCGGCGCGAGCGGGCGAAGCGTCAACCTCGACATCGGGTATCTCGATCACAACAAGATCGTGCTCGCCAGCGTCAAAGCGGCGGGCCAGAAGATTTACCTAAGCGGCGGCATCTACGCCGACCTGGTCGCGCGATATGCCCAGGGCCGATACCAGCCGTTCGCGTGGACGTTTCCCGATTTCAAGGATGGACGATTCGACGAGGAACTCGGCGTGCTTCGTATTTCGTATCTAGCGGAGATGAAGGTGTGGCGTGCCCAAGATCGATAATCAGACGCGACCGTCCCAATTGTTTCCGAAATTCGATGTCCGGGCACAATTTTCATTAGGGACGCTTTTCCTTGATCGGTAACCTTGGTCCGTCCAGCACGTAGAAAAAACAACCCCTCAATTCCCGTCAATTCATGAATTTCCGCATCCATCACTATCGCATTCTCAATGTTCAACGACAACAGATCGCATCATTTTGCAATCTCCCGCATGCCGGTATCGGTGATCTTTGTTCGGGTAAGGTTCAATTCCCGTAGCTGTCCCATTTTCCAATTCCGCACCAATCGTCGTGCAATGCCGGGGATGAAAAGTGATCGGGAGTGAATGGCACTTGCTTTTGACCTAAGTAATTTATCTGTCAATAAATAGGACTCGCAAGGAGGCCTGCAATGCCGCATTCTAACCAAGATCGGTTTCCAGCCAAGTCGAATTGTAGTTATTTCAATAAAACGAGAAGACTCGATTGTAAAAAAATTGGTCTAGGCAGAGAATCCGCGTTTTGTTAGGTTATCACGCTGCAGGAAGCACTCGCACTTTGCGATCCAAGGAGGGACCGACGGATGACTACCACTCCTTTCCTCGTACTCAATCTTCGCAAAAAAAAAGACGCCGTATTTGCGCGCCAGCGGGCTCGTCGAGTCGCCAGCGTGTTGGCGTTTGACGCGCAGGAGCAAGCCTGCATCGCCGCTGGTACGTTTATTATTGCGTGCCAGGCATTGATGATTTTTGGCAAGGCGAAGATCAGTTTTCAGATTGAGAATCACCATCTAGGTATCAGCGCTCAGGAAGGGCGGACTGAGACTCATCCCGAGGCTCACCCGATTTCGCGACGATTGGCGGGGATATTCCCCGAAGTCGATGCGAAGGCGTTGTTTCGCCTAGCCAAACCTCTCCCGGCTTCCGATTGCGGGGTAAACGAACAAGAATTAGGTTGGCTGGTGAACAAAGTTGAAGAGACCGCATGTAACGGATTGTTCGATGAAATTGTCAAGCAGAACCAAGAAGTGCTCGCTTTATTACACGAATTACGGTTGAATCAAGGCCCTACGCTAGTTCGGGAGGAGAAAACGCCCACCCCCCATGCCGCCTGATGGAAAAAGTGATACGATAGTCTGAGTCATGTTTAAGTTACCCAAGCGACCACTTGCCGAGGTTCCCTCGGGCGGGTGATCCGCGTGGGAGATATTTCCACATTTTTTTCAAACAACTCTTGTACTCAGCGTTTTTTCGGTTTACAATGGTTTGTGCAAACAAAAACGAGACCCACAACCTTGCGTAGGTCGCGAGGAGAAGTTCCTGATAGGCAGGGACAATTAGCTTCACGATTTTTCAAATGAACCGCGACCCGGAACATTGAAAAACCGCAGAGGTACGATTGCCGACATCACCCAGGGAGGCCGTAGCTTTTCCCTTCGGTGCCCTGTCGTTCGTGTGGTTCGCCGCTTTTCCTCAAGGCATGAAAAAGCGTCCTGAACGCACCCGCAACGTGGCTCGAATCGAACACTCTATTTACAACTAATGGAAAGACGGCCATGAAGACCAAGACCGTAGTAAAGCGCCCGAAGAAGGTACCCGTGGATGCTGTTGTCATTGATACCACGCAAACGATCTTCTCCTCAGACCTCCTCACGCCCGAAGAAGAACGACATCTGCTCGCCACCTTTTGGGTATGCAAAAACGAATTAGTGAGAAATCTCGTCCGCTACTTCCCCAAATTGCGTTCGCACAAACCAGTTCTTGAACCTTGGCCGATGGCCCAGTTCATCCGCGACTATTGCGATAACGAAGCTCGCGACAACGTCCATATTAAGAAGACCCATGATCGTTACGTGCACTGCAAGCACCGTCTCGCTTCGGCGAACATTCGGCTCGCGGCTCACGTCGCCAAACGCTTCCGCCATCACGCCCTCGGTTATGCCGACCTTTTACAGGAAGCCGTTTGCGGCTTGATGCAGGCGATCGACCGCTTCGACGTCAGCCACGGCACACGCCTTGCGACCTACGCCACCTGGTGGATTCGGCAGACGCTGCAGATCGCGGTCGCTCGCCAAAGCCATCTGGTCAGCCTGTCGCCGCACCATTTGCAGGAACTCGGCCTCCTCCAGCAGGAATCCGAAGCCCTGGCCCACGGCGGCCAGCACTTGCCAAGCCCGCAAGAACTCGCCTCCCGCACCGGCAGCAGCCTCGAACACCTGACTCACCTGCAGACTGCCACCCGTGCTCCCGTCTCCCTGAATGCCGTTCTCGACGACGACAGCGATTTCAAGCTCACCGAAGCGATGCCCGACAACGAAAGCCAAATCCTTCGCACGAACGCCGAACGCCAAGAAGCCCTCGGTTTCCTCATGGAAAACCTGCGGCCTCGCGAACGCAAAGTGCTCGACCTTCGCTTCGGCCTGACGGGTAACGGCACGCACAGCCTGCGCCAGATCGGCCATCTGCTCCGCATCAGCAAAGAGCGCGTCCGCCAAATCCAGAACCGCGCTCTCGAAAAACTCCGCGCCAGTGCCGAACGCGTCGGCTGGGAACCCAGCTTGCTGCTTGGGTGCTAACTACGGTTTGAAATTGAACGAACGGACCTCATGTGAGGTCCGTTTTTTTTTTGTCACTTAGCAAGCCCAAAGGTGAGGTACTCCGAACCCTTGGGATATTCCGAAGTGATCCCAGGGGTCCGGAGTACCTCGCCACTAGGCTTGCATGCACAACCCCTCCGAACCCACATCGTCGCGGCATTGTCGGAATTGTACGATAGTCATTAGGAGAAACGCTACCCCAAGCAAGGATCATCGAACATGGTTGTGTTGCGACTTCCCGATAACTCCACTCGCGAGGCAGCGCCTGGCACCACCGCCAAGCAGATTGCCGAGAGCATCGGCAAACGGCTCGCACAGGCGGCGATCGCGGCCAAGGTTGACGGTGAAATCGTCGATCTCAATCGCGAGCTTCCCGCCGACGGCGAGCATTCGTTCCAAATCCTCACCGAGAAAGACCCCGACGCGCTCGACGTGTTGCGCCACAGCTGTGCACATATCATGGCTCGCGCGGTCATGCGCCTTTTCCCAGGTGCACAACTGGCGTTCGGGCCGGCGGGCGATTTTGGCTACTACTACGACATCGAATCGCCGACGCCGATCCGCGAGGATGACTTCGCCAAGATCGAAGCGGAGATGAAGCAGATCGTCGATAAAGCTGAGACATTCGATCGCTTCGAACTGGCGACCACCGAAGCGCGCACACTGTGTGCCGACCTCAAGCAGGCGCTGAAGGTCGAGCATATCGATGAAGAGTTGAAGAAACATCCGTCGCTCAGCTTCTATCGCCAGGGCGAGTTCGTTGATCTGTGCCGCGGGCCTCACATTCCGCATGCGGGCAAGATCGGGGCGTTCAAAATCCTCAGCATCGCCGGTGCGTACTGGAAAAACGACTCGACTCGGCCACAACTCCAGCGACTCTACGGCATCGCGTTCTTTTCGCAGAAGGACCTCGAAGCCTATTTACATCGCATCGAAGAAGCGAAGCGGCGCGATCATCGTCTGCTGGGCAAACAGCTGAAGCTATTCACCATCAGCCAAATGGTCGGCAGCGGGTTGATCCTGTGGATGCCGAAAGGCGCGACCGTGCGCGGCATCCTCGAGACGTTCATCAAGGACGAACTCGTCAAGCGCGGGTACTCGCCGGTTTACACGCCGCACATCGGTCGGCTCGAGCTTTACCGCACCAGCGGGCATTTTCCGTACTACCGCGACGCCCAGTTTCCGCCGATGTACCATCGCCCTGCCGCCGGGACCCTCGACCTGTGCCAATATCGCCTGGCGATGGGCGAGATCGATGACAAGCGCGAGCACGAGTACATCGAGTATATGAAGCAAGCTCACATGCTCCCGCCCGAATATATCAACGCGCCATCGCAGGCAGCCAAGCTGGACATGATCCACGAGTTCGTGCTGCGGTTGCTCAAGGAACTGCAAGTCGTGCTGCCAGAATATCATCGCGCGACGAATCACAAGGAGCGTGCGGATGCGTTGTTGAAATGGCTGATGGATCAGGAAGGTTTCCTGCTCAAGCCGATGAACTGCCCGCATCACATCCACATCTACAAGGCCGAGCCGCACAGCTATCGCGAATTGCCGATTCGGCTCGCGGAGTTCGGCACGGTCTATCGCTATGAGCAGACCGGCGAACTCAACGGCATGACGCGCGTGCGCGGCTTCACACAGGATGATGCCCATCTCTTCATTCGGCCCGATCAGGTCGAGTCGGAGTTCCGCGCGAATATTGAATTCGTGCTATTCATCTTCCGCACGCTCGGGCTGAACGATTACCGTGTCCGTCTCGGCTTCCGCGACCCGGCGAGCACGAAATACGTCGGCAGCGCCGAGGATTGGGACACCGCTCAAACGGCGCTCGAAGGCATCGTCAAGTCGCTCGGCATGAGCTACAGCGCCGAACCGGGCGAGGCGGCGTTCTATGGGCCGAAGATCGACTTCGTCGTGAAGGATTGCATCGGCCGCGATTGGCAGCTGGGCACGGTGCAACTCGATTACAATCTGCCGAAGCGGTTCGACCTGGAATTCGTTGGTGCCGACAACAAGCCGCATCGCCCGATCATGATCCATCGGGCACCGTTCGGCTCGATGGAACGATTCATGGGCATCCTGATCGAGCACTTCGCCGGCGCATTCCCACTCTGGCTCGCGCCGGAACAAGTGCGCGTGTTGACGGTATCGGACAAGTTCCGCGAGTATGGCGAGAAAGTGGAGGCGCAATTGCGCGAACGCGACGTGCGGGTGACCGGCGATTTTCGGCCGGACAAGATCGGTGCCAAGATCCGCGAGGCCCAGCTCGACAAGATTCCGTACATGCTCGTCGTTGGGGACAAGGAGCAGACGACCGGGACCGTTGCCGTGCGTTCGCGCAGTGCGGGTGATCGCGGCGTGCTGCCGATCGCGGAGTTTATGGAGGAGCTGGAGACGGAGGTGAAATGCAAATCGCTGACGCCGACGGTGTGAGAAGGACCGTGGCTTGCATTTTCCAAAAATTGGAATATTCGAGTTGCATTTGCGATGTAGCGTGTTACTTTGGAAAATGTGATCCGTCGGAAATAGTGATTCCCAATAAATCGCATCGTGGAAGGGGAGGCCAATGGTCTTTTGTCGCTATTGCTTAGCCGTTGTCGTAATTCTATCGACTCATTTCACTGTACTTGGGCAGGCACTCAATCGTGCAGATATTGTGAAACAGGCCAAAGCATCAACAGTGATTGTCGAGGCCTCCTCCCGAAAAAATCAAGGGACTGCTTTCTGTGTGCATTCATCCGGCCTATTTCTAACGAACGAGCATGTGGTAGCCGGCGCAACGGAGGTTACGCTGATATTGAATCCCGCGCAGAAGAATCAGCAAATCGTAAAGGCGAGCGTAGTTCGTCGAGACGCGAAGGTGGACCTTGCTCTACTTCGCGTCGATGAGAAATGCGAAATCCCTACGCCGCTTTCCCTTGGATCGACAACCGATTTGACGGAACTGAGCGACGTAATCGCGGCGGGTTTTCCGTTTGGCAAAGACCTTGCTCTCGACAAGAAATCCTATCCTTCGGTAACGATCAATGTTGGCCGCGTAACCTCTCTTCGCATGGTGATGGGGGAATTGGAACGCATTCAGCTTGATGCCGCAGTGAATCCGGGCAATTCCGGGGGCCCGGTTCTAGATTCCAATGGAAAAGTGATTGGGATCGTCGTGAGTGGAATCCGGGGTGCCACGTTGAACTTCGCAATCCCTGTCGAGCACGCGCGCCGTTTTATGACGAAACCAGAGATGCAGTTCATTAGCCCATCGATATCGTTTAAGGATCGATTTCAGACGGCAATACTCAAAGTTCGAGCGATTGCGTTGACGCCGAGTAAGGAGAACCTCGATGTCGAATTGATCATTGGGCCAGCTGGCAAGGAACGAACGTATCCCATGAAAATGGTCGATGGCGTATACCAGGCCGAGGTTACGGTGCTGTCTCCGCCGCCGAAGGGAAATGCGCTTCAGAAAGTAAATGTGACTTTTGAAAACGGGTCCATCTCTGGCTACGCCGAGGATGTGCCATTGAAAATCGGTGACGATGAGGTGAAGCTCAGCAATGTCAAGAGATTCCAGTTGAAGCCGGAACCGACGGCGACACTCGTGGACGCAAAAATCATCAAGGGGAAGCTTGTTTCGCCCGAGGTTATTTCGATCAAACTGGGCACCGAGGCGGTGAAAATCAACCTCAGTAGCGTCGATGACTTGGTCGTGGAGCAAAAGATCGAAGAACCCGGAGTGGATGTCACGGTTGTTGTTCGCACGGGTAAAAGTGAGTTGATGCGCGACCAACGTTACGTTTGGTTCCTGGACGTGCCGCCCAACCTTCCTGTTGCCAAGCTGGATCCTGCCGCAGCGACAAAACGGATGCAAGGATTCTGGGTTCGTGAAAGTATCGATACGGATCGCGTAAAGAATTACCGAACGATCGTTGAAGCGACAGGCCTTCTCGTGGAAGGCAATTTGATCTCGTTCATACGAAGTGACGGATCCCTCCCGCCGAATTATCCAACGGCAACTTTTTCTGTTGACATGTCAAAATCTCCTGCGTGGTTGAATCATGTTTGCACCCGTGGGTCTGACGCTCGAAGCGAAGTGATTCGTGCAATCTTTAAGTTTGAGGGAGACCGACTTTTTATCGCGACTCACGGAAGCGGAAAGAGTAACCCAACCGAGTTTTCCATTACCGGCTCCGACAGCGCTGCGCGTGCCAATATTGTCACCGTTTATCGACGATCAACGAAGTGACGCGGTAGAAAATCCTGATCGCTGACGCCGACGGTGTGATGAATGTAAATGCCAAGCCCGCAGGTGACGAAGGAGCCTGCGCGGGTCATTCCCAAGTTTGACCCGTGCAGGCTCCTTCGTCA
>SIAQ01000077.1 GCA_009697105.1 Gemmataceae bacterium | reverse complement strand
TTGTCCCTCACGACCGGGCAACAGGTCTTTGATCCGATCCCAGTCGGCGTCCGAAATCGCATGGCGAGCAAGCATGACAGGCCCTCCTTGGCAAAAGGTATGGCCTGTGTCTTACCAGATTTACCGCAACCTTGTCCACACGACCTAGTCTTCCGGCTGTGGCTAAACAAATAGAGAAGTGGGAGCTGATCGTGATCGACATATCGTTTGCAATCGGAAAAGCAAACGACAGGTCGATTTATTCCGATTGCGCAAACCCTCCCGGCTCCTGTCGCACAAAAAAACACTGATTCCGCCGTAAGTTCTTGCAGCCTCGCCTCCTCTGCATATACTAATACGACAGCGCTACATCGTATCCTGTAGCTGAATTCGTGAGAATTCGGCCTTCCCTCGTTTGCCCAAGTCGTCCGAATTCTCACGAATTCGGCTACAATGCGGGCCAAATTCTCGATCTAGCGCTGTCGTACTAATTGCCTACCATTTCGAGTGAAATGGGCGTCAGGCAATTCGGTTCACGGGAGTGCGGTATGAGTCACGGGATCATGGACATGGATTTGATCGAGGAGTTGCAGCTACGTCGCTGGGCACGCGAGAACTACGTGCCGCCGGAGCATCGCGATGGCGCCTGGCGTCCCGTCATCCAGGACGAAATGAAACGCAAGGACGCCGAGAAGTTCTCCCCGAGCCAGCGTCGCGCCAACAACTAATCCCGCGTTTTTCCTCGTTCCCAGGCTCCTGTCTGGGAACGCACGACTCGCAAGGCTCCGCCTTGCTATTCGCGCCAATGTCTGAATATCGTCAAGGAATGTCGAGGCAGAGCCTCGAATGTACAGCGTTCCCAGGCAGGAGCCTGGGAACGAGAATGATTTTCAATGTTACCATCTGACCCGATGCACAAACATCTGATGGGTGTTGATGCGTCGGGTTTTTCATTGGTCATTGGTCATTAGTCATTGGTCATTGGTAAAAAGGTGCGATGCCCCTTCCGTGACCGCAATTGACCAGTGACTAATGACTAATGACGATTGACCAAGGACGATTATGGGCTTCTTCACCGGCCGAGTTACGTGCATGCGGTTTCGCGTCAGCGGGCGGGCGCCGAGGAACTTCGGCACCGACGATCTCGACCGCCTGGCCGAGCACATGATCGGCAAGCAGCGCGTCGCCAGCACCGATGGGTCGCAGGCAGGCTGGATTGCTGGCGATCATATCCTCGACACGTCGTTTGATTTGGCCAAGAACGTCATCAACGACACGCTGAACATGACGATGCGCATCGACGAGCAGAAGACGCCAAGCGATCTGTTGCGCGCGTACTACCAAGTGGAACTGAAGGCACTCATCGCCACGAACCCGAGCGGGCGGCCCAGTTCCAAGCAGAAACGCCAGGCCAAGGAATATGCGAAGGACCGCCTGGAGAACGAAGCGAAGGACGGCCGCTTCCTTCGCCGCAAGGCGATCCCGATGCTGTGGGACGCGCCGTCGAACGAGTTGCTCGTTGGCACGACATCGATCTCCGCGATCGATCGGCTCATCACGCTCTTTCAGGATACCTTCCAGCGCAAGTTCGAGATGCTCAGCGCGGGCAGGCAGGCGTTCAACCTCGCGGAGATTACGAACCAGCAGCGCAACATCGACGACGCCAGGCCGACCGTGTATGTGCCGGCGCATCAGACGAGCGATGTCTCGTGGGTTCCCGATGAGAACAGCCGCGATTTTCTGGGCAATGAATTTTTCCTCTGGCTTTGGCATTACCTCGAAAACGAATCGGACAGCATCAAACTGTCCGACGATTCTGAAGTGGTACTGATGATCGCCCGCTCACTTCAGCTCGAATGCCCGCGTGGCCAATTTGGGCGCGAGACCTTTTCGAGCGATGGCCCGAGCAAGCTGCCCGAAGCGCATCGCGCTTTGCAAGCGGGCAAGCTGCCTCGAAAGATGGGCCTGACGCTCGTGCGGCACGACGCCCAGTACGAAATCACACTGCAAGCCGAAACGCTCGCCATCGCCGGCGCGAAGCTGCCCCCGCCGGAAGACGGCGACGACCGCGCTCGCCTCGAAGAACGCATCACGCGCGTGCGCGATCTTCTTGAAACGATCGACCTGATGTATGCGGCGTTCTTGCAACATCGGCTCGGTGACGGCTGGACGAAGGAATCCGCCCGCATCAAAAAATGGCTGCACCTGGAACCGAAGTCACGATGATGCTACTTGCCGATCCGTCGGAATTACTAACCACAGAGACACAGCGCGGCAAGCTGCAACCGATGAAGAAAATCCAGCCACGGAATCACACGGAAAAATACAGAGGCAGTGTTCTCAAGACATGTCTTTTTTTGTGTTGTTCCGTGTGATTCCGTGGCCAAATTCTTCGCAGGCTGCGCAGAATTAACTCGAATAGTAGCACAGAGAAAGGCAATCGGAATAGACAAATGCGGCGGATGATTGATCTAGGTAAATAACCTAATAGGCATTTTAACCTGCCTTGATTTCCTCTGTGTTCTCTGTGCCTCTGTGGTTAGTTTTTTTCTCAGTGAATAATCCGGATTCGCGCTCGCCTGGTGCCGTGCGGGCGCTAAACGAGGAGCGCTCGCACTGGCATTCTTGCGTTCGCTCCCGTACCATAACACTTAACGATAATCTCAACCGCAGGAGTTTCATCCCGTGCCAAATATGAAAATGCGCGACGTCAAAGTCGGCGAAGCGATTATGTTCAACGGCGATGTTTGGGTCATCTTCGACCGCCATGAACAAACCCGCGGCAACCTCCGCACCTACTGGCAGATCAAGCTCAAGCATCTCGAACGCGGCAATGTCGTCGAGCAGCGTTTCTCGCCTGACGACAACGTCGAGAAGGTCATCCTCAATCGGCAGGAGTTCGAGTTTCTCTATCGCGACGGTGACATGTTCGTATTCATGGAGCCGGCCACCTACGAGCAGTTCAACGTGAACGTCGATCTCGTGGGGGAAACGCAGCGAGGCTTCATGATCCCCAACATGAAAGTAAGCCTGTTGACGATCGAAGACAAAGTCGTGCAGGTCGAGTTGCCGTTGGTCATCGAAGTCGAAATCACCGATGCTCCCGATGCGGCGCGAGGCGATACGGCAACATCAGTCACGAAGCTGGCCACGATCGAGACCGGCGCAGAGGTGCGCGTGCCAGGCCACATCAAAAAGGGCGACCGCATCAAGATCCGCACTGAAGACGGCGAATTCCGCGGACGCGTGGGGCAGTAGAATAAGTCTCAGGAGACCATGCGACTCATCGGCTCAGACAGGAGGTGATCCCTATCATCCTCCGGACATCGCTCCTATGCCCATGAGAACGAGCATCAGCACGAGAATCGCCGTGCCGATTCCGCCCATGATGATTCCAAATATAGCACGCCCCATGCCGTGGGCGGTCGGATCGCGATTGATCTCGCGCACTGCCAGGATGCCTGCAATGAGGGCAAATGGTGCCGGAACGCATAGCACGGATAAAAACGCCAAGTAGCCGGCGGCTATCGCCCACCCCGAACGTCCCACCGACAACAGCATGCGTACCCCGGCGTCGTCTCCCAAATTCTGCGGCCTTTTCGCTATATCAAACGAAATCACAAGCCCGCAGCTTGGACACTTCGGCGCACGATCCGAAACCTGACGCGTGCATTCCGGGCAACGGATCAGGGCCATTCGTCATATCTTTTCGATACCAGAATGATGCAGCCAGCTACGATGGATGCCGAAAGGATCCACCCTTGTGTGCACATCGCACCAAAACTTTTCCGGACCATCGCGTAATTCTGAACATTTCGCTTACATTGTAGCAAACCGGCCACCTCAGTGAACCCGTTCGCCCGCATCGAGCCCGAGTCCTATACTCATCTTCGTTGCCGACAAAATCTCCACTTGGATACCGATCCCATGCCGCACGCACACCCGTCCCGTATGGAGGATGTCCAGCACCTCGAAACGCTGCTGAGCGAGCCGACGCCGCACGCTATCGAGACGCTTGCGAAAACCGATGGCGACCTGATATTGCTGGGCGTCGCGGGCAAGATGGGGCCGACGCTGGCGCGAATGGCACGCCGTGCGTTTGACGCTGCGGGCGTGCGTCGCCGCGTCATCGGTGTGGCGCGGTTTTCCGAACTCGGCAGCGAAGATCGGCTCAAGGCGCAGGGCGTCGAAACGATCCGCTGCGACCTGCTCGATCCCGCCCAGATCGCCAGTTTACCGGATGTGCCCAACGTCATCGCCATGTTCGGCATGAAGTTCGGCTCGACGGGTCAGGAGTCGCGCACCTGGGCGATGAATGCGCTTGCACCGGCGTATGTCTGCGACAAGTTTCGCCAGTCGCGCGTCGTCGCTTTTTCGACGGGCAACGTCTATGGCCTGACGCCCGTCTCGCTTGGCGGTTCGCGCGAAACCGACACGCTCAGCCCGACCGGCGAGTATGCCATGAGCTGCGTAGGCCGTGAGCGCATCTATGAACACCACAGCCGCACTCATGACATTCCGATGGCGCTGTTGCGACTGAACTATGCAACGGAGATGCGCTATGGCGTGATGGTCGATATCGGCACGAAAGTATGGGAAGGGCAGACGATCGATCTGAGCATGGGCCATTTCAACGCAATTTGGCAGGCCGACGCCAACGCCGCTGCATTGTCCGCGTTCGCCTACTTGGCCAATCCGCCGGCGGTGTGGAACCTCGCCGGGCCGGAGACGCTGAGCGTGCGTCGTGTTGCCGAGGATTTCGCGGCGATCTTCAACAAGCCCTCGCAATTCACGGGAGTCGAGAGTACCGACGCGTTCCTCAGCAACGCCCAGCTTTCGCATCGCTTGCTTGGCTACCCGCGTGTCGGCGCCCGCCAAATGATCGCCTGGATCGCCGACTGGATCGCCCGCGGCGGCGCGACGCTCGGCAAATCGACGCACTTCGAGGACCGCAAGGGGAAGTATTGAACGATGGTCCCGCTTGCGGGTTAGCGCTCGCGTGAGATATTCCGAGCGCTAAGCCACAAGCGGCAATACAATAACCGCGCAACTATTTCCCTAACAACCTCAACGTGACTACACTACCAATCCTGGATGCTGCATCCATGACCTCCACCAAAATCAATCTCGTCACCGGCGCCACCGGGCAACTCGGAAGCCACATCGTCGAACGACTCCGCGCCGCCGGCGAAACGGTGCGCGTGCTCGTTCGCAGCGGGCGCGACCTGGCGTTCCTGCACAAGCAAGGCGTCGAGATCGTTGAAGGCGATCTGCGTGATCCCGCCGCCATCGGCAAAGCCGTAAAAGACGCGACTATCGTCTATCACGCCGCCGCCAAGGTCAGCGATTGGGGCGCGTGGAAGGACTTCGAGGACGAAGCCGTCACCTCGACTCGCAACATCGTCACCGCCTGCACGCTCGCCAAAGTCCAACGCTTGCTGCACGTCAGTTCGATTTCGGTCTATGGCCATCCGAAGTTGACAGGCGACGATAAGATCAACGAAGACACGCCGCTCGGCCAGGGATTCTGGATGTGGGACTATTACCCGCGTGCCAAGCTGCTCGCCGAAAACATCGCCCGTGAATTCCCGGCGACGACCATCGCCAGGCCGAGCTGGTTGTACGGGCCACGCGATCGGGTGACGATTCCGCGCGTCATCCCTGCCCTGCTCTCCAAGCGTGTGCCGATCATCGGCAGCGGCGAGAATTTCCTCAACATCATCTACGCCGGCGATGTCGCGCGTGGCATCATCCTCGCGGCGAATCATCCGAGCACCGTTGGCCAGGCGTACAACCTGTGCAGCGAAGGCGAAGTGCGGCAGGTCGATCTACTCAACGCCCTGACCGACGCTTTGTCGTTGCCCCGCGTCACGAAGCATATCCCGTATGGTTTGGCGATCCGCTGGGCGTTTGTGCTGGAGGCGTGCAAGCGTCTGATGTTCAGCTCGAAGCCGCCGACGATCACGCGCCGGGCGATCTATCTGATCGGGCGATCGACACGCTACAGCATCGAGAAGGCGCGGACGCAATTGGGTTGGAAGCCGGAAGTAAAAATCCAGGATGGCGTGCTTCGTACGCTGGAGTGGTTCGTAACCCTGCCGGAGAATGGGCACATCACGATCAAGGCCCCGGTGATTGGTTAGCCCCAAAAAATCACCACAGAGGACACGGGGCGTCCAAGCCGCAACGAATACAGAATCACGAAAGTACGAAAGAACGAAAACACGAAAGGAAGGCATAGCCATTCACGACGAATCACAAGCCAAAGCAATTCTCGATAAGGAAAGCATGAAGGCAGGAAAAAAGGGCTGATTCAATTCTTGCTTTCCTGCCTTCCTTATTCGTCCCAGCATTTTCCGGTAGTGCGGTGTATGGTTGGGCAAATCGCTTGGGTTAGGTTTCTATTTCGTTCTTGCGTGATTTTGTATTCGTTGCGGCTTGGCCGCGCCATGTTCTCTGTGGTGAGCCTCTGGATTAGCGTTTCGCCACATCCGCGAGCAACTCCTGCCACGCGGCGATGACGGCACGTGACGCATTCACTTCGACGTAGCTCGATCGGGCCCGCCAGGTCTCGTAGCCGCCGAGCGCGTGATGTTCGGGCGTCGGCAGGTAGCCGTTGTAGCCGTTGGCGAGCGAGACGGCGAACGTCTGTTTCAACGGACTTTTCGCTTTGATCTCCAGGCCAATCTCGACAAACGTCTCGCACGGAACGGTAACGATGCCCAGGTCGCCTATGCGATGCGCTTGCAGGATCACCTTCACCTTTGGCGGATATTGCGCCATCAGCACCGTCTCCCGCGCATAGATCTCCGGCTGCGTCGAGAGCACCGGTTTCTTGGCGGCAGCGAGGATTGCCTGGGCACGCTTCACTTCGCTGGCGTTCGGCAGGCGCACGCCGAGTTCAATCTCTTTCTGTGCCGACTTCAACTCAACCCAATCGTGATACGAAATCGATTTGTGCGCATCAAACGCCGCCTTGGCGACGCTCTCCGCGACCAGCCTCGCTTGCTCGCCTTCCTGCTTTTTGCCCGGGCCGGCGGCACCGAAGTTGATGTTGTTGATGTCCCCGCTCGTGCCGTTCGACATCGAGCCGACAAAGGCGGGTTCGACTTTATCGGCATTGAGCAACGTCGCCATGCGGTCGGCGAACATCGCGAAATAGTCGGCCGACAATGCCGGCACGCCGCCGACGTAGTGCAGCGAATAATTGGCATAGAACGCGATGGGCTGGCCTTTCACCGACTTCACCGCCAAGAACGAAACCACCGGATCGACTGGGCCGGCCGGCTTCTCCAGGTCACCATGTTTATAGCCCGGATTCATGCGCACCTTGTCGGTTCCCTTGTCGAAGGGATCATTCAGGAGCAGCGAACCCGGTTTCACATGCCAGCGGCGATTGAAGACCTGCGTCTCGTTCTTCCCCGCGCCCCAGCCGATCTTCGCGGGAGCCAATTGTTTGTGGGCCTGCGTGATACCTACAGCTATTTTCTGAGCGAGGAATTTCTTATAGGCCTCGTCAGGATCGCTTTGAAAAACGCCGGCCACCGTCGGCGCGGTGTGCGTGTGCGTCGCCGAGATCAGGATGCGTTCCGGCGAAATACCCGTCGCCTTTTGCGCTAGCAACTTCGCTTCGTCGGTCACTTCGCGCGGGATCATGCAGCTATCGCACACGACCAGGGCGAGCTTCGACTTGCCATCGTCGAGCACCAGACAGCGAGCGTGCAGGCGATCATGGGCCTTGATCGCCTGCCGATCAGCCATGCCGCCGTTGACGGAAATCGGGAACTTGGTCGGCGTGATGTCCTGGGCGAAAGCGCCGGCGCGGAAGACCTTGTCTTGAGCGTCAGATGAGGAAGCACCGATAAGAAGAAATACCATACTGAGGAGGATGTAACGCATGATGGACCCCTTTTTCGACGATGAAACTCTTATGGCGAGTGTATTGAGGAATTCTCGCCTCACAAGCCGCCCAGTCTGCCTTGTTTGATATCCAGCTGGAATGATATAGTTCCCATAACCACATGCTCGCCGAATGCGAGCGGCTAAACACCCGGAGTTTTTCGTATGCGATACGCAAACCAAGTCGCAATCATCACTGGAGCGTCGAGCGGGCTTGGCTGGGAGCTTGCCAAGGCCCTGGCGGCGGAAGGGGCGGCCGTCGGCGTGCTGGCGCGACGCAAGGATCGGCTCGACGCGCTTGTCGCCGAGATTCAGGCAAAGGGTGGCCGGGCCGCCGCCGCCGCCGTTGACGTCAGCGACCGTAAGCGAACGATCGCCGCCATCCGCTCGCTGCGCGATCAGCTGGGGCCGATTGATTTGCTTGTCGCCAATTCGGGTATCGGCCGGCCGACGCTCGTCGATCCGATCAATCACGAAGATATCGACGCCATGTTCCAGATCAACACGATGGGCGTGGTCAACGCGATCGAGGCCGTGCTGCCCGAGATGATCGAGCGCCGCAAGGGCCACATCGCCGGCGTTTCGAGTCTCGCAGCGTATCTCCCCATGCCGGGCGAATCGGGCTATTGTGCGAGCAAGGCAGCGGCCAGCATGTATCTTGATTGCCTGCGTCTCCACATGCGCGACTACGGCATCGACGTGACAACGATCTGCCCCGGCTTCATTGAAACGCCGATGACCGAGACGAACACCTTCAAGATGCCCTGGCTGATGCAGCCCGACGTGGCCTCGCGGTGCATCGTCAATGCGCTCTATCGCAAGAAAAAAGTCTATAACTTCCCCTGGCAGCTTACGTTTCTCATCAAGTTCGCACGGTGGATGCCGGATTGGTTGGTCGCGTGGGTGTTGCGCGGGAAAGCCGGCGAACGACAGCCCGGCATGCTGCGCGTGCCCTCGGTGAGACCGGAAGCAACTCAACACCGGCGTGCGGGATAAACGAATGCCGCTCGCCGTTTAGCGATCGCGCCATCCCCCGTGAACGCATAACAATCATCCAACAAAGGACGACGTCATGCAATCCAACCTAACCCGCCGCAACTTCCTCGCCGCCAGCGCTATCGGGGCCACATTGGTCACTACGGAGCACGCAACCGCCGCACAACCCGCGCAGTCCGAGAAACGCGAGCTGACGCGGTTTCAGGTGTCGTGCATGACGCTGCCGTACTCCGGATTCTCGCTCGCTCGCGCACTGCAAGGCCTGCGCACCGCCGGCTATTCGTATATCGCCTGGGGTACGACACATCTCGAAGACGGCAAGCGCGTGCCGATCCTCGCCGCCGACGCACCGGTAGCTCGAGCTCGGGAGCTGGCAACCCGGTGTCGCGATATGGGCCTGGAACCGGTGATGATGTTTTCCGGCATCTACCCCGAGCACAAGGACGGCTTCACCGTGCTGCGCCAGCGCGTGCTGCAAGCCGCTGCCGGCCGCGTACCGCAGGTGCTGACTTTCGGCCACACGCGCGGCGGCAACGAGAAGCTCTGGGTCGAACGCTTCAAACAGCTCGCGCCGATTTGCCGCGATAATAACGTCACACTCGTCGTCAAACAGCACGGCGGCGAAACGGGCACAGGCGCGGCCTGCGCTCGCATCACCCGCGAAGTCAATCACTCGCATATCAAAGTCAACTACGACGCCGGCAACGTCATGGACTACCTCAACGGCAAAGTCAACCCACTCGAAGACCTGCGTGCGTGTGCCAGCGAAGTCCGCAGCTTCTGCATCAAGGACCACCGCTTCTTCCCCGAACCGCACCAAGACTGCGGCCCCGGCTTCGGCGAAATCGACCACTACCGCATGCTCAACCTCGTCGCGAACACCGGCCTAACGATGTCGCTCTCCTGCGAAAACATCTTCGCCCCGGGGGTGCCACGCCCCAGCAAACCCGAGGGCATTGATGCGCTAGCAAGACGTGCACGCGAATACCTCGAGTTCGTGATCCAGGCGCTGCAGCGGCGCCCTGTCGAAAATCGTTGACGTGCGCCTGGTTGAAGGTTAGGCTAACCCTTTGACGGCTGAGTTTGACGCTTTTCCGAGCCGCGACCGTGAGGGAGCGGCCGACATAATCCACACGGCATCTTGTCGGCCGCTCTCTCACGGTCGCGGCTCGGAAATATTTTGATCGATTCGAAAAAGCGACAATTTCTACTTTGCGAAGTATAACAAGACCGTTAAATTGGCTCGCTGAATGATACCGTTGGGAGACTGGCATGCCTAACGAACTCACCGCGATCATCGAAAATGAAGCCGGGTGGTAATATCGCCTACTGTCCCGAGATCTCTGGCGCGAACGGGCAGGGTCGCACCATCAACCAGTGCCGAAAAAGCCTGGCTCAGGCCATCGCGCTGATACTTGAGGATCGACGCGAAGACGGCTTGCGCGGCGTACCCAAGAGCGCCATTCGTGAAATGGTGACCGTTGAATAAAACGCATGGCCCTTATCAAGCACCTGCGCAAATTCGGCTGCATTCTCAAACGCAAAGGACGTGGCCATTCGCTCTGGCTTAATCCGAAGACAGGCCATAGCGAAGCCGTTCCGCGCCACACCGAGATTCCTGATATCGCGGCCCGCAATCGCTATCAAACAACAGAGCCTCGCAACGATCCTTACGTTGCTCGCGAAATTCAGAGCCGCACGCGAATGGCAAGAGCTGACCTTTGCCGAGGTCGCCGAGCGCATGGGCATCGATGCACCGGCGCTCTCTCGCCTCGAAACCGGCAAGGTGCTGAATCCGACGCTCGCAACCCTGCGCAAATGGGCCGACGCTCTCGGCCGAAATCTGCGCGCGGAGTTGGCGTCGGCGTGATTTCTCGACCATGGATCGTTCCTATTTCTCCTGACTTTTGAGCGTGCGGAATGGCAACACGATTTGTTCTGCTTATCATCCTTCTCTTTTCACCCGGAATAGTGTTCGGCCAAGCGACGACAACGTGGCCCGCACTGCCCGCGACTGACGGCCCCGTCGAGATCCCCGCCCAGGAATGGCCGCTGCGACCTGGGCCTCGCACCGTTCGCGTGCTCGTGCATTTTCCCGGCGGGAAGCTGGCGAACGTCAATCGCGATACCGGCATCATGCTCACGTTGCACAACTGGGGCGGCGTCGATTGCATCGGCACGGCGAATCCGCGTGAGTTGGCGAATCGGCTCAACGTCATTGCGCTGTGCGTCAACTATCTCCAGAGCGGACCGAAGGATTCGATCGAAGGGCCGGAACCGTACGACTTCGGCTATTTGCAGGCACTCGATGCGCTGCGAGCGTTGTGGTTTGTACGTAACGATCTGAAGCTCCACAAACGGCCGTTCGCCGAAGGCCGCATCTTCGCCACCGGCGGTTCGGGCGGGGGCAACGTTACACTAATGGCGAACAAACTCGCGCCGCGCACATTCGCCTGCGTCGTCGATCTGTGCGGCATGGCCAAGCTGTCCGACGCCATCGCCTTCAAGCTGCCCGGCAGCGCGCTCGATGCTCGCTACTCGCGCGATCCCAAAAGCCCCAACTTCCTGTCGCTCGATTATCAGGAGCTGCGCTACGTCGGCAATCCCGATCATCTCGCGGTGATGCATCGGCTCGGCTCAACGGCAAAGATTATCGTCGTCCATGGCGTCGATGATACGACGTGTCCGTTCGCTCATGCTCAGGAAATGGCTGGCTGGATGAAGCTCGCCAAACTCGATGTCGAACCGCACTGGATCGCCAAGAAGGACCTCGATGGCGAGGTTTTCACGAGCAGCGGGCATGCACTCGGCGATCGCACGAAGATCGTATTCCAAGTCGCGGGCAAATATCTCGAACTGGGCGGCCTGGCGCGGAAAGCGCCGAGCGATTTCGATGTTCGCGATGACGTCCGCTTTCCGACGGCGAACGGTGCGTTTGTGATCTCCTACGCGAATGGCTATCCGATTGGCCGATTCGAGTTTGCACCGCTGATCGCCGAGTATGTCGATCACACCGATCTGTTTCAAATGCGTGATGTCGTTGGCAAATTGCAGCCGATCAGAAGCATCGCCGACTGGCAGGTCCGTCGGCAGCACGTCATCGAAAACATGCAGCGTGTGATGGGGCCGCTGCCCAGTCCGTTGCGGCGAGTTCCCGTGGACGTGAAGGTTGTGGACGAAGTGAAGGTCGGCACACTGATTCGCCGCAAGATCACGTTTCAGTCCGACCCCGATGATCGCGTGCCGGCATACGTCTTTTTACCGCCGCATGACGGCAAGAAAAAACTGCCGGCCGTCCTCTGCTTGCATCAAACGACTGCCGTCGGCATAGATGAACCCGCAGGCATTCGCGGCAATGGTGACTTGAAGTATGCGCTCGACTTGGCGGAACGCGGCTTCATCACGATCGTGCCGGAGTATCCCTCGTTCGGCACGCACAAGTTCGACTTCAAGGCGAAGACCGCCTACGCCAGCGGCTCGATGAAGGCGATCTGGGATAACATCCGCGCTATCGACGTGCTGGAGGCGATGGCCGAGGTGGACGCCAACCACATCGGCGCAATCGGCCATTCGCTCGGCGGGCACAACGCGATGTTCACGGCAGCGTTCGAGCCACGCATCCGCTGCATTGTGTCGAGCTGTGGCTTTACGACGTTTCGCAAGGACGACATGCCAAGCTGGACCGGCCCGGTCTATATGCCGCGGATCAAGGCGCAGTTCGATAACGATGCTCGCAAGGTGCCGTTCGATTTTCAGGAGGTCGTGGCATCGTTTGCACCGCGATCATTCCTGGCGTGTGCGGCGGAGAAGGACAACGACTTCGATGTCACCGGCGTCCGCGATGTGATGAAGACGGCGACGGCAATCTACAAGTGGCACGATGCGGAGCGGAATTTGGAGGCGTTCTACCCGCCAGGGCCGCATGCGTTTCCCGCCGAAGCGAGGCGACGGGCGTATGCGTTTTTAGAGAGGCATCTGGGGCGGTGATAATGAGTTTACGTTTAGCGCTCGCGCGGCACTATGCAAGCGCTAAACGTAAACCACGTTCATTCCACCCACTCGCCGCTGAACACCTCGACGGCATGGCCGGTCATGTAGACATGGTTGTCGGCTTCGGACCAGTGCAGTTGCAGGTCGCCGCCGGTGAGATGCGCGGTGATCTTGCGTTCGGTACGGCCCGTCAAAACGCCGGCGACGCAGACGGCGCAGGCGCCGGTGCCACAGGCGAGCGTCTCGCCGGAGCCACGCTCCCAAACGCGGAAAGTGACATCATCAGGGCGATTGACTTTGACGAACTCGACGTTGGTTCGCCGTGGGAAGATGGCGTCTTTCTCAATCTTCGGTCCCACGCCGAGAACGAGGTGATCGGTGATCGCATCGACGTAGATGATGCAATGCGGGTTGCCCATCGACACGCAGGTCGCGGTCAGATCGTAGCCTGGCAGCGCGACGTTGATCGGCGGATTGCCCACCAGCGTGGTCGGAATCTTGGCGGCGTCGAGAATCGGTTCACCCATGTTGACGCGTACCTGGCGGACCTTGCCGGCGTGCACTTCGAGTTCGAGAGCGAGGACGCCGCGACCGGTTTCGATAGCGAGCGTCGGTTTCTTGGCGATGCCGTGGTCATAGACATACTTCGCTACACAGCGGATGCCGTTGCCACACATCTCCGATTCGCTGCCGTCGGCGTTGAACATGCGCATGCGTGCGTCGGCTTTTTCGGAAGGGCAGATGAGGATGAGGCCGTCGCCGCCGACGCCGAAATGCCGATCGGCGATTGCTTGGCTGAGCTTGGCGGGATCGGCGGGCGGTTTCTGGGTGACGCAATCCACGTAGACATAATCGTTGCCACAACCTTGCATCTTGGTGAATCGCATAAAAGGAACTCCGCAAATTCGGGAAAAATGATCCGTCGCCAGCCATTGGCGAGGTTGTTTTTATTCGCACGGTTGGAAATATCGCATTTCCAGACAGATCGACATGCTTTCGAGCCACGACAGTCAGGGAACGGCTCGGTAAAGCAACAAACCCGACCGTGTGAAGTAACCATGGTGATTGTTCAAGGTCGCCGAAGGCAGTCGGCTAATACATGCTATCCAGTTTACCAATAATTACGCGCGAATCCAACATACTGCCCAGACCGCCGAGACTGGCACTCTCGCGAAAATTGCTCTCGATTTTTCCCCTCGATTTTTCGTATGCTCCGTCGGAATGCTTCGATTTCGTCATGGAGTACTTGCGATGGGCGACGAAAAAGTCACCGACGTGAAGAGCACGTTGTCGGGTTGGGTCAAAGCGGGCATCACTAGCGTCGTCGGATTATTTTCCGGCGTCATTCTGATGTACGGCACTTCGGTGGTCAACAACGTCATAAAACCCGCCAAGCCCGTGCCGAATTTCTCGTCGATAGTCACAGGAACGCTTGTCAGCCTCAACAACCGCTCGACGGGCGGCACGCAAGGCTGGTGGGATTTTGGCGACGGTACGGTTCTGGAGCCGTTCGATCCAAAAGTCAGCAACATTCAGCACACCTATGCCAAGCCTGGCACCTATAGCGTCAAACTCTCGCTCCAAAATATTATCGGCGAGCACGCCGACCGCGCCGTCGCCGTCGCCATTGAATTCCCCGTCACCCCGCCGCCAGAAATCACGCAATTCCAATTGATTCCTATTTCGCCAAACGACCGCGCGCCAGCTACATTTCGCCTGGTCAGTAAAACGAAGAATGCGAGCTTCTGCATCATCTCCAGGGGTGACGATTTGCCGCTGGAGGTCGATGACTCCGCGACCCAGGATCGTTACATCACATTCGATGAGATGGGATCCTACACGATTCGCTTGTCCGCCGTGAACGGCAAGCAGGTTGTCGAGAAATCGAAAACAGTTTTCATCTCGCCGAACGAAGGCCGACAACCCGTTGCGAAACTGACTGCGGAGTATTCCGTGGTGAAAGTCACGAAGCAAACGAAAGAATGGCGTATCGCCTGCGAATGGCGAGGCAACGGCGACGAAGCGGCGGTTGCGTTCAAGAAGGAAAGCCCGATCTTGCCTGGAAGCAAGATCACCGATGCGATCCTGCTAAACAAGGCCGATGCTTCTTCGCCAGTTCGCAATGTCAAGCTGGAAATCGCGCCCGATAAGACCAAAGTCATCATTACCGGTGAAATCGTCAAGCCGAAGAACTGGATACCATCGCAAAGCTCCCCTCCGCCGGTTTGGCATGCCCACATCCGCGCTGAGGTCGTGCGTCGCTCGGCGCCGTTGACGATCAATCGCGGCGACGTCATCATGGCCGTCGCGTTGAATGGTACGACGAAAATGCCCATGCAGCCTCTGGAAGAAGGATGGGAAATCGTCGGCAGGAAGGTCAACCTGGAACTTTGGGATGGCTCGCGTAAAGCCTGGGAAGGCAGCGAAGGTGTGACGAACGCACGTGTGAGCCTGATGAATCAATCGTGCATCGTGACGGCCATTCCGCAAGCGGACGGCTTCATGGTGAAGATTGATGCCCCGACCGGTCAGCCGGCGAATAATCCGCTGGTGCCGGTGACCGTGCTACCGCCTCCGTCACCGTCAACGATAACAACGCCGATCGGTCCGACGATCCGCCCGGCAAGCTTCGATCGAAATGTGTTGCAGCCGTTTCGCAAGAAATCGAAGGATTGAGTGCAGCGAAGGCATCACGCCTTCTTTGCTGCCATTTTCTTGACAAACGCGGCATGTTCCGGCGAGGCCAGGCTCTGACAAAAACGCCGCAACGAAGCACGCGGAAAAAGTAGAAAAAGGCTACGCCGAAGTGTGACGTGACGTAGGAATGTCGATTTTGTATTGCCGCTTGCGGCTTAGCGCTCGCGTGGTGCCTTGCGAGCGCTAAGCCACAAGCGGCAATTTCCGAATCCGGAAAATGAAATCTTCTTCGCCTAATCCCCATTACCGTTCTTCTTGCGGAAGCCGTGTTCGATCGACATGTAAACGAAGACGCCAATGTCCGGTGTGTCGCGCGTCAGGCCGACGGGCATCGATATCCCCAGCACCCATTCCATCGGGTCCTGGATGACAGCCCAACGCACGCCCGGATTCACGAACACTTGCGTGACCTGATTGCGGACGCCTTGATCATCAATGGCCTCGTTTCGTAAGGCCAGCGTCTCCACAAAAAAATGAAGGTATGTCTGCGGCTTCCAGAATACGCTCGCTCCGAGGTTGTAGCCGGTGAGATTGAAGCGATCCGAGAATCCGCCGGCGGCGAGGGGTGCCGAGACTCCGGGAACATAGGTATAGCCCGCATTGAAATGAAAATCGAAGTCCTCGCCATACCGGCTCACCGGAAGATTGAACTGGTAGCCCAGTTGTCCGTTACCCAGGCCAACGCGCCGATCCGCGGTGGGCAGAATCAGACTGACGCGCGGAGCGCACCATAGGAAGTCGTCGTCGTCCAACAGTTGATAGCGGTAGTTAAGGAAGGTATCGCCGATATCGCCCTGGCGCGTTGCCGGGCCGCCGTTCGGTTTGTCGAGCGTCGTGAAGAATTGCGGAGTGATGGAGAATTGATGCTGTTGCGAACCGAGAGGCAATTCCAACGTGTAAGTCCAGGCGAAATCGCGCGTGCGTCCCATCTGGGTGCGATCCCAGAGGAAAGTCCAAGTAAAGATATGCTGGGCCTCCCCGGTTTCCTGGTTGAACGCCTCCTCGACAAGAAAGGCGTTGTCGCGAATATGTTTGGGGCCTTCCTTGTCCTTGCCGTTACCGTTACCGTTGTCCTTGCCGTTGCCGTTCTTCTTCTCTTTCCCATTCCCGTTGGTCTCCTGAAAGGCCGTTTTGAACCAGCCGGAATAGTTTGACGGAGCCAGGGTGAACGTGGTTGAGCCGTCATCCTGGGCGTGAAGCTTGCCCTCAACTAGGCTGACCACGGCGATAGCGAGAATGGCGCAATTGAGGTTGGAACGAACCATTATGGAATGCCTCCGTGCGTGAGTTTGTTCTCTATGTGACTAATATCGGACATTAGCACTGCCTAAGTTTAGAAAAAAACGAATAATAGTGTCAAGTTGGTACCGCCAACAAATCTTCAGATTCAGCTTGATTTGCATCGATTTATTGGATATACTTACCCAAATTATCGTTTGAAAAGATAAGAACCGGTGATTTGGTTGATGCTCTTGAACCGCTCTTTCATTTTGCTGCTTATCTGCTGCGTGACGGTGCGCGAGGATTTCTCGTTTCTCGTCACGCCGGTATCTAGCGTTTGCACGTCCCATGTTCCAGGCCATTCCGAAACCGAAGAGCCGACCGACAGGCACGAGATGGAAGCAGTCGTGTGGCACGATGAGTCGGAATCGTATGACGAAGGCTTCCCCGGTCAAGGTGAACTGCCCCCGGATGACGGCGCCATCCCCGTTGTTCTGGAGGACGACGTGGATCCGGAAGCCGAGAAGATGCCGTGCGAGGGCGATCACAAAGCGCATGGCGAATTCGTGGATAACCACCACGTTCAAAAAAACAACGTCCTCTCCTTTTCTTCCTTCAATTCTTTCTGCACTCTCATAAGACTTCGTACTTGATTGATTTCTGCCAGCAGGCATCGTGTAAGCGTCTCATTGGTTGAGCCTGCGCGGATTCCCCTTGGATACGCGCTTCGCTTTCGGCTCAAGCAACCCCGTCGTACCGCACTAAAGAAATCCGAAATAACAACTTCTCGAATTTGCCGCTTGCGGCTTAGCACTCCCATGGCGTCGCGCAAGCGCTAAGCCGCAAGCGGCCAAACGCAGGAGGACTGATGTTCACCGACGAAATGCATACTGCCCCCCCGGCGACAGGTAATCATCAGCCACCCCGATCGCGGCAAACGCAACTCCCGGAGGCAGCCCTTCCCGGTTCGCTGACCAATGTAGGTGAAGATGGTTCAACCGCGACCATTCCGCGCTTCACGGCAGAGACTTTCAAACGCGACGCGCTCGCCGGCGTCATTACTGGCTTGATGGCGATTCCGCTGACGGTCGGCATCTGCCTGATGTCGGAGTACCCGGTTCAGGTGGGGTTGGCGACCGTCCTCGCCGCCTGTGTTATCAGTTTCATCTGCTACCTATTCAAACCGGGCAACCACATCGGCGTGCCGGGGGTCGCCGCCGGGCTTGCGCCGATCCTGGCAATGGGGATTCACCAGTTCGGAACGGAGAACATGCCCTGGCTGATCTTCCTGACATCGGTCTTTCAGGCGATCGTTTGGCGCTACGACCTCGCCAAGTACATCCTCAAGGCTGTCCCGCCATTTCTGATCGAAGGCCTGCTTGCGGGCGTCGGCCTGAAGATTGCGATGAAGTTCGTGCCCTACACTTATACGACTGTCACCGACGCGACCGTTGAACATGCCGAGGTATTCTGGACAGGCGAGCGGGGCCTGGTGATTCTGTGCTCCGCAGTCGGGTTCGTGTTGTTTGTCTACCTCTACAAACGATTCAAAGACACGAGTCCAGGCGTCCCCTACATCGCTGTTATCGCGGGAAGCATCTGGTTGGCTTGCTATGTGAAGTTTCCGATGCTGGATATCACACCGATGGAATTCACGCTCGCCTGGCCGTTGCCCGACTTTTCACATATTACCCCGATGATGCATGTCCAGATGGTGCTATACGCCCTGATGCTGATGCTGATCGATGTCATCGAGCAGGTGATGAGCAATGCCGCCATCGAGCAAATCGACCCGCTCGGACGAAAGTCGGACTCGAACAACAGCCTGCTCGTCATGTGGACTGCCAATATGGCGTCGAGCTTTTTCGGCGGCATGACGAACCTGGATGGCCTGGCGAAAAGCCAGACCAACCGCATGGCAGGCGCGGTCACCAAAATGTCGTGCCTGGTCGTCGCGGCCGTGATCGGGGTCGTCCTGGTGTTCCCCGCTATTCTCGAATGGCTGCCCGAATTCTCACTTGCCGTGCTCATGATCTTCACGGGTTGGAAGATGATAGCCGGGTTGTACCACGTCGCCCACCAAGGCCCTTATGCGTTTGGGGTGGCGATGTTTTGTGGCTACCTCGTTTTTCAGCTCGGCATCTTTGAAGGCTTGCTCGCCGTCCTCGTCTTGCACAGTTTTATCACATGTGTGATCTACAAGCACCAGCAGGTGCCCGCTTTGGCGATCTTTAAGAAATTCATCAAGCTGTTCAGCGAAACGCACCACCCCCACTCGACCAGCACCATGGACGTGAACGAGTGCGAGCACTCCGGCGGGCTGGTCTACAGCAGCGTGGTCCGATTGAGCAACGAAAAGAAGAACCTCGATGACTTCATCGCGGACTGGGAGTTTGGTGTCAATCACCACAACATTGGAAGCGTTGTGGGAACCTACGACTCGGAAGGCCTGCTATGGGGCACTTTCGCCAAGGACCTGCGGGCGGGACGCTACCATATTCGCCGATACTTCGAGCACCTCTTCGAACTCGAGGACGTGAAAGTCCAATTCGATACCGGCGAAACTCGGCAATACCACGACATCTTCATCCGGTCCGGCTCCTACATCTTCTCGTATCGCAAGAAGGGCATCACCGTGCGCGTCCCGGCTCGCTACTCCTTCGTCTGCAAAAAGGAAAAGACAGGCTGGTACATCCTGGAACATCACTCTTCGGAGTTTCCGTCGTAACGAACTGCCGCTTGCGGCTTAGCGCTCGCCTGGCGCCGGGCGAGCGCTAAGCCGCAAGCGGCAGAACATGAACACACAAATCGAATGAAAGGTAAAAAATCATGGCACTCGATATCGAAGTAGTCAAAATCATCGCCTATTGTGCGATCCCCGTCGTCGTCCTACTTTTCGGCAGCATTTCCGTCATCCAACAAGGACATGTCGGTGTCGCCGTTCTGTTCGGAAAGTACCGTCGCCTTTTGCACCCCGGCTTGAGCTTTCGCATCCCGTTCGTCGAGAAAGTCTTCCGGAGCGTCTCGCTTCAGCACCGCTCGGCTGAACTCGAATTTCAAGCAATCACGGGCGATCAGGCTAACGTCAACTTCAAGACGATGATCATTTACGCCGTGGCCAACGGGCAGGAGGAGACCATCCTCAAGGCCGCCTTCAAGTTCATTGATGATCGGAGCTTCATGCAGTCGCTGATCCGCAGCATCGAAGGATCGATTCGTTCGTTCGTGGCCATAAAGAAGCAGAGTGAGATTCTGTCGCTCAGGCGAGAGATCGTCGATGAGGTGAACTCGTATATCGAACATGAGCTACAGGACTGGGGCTTTCATCTCATCGCCTTGCAAGTCAACGACATTTCATTCGACGAAGCCATCCTGCGTTCGATGGCCCAGGTAGTGGCCTCCAATAACATGATGCTCGCCGCCCAAAACGAAGCCGAGGCGCAGTTCATCACCAAGACTCGCGTCGCCGAGGCTGAGGCCCAGGCGAAGCGGCTCGTCGCCCAGGCTGAGAAGGACGTGGACAAACTCCGCGGCGAGGGCAACGCGCTGCTCCGAAAGGAAATGGCCATCGGGCTTGTCGATGCTCACAGCATGATGGAATCCAACGGCGTCGATCATGCGACCATGCTCTACACCGAATGGCTCGACGCCATGAAAACGGTGGCTTCAAATAGCCACGGGAACATCCTTTCGTTCGACGGCTCGATGGAAGGGTTCGACAAAACGATGAAGCAAATGACTCAGCTGAACAGAGCGGCCGTCATGCACAACGACGTAGCCCACGATTGAGCTTGCTTGCCCCACGGATTTCCTCCACAATACCGGGTATAGGCGAGCGGGCCGGCGCAGGCCCCCTGATTATGGGGCTTACGCTCACCGCTCGCCGCGGAGGTTCCGATCATGCCGTGCATCCGCTCGCTATTGATGGTCGCATTGTTCCTGGCGTCCACACATCTGCGGGCCGACGATTGGCCCGTGCCGCGCGGGCCGTCGCGCGAACCGCTGCCCTATCGCTACGATCCCGCCGTGCTGAAAACGATTCCGCGCGAGTATCTCGACGACGCCACCGCCTGCGTCATCTACACCGCCACGACCTATCTCATCGAACCCGATGGCACCACCGAATCGATCACTCACGAAATCACCCGCCTCAATAGCCGCAAGGGCATCGAAAAGCTTGGCGAGTATCGCTCAATCTACTACGACCCGACCTACGAAAAACTCACGCTCAACGAGGCGCGCGTTATCAAAGGCGATGGCAAGATCGTTACCATCGAGCCGAAGCATGTGCAATTGCGTGATGTCGCCACCGATTTTCAGGTTTACGATCAGGACAAGCAACTGGTCATCTCGTTTCCCAATCTCCAGGCCGGCGATCTCTACGAAGTCAAGTGGACCGTGCGAGGCAAGCACCGCGAGTTCGATGGCCAATTCTTCTCGCGCTATAGCTTTGGCGACGACACTCATCCCGTATTGCGCGACGAATTCCGCGTTCGCGTTCCCAAGAGCAAGCCACTGAACCACAAAACCGTCAATGGCAAGATCGATCTCGTCGTCACCGAAACCGCAACGGACAAACTCTACCACTGGACCGTCACCAAGCGCCCCGAATTGCCGCGCGACGAGGAACGACCATCGCGCGAAGAGCTTCGGCTGCAAGTCGCCGTTTCGACGTTCGTATCCTGGGAAGCGATCGGTCAATGGAAGGACAAGCTGCGTGCGAATTGTTGGAAGTGCACGCCGGAGATTCGCAAGATCGTTGACGAAGTCACAGGCAACGAGAAGATGCCCATCGACAAGGCCAAGGCGCTGACCTATTGGGTTCGCCGCAACGTGCGTTATCTCTCTCGCGGTCCCGGCGGGCTTGGCTACACGCCGCACCAACCGCATCAGGTGTTGGCGAGTCTGTATGGCGATTGCAAGGACCAGGCCCAACTCCTTGCGGTGATGTTGCGCGAGATCGGGCTGCCGGTTTGGCTGGTGACGCTTGGCACACTCGACGATGGCCAGGTGCAGCCTGCCGTGCCTTCGCCGTGGGGCACGCATGCGATACTCAAGACGCAGATCGCCGGCAAGGACTACTGGATCGACACGACGGTCTCGCTGGCGGCGTGGGACTTTCTGCCGCGCAGCGATCGCGATCGACAGGCCTATCTGACGCAAGGCAAAGACCTGACCCTGGCCAAGACACCGCAGTTCGCCGCCAAGGATTTCCGCTTCGAGCAGATCACGCATGTGAACGTTCAACCCGATGGCACGGCTCGCTGCCGGCGCGAGGCCACGTACTTCGAGGGTGCCGCCTGGTCGCGGCGCGATCGCTGGCTAGAAGTTCCGCCAGGCGAACGCCGTCGAACCATCGTCGCTGAGTTGCAAGACGCGCATCCCAAGGTCCGATTGACCGGCTACAAGATCGATGAAAAAAGGCTGCTCGATTTCGATCAACCGGTGAAGGCCGAGTTCGAGTTTGACGTGCCCAAACATTTCATCGGCGAAACCAGCAAGGAGGCCAGCTTCACTGACAGCATCACCTGGGCCTGGTTGATCGGCTACAATCTCGACATGGATCGCAAGCTGCCGTTCCAGCTTCCGTCGCATTTTGAATCGTCGCATCGCTATGTCATCCAGATCCCGCCGGCGTTTCGCTTCGATGGCTATCCAGACCAAAAGGAAATACGCAGCGCGTTCGGGCATTTCAGGCTGCGTGTCGAACGCGATCCGGACGATTCTCGCCGCATCGAGTTGCACATGGACGCTCGCCTCGACAAGACGCGCGTCGAAAAGGCAGAGTTCGCCGATTTCGTGAGCTTTCAGGATAACGTCTCCCGCGCCTATCGCGCCTGGATTTATCTGCGTCCGACCATCGACATCGCCGACGCGCCGCTGCTCGAAAAACTACTTGCCGACGACAAACAGGCCGACGCTCAGAGCGCGCGCATCTTGGCGAAGATGTACATCGACCATGAACGCATCGACGACGCCCGCCGAGTGCTGGAATTGGGCACGAAGCGTTTTCCGAACGAATACGCGTTGTGGGACCTGCGTGTGAAAGTCGCAACCGATGACATCGAAGAGCAGCGCATCTATCGCACGCTCGCCACGTTGTTTCCGCGCGATCCGAAATATGCTTTGGCGCTGGGAGCGGTGTGCGTGCGGCGAGGTGAATCCGCGGAAGCGGAGAAGCTATTAGCGCCACTAACGGTACACGCACTTGGCATTGTCCGCGCCGCCGCCCACTATCAACTCGCGCGCAACGCCGACCGCAGCAAGGAGCCGGCCGTCGCGCTCAAGCATCTGCAACAGGCGCTGTTCATCGATTCGGCCAGCCTTGCATCGGTGGACGCGTTGCTGCTCAAAGCCCGTGTGCATGACCAACTGAATCAAACGAAGGACGCCATCAGCGCCCTCAAAGCCGGCATAGAGGCCGACGCCAATAATCGTGATGCTCTCGCGTACATCATCTTGCTCGAACTACGCCTCGGCCGAACCGACGACGCGCTGGATCATCTGCGTCGGTTGGGGCTCGCTGCAGGAAAGGACCGCGCGACGTTAGTTCGTGCCGCTGATCTCTATCTGGATATCGGTCGTCCGGACGAAGCGTTGGAACTTGTCATGCGTGCGCAGGAACAAGGCTCGGACGCCGCCGGGAGGCGGATATTCGGCCTGCTCCATTTCGCCAAGGAGAACTATTCGCGATCTGCATTTGATTTGGAAAAAGGCGAACGGGATGCGAAGGCAACGGCGATGTTGATTCACGCCCATCTGCGAATCGGCGCTCTCGATGCCGCTATCCAAGCCTCGGCCGGCACCGAAGTGAAACTTCGTGAGAGCCTGCTCGGACTTTCGGAAGAGGTCCAACGTTTGGCGAGGACACGCGATACACTTCTCAAGCAATGGAACCCGGCGGACGCTGATCGTGCAGCCGCTTCGCGTGTCGTCAATGGCTTCGTTTGTGCGGAATACGGACTATCGCAGCGTTGGCCGATCAGGCACGTTGAACAGCTTGTCGATGCGACGTTTGGCGAAGGGATCGACTTCGGGCCGTTGTTGGCGTTGCGCGGTTGGTTTCGTCTGGAACGTGGCCAGATTCGACTCGCTCTCGACGATGCTGACGCCGCCATCAAACTGCAACCCAGCGACGCGCGTGCATTTCTCGTGCGTGGCCGGGGAAAATTTGAACAAGCAATCGCCAAGGACGCACTCATCGACCTGCGTAAAGCAACTGCGTTGACGGGCAGCAAAGATGCAATCGTCCTGCATTGGTTAGCTGCCGCCCTGCATGACTCCGGTCGAATCGCGGAGGCGATCGAGACGCAACGCCTGGCATTGTTGCTGCGCCCTCACGACTCGGCATTGCAGGCGCAACTACGGCGAATGGAACGCTTGTCCATGATGCCGTGACGCTTGGGCGAAGCGCCGATCGACGCCCGCGTTCGCCAAAGGCGAGCGGCTAAACAATCACGAAATTGACCAGCTTGCCCGGCACGACGATTACCTTTTTGATTGTGTTGCCTTCGAGCGCCGGCTTGATCTTGTCGTCGCTTTTCGCGGCATCTTCCAACGCCGACTTGTCGAGACCCGCCGCCACCGTAATGACCGCTCGCAGCTTGCCGTTGATCTGCACCGGAATATCCACGGTGTCGGCCTTGAGCAGATTCGCGTCGTAGCTTGGCCATGGTTCGTAGGCGAGTGAAGAAAGTCCGTCGCTAACGCTTCCGGCTCGTTGGTGCAGGGCGTGCCAAATCTCCTCGGCGATGTGCGGCGCGAACGGCGCGAGTATCAGCATAAAGGCCTTCAGCACGCTCTTCGACCGCACCGTTTGCTTGGTCAGGTGGTTCGTCAGTTCCATCATCGTGGAGATCGCGGTATTGAACGATAGTCCGTCCAAATCGTTGGTCACTTTCTGAATCGTATGATGCAGCAAGCGTAACGTGTCCTTGTCAGGCTCCACGTCCTGCACCGCGTCGAGCAGCTTGACAGCGTCGTGCCGATCGTCGATCACCAACCGCCAAACGCGATTGAGGAAGCGGAACACGCCCTCAACGCCACGTGTACTCCACGGTTTGACGGCTTCGAGCGGGCCCATGAACATCTCGTAGAGCCGCAGGCTGTCGGCTCCGTATTCATTGACAACATCGTCTGGGTTGACGACATTCTTTCGGCTCTTCGACATCTTGTCTGAGCGCCCCGTCAGTTCGATGCGCGTATCCTTCAAAAAAACCTTGCCGCCCACTTTGACGATCTGCTCTTCGGTCAACGGGCAAAAGCGATCGGGATCGGACGACGAATTGCGCAGCACACAGATCTCACCCTTTTCGTCATCCTTGACGCGGATCACGTTCAACTTCAGCTTGTCGATCTGCTCCCGGTTCGCATCGAATGCGGCGATGGTTAGGTGATAATCCGTATCACCCAGAATCATTCCCTGATTCACCAATTTCTGGAACGGCTCGGCAACGGGTACGTGACCGCGATCGAAGAGCACCTTGTGCCAAAAGCGTGAGTAGAGCAGGTGCAGCACGGCATGTTCCGCCCCGCCGACGTAGAGGCCGACGGGCAGCCAAGCCTTTAGCTTCGCGAGATCGCAGAACACGTTTGCGTTGTGAGGATCGATGTAACGCAAGTAATACCAGCACGACCCCGCCCATTGCGGCATTGTGTTCGTCTCACGGCGATAACGTTTGCCGTTGCGCTCGACGAACAGCCAGTCCTTCGCCTTCGAGAGCGGCGGTTCGGGGTTACCCGTCGGCCTGTAATCCTCAACCACCGGCAAACAGAGCGGCAATTCGGAGATCGCGACCGCTTTGATTTCGCCTGTTGGGTTGCCCGCCGCATCGAGTTCGTGCAGGATCGGAAACGGCTCGCCCCAGTATCGTTGGCGGCTGAAGAGCCAATCGCGCAATTTATAGTTGGTCTTGCGCATACCGCGTTTCTCGGACTCCAGCGTCGCTATGATCTGCTTCTTGAACTCCGCCGTGCTCAGGCCATCGAAGCCATCCGAGTTGAAGACGACGCCCTCGTCGGCAAAGCACTCCGGGAAAATTTCGACATGATCGCGATAGAGTTGCTCCATGACCTTGTAAACATCCTGGCCGAATGCGTCCAAATAGCGCAGCGATTTGCTCAACACATCCACTTCGAGCCGATTCAGGGTCTCGGCATGCGATTCGGGCTGGCTCAGTTTTTCCGATGTGAAGCGTGGATCGACGCCCATCTTCTTCAAAATCTTGAAGACCTTCGACTGCTCGAACCAACGATTCGGGGGCAGCACGACTGGCCGAATCGGCAGATTGAAGCGTTGGGCAAAAGCGAAATCGCGTTCATCATGCGCGGGCACGGCCATGATCGCGCCGGTTCCATAACTGACGAGCACATAGTCGGCAATCCAAATCGGTATCGCCTCGCCATTGACGGGATTGACGGCATACGCTCCCGTGAAGACGCCGGACTTTTTCTTCGCCAGATCGGTGCGTTCCAGGTCGCTCTTGCCCGCGGCTTCGATCTGGTACGCCTCCACGGCATCCTTTTGCGTCGGTGTCGTGACCGCGTCAATCAACGGATGCTCAGGCGAAAGCACAATATACGTCGCGCCATAAAGCGTGTCGGGACGCGTCGTAAATACACGAATTTCAGATTTCAAATTGCAGATTTCAGATTGCAAATTGGTGGCATCATTGGATGTTAATTTGAAATCTGAAATCTGCAATTTGAAATCCACTTCCGCGCCCACGCTCCGCCCGATCCAGTTGCGCTGTTGCTCTTTGATCGCATGCGGCCAATCGACGGTTTCGAGATCGTCGAGCAGGCGCTCGGCGTAGTCGGTGATGCGCAGCATCCATTGCTTGAGCGGCATGCGGACGACGGCATGGTTGCCTCGCTCGGATTTGCCGTCGATGACTTCTTCGTTCGCCAGCACCGTGCCGAGTGCGGGGCACCAGTTGACTGGTACCTCGGCTTGATATGCGAGCCGTTTCCTGTCGCGATAAGCGCGCACGGCGGCATCATCTTTGATGTCGGGCGGGATCGGCAACTCGGCGATCGGGCGGCCCTGTTGCTGAGCCGCATCATACCAGGTGTCGAACAGCACCAGGAATATCCACTGCGTCCATTTGAAATAATTCGGATCGGTCGTGTCAACCTCGCGGTCCCAGTCGTAGCTGAAGCCGAGCATCTTGATCTGTCGGCGAAACGTCGTGATGTTGTTCTGCGTGGTGGTGCGCGGATGCGTGCCCGTCTGGATGGCGTATTGCTCCGCGGGAAGGCCGAAGGCGTCCCAACCCATCGGGTGCAGCACATTGAAGCCGAGCATGCGCTTGTAACGCGCAAGGATGTCGGTCGCGGTGTAGCCTTCGGGATGGCCGACGTGCAGGCCTGCACCGGACGGATACGGGAACATATCGAGGATGTAGTACTTCGGCTTCGGCGAATCGTCAGGCGTTTTGAAGGTCTTGTTCCCCTCCCAAACCTGCTGCCAACGCGGTTCGACAACCTTCGGATGATAACTCGGCATGTGCGGCAAACTCCGAAAAATTCTACATAGCCCGCCATTTATGGCGGGTTCGCTGCAAGACCGCCCTAAACGGCGAGATATATACAACACGTCATGGGTTTAACTTACCTTGTC
>SIAQ01000076.1 GCA_009697105.1 Gemmataceae bacterium | reverse complement strand
ACGATTTCATCGGACGGCTTGCCGGCTGGGAATGGCCTGAGAAATGATGTTTGCCGATGGCTGCGAAAGCCAGCGAAACTCGCGGCTGGGGAACGCCCTTTCCGTCAATTCCGCGAAAACCGACCTTGACAACCCCCCTTCCCTATAGCGTATGCTAACAGTGAGGTCCGTTTGTGCGCTGTGTCTGGCGAAAGGAATGTCGCCTATCTCGCGCAATATTTCGCCCAACGGTGCGTCTATCATTCAGGAGAGGCATCGCAGGAGCACACCCGATACGCACCGTCGGGGTCCGAACAGGAAGTGGCTGACCGTAACGATACCCAGCATCAGGCAACCTTGACCATCTTCCTCTGTCCGCGTGCTAACCGAGAGGTGAATCGTCGGGGAACGTCGACGTTCTGAACACATCGCTTGTCGTTTAGCGCTCGCGCGGTGCCAGGCGATCGCTAAACGACAAGCGGCAAACGTCGGAATGTCCTGTCTCTCGCCGTAACGTAGTTCTCATCTTCTTTTCTCGATCTTTGTCAACACAAGCCGGCAATATGCCGAACATCGACGCGAATGATTGCGTCGTACTTAGGGGAGGTATGCACTTATGAACGCAACAGGCAAAGACATCTTGGGTGTAATTCGCGATCACCTCAATCTCAATGACTACCACAAGGTGCACTGGGAAGGGAGCTTCGAGGAATATTTGGACATCGTCCGCGACAATCCCGAAGTGACGCGTACTGCCTACCAGCGTCTGTACGACATGATTATCTCGCACGGCGTAGACGATCGGCAAGAGAACAAGGAAAAGACCACACGCTACAAGTTCTTCACCGAGTTCGGCGAGAAGCACGGCGACGCCGTCTTCGGGCTCGACCGCATCCTCATGCAGCTGGTCAACGCCTTCAAATCGGCCGCGCATGAGTATGGCACCGAACGCCGCGTGCTGCTGCTGCACGGTCCGGTCGGGTCGTCGAAGAGCACGATCGCCCGTTTGCTAAAACGCGGCCTGGAGGAATACGCACGCACCGATGCCGGCATGCTTTTCTCCTTCCGCTGGAAAGGCCCCGACGACACCTGGCTCAAAGACCCGATGCACAGCGAGCCGCTCCAGCTGATTCCGCCCACCATGCGACCGGCCATCATCGCGCGGCTTTCCGAAACCTTCGGTGATAAGGCCCGCTATCCGTTCCAGATCAAGGGCGACCTGTCGCCTTATAGCCGATTCATGTTCAACGAACGGCTGGCAAAGTACCAGGGCGACATCTCCGCCATGCTCGCCAACGAGATCAAAGTCTACCGCCTGATCCTGTCCGAGCAGGACCGTATCGGCATCGGCACGTTCCAGCCGAAGGACGAGAAGAACCAGGATTCGACCGAATTGACGGGCGATATCAACTATCGCAAGATCGCCGAGTTCGGGTCCGATTCCGATCCACGGGCATTCAACTTCGACGGTGAACTCAACATCGCCAATCGCGGAATTGTCGAGTTCATCGAAGTCCTGAAGCTCGATGTGGCGTTCTTGTACGATCTGCTCGGCGCGTCGCAGGAGCATAAGATCAAGCCGAAGAAATTCGCGCAGACCGACATCGACGAGGTCATCCTCGCCCATACGAACGAGCCGGAATATCGCCGACTGCAAAACAACGAGTTCATGGAAGCGTTGCGCGACCGTACCGTCAAGATCGACGTGCCCTACGTCACTCGGCTCAGCGACGAGATCAAGATTTACGAGAAATCGTTCAACACCGAGCGCGTGCGTGGCAAGCACATCGCGCCGCATACGATCGAAGTCGCCGCCATGTGGGCGGTGCTGACTCGGCTCGAACAGCCCAAGCATGCGAACCTCACGCTCTTGCAAAAGATGAAACTCTACAACGGCAAATCGCTGCCGGGCTTCACCGAGGACAATATCATCGAGTTGAGGCGTGAAGCTCCGCAGGAAGGCATGCACGGCATCAGCCCGCGCTACATTCAGGACAAGGTCTCGAACGCCCTCGTCGCCCATCCCGATGAAGACAACATCAACCCGTTTATGGTCATGCACGAGTTGGAGACCGGCCTTCGGCATCATTCGCTAATCACGAACCAGGACCAATTGCAGCATTTCAAGGAGTTGTTGCAGGTTGTGCGCCAAGAATACGAGGATATCGTGAAAAACGAAGTCCAGCGCGCCATCGCCGCCGACGAAGACGCCTTGTCCCGGCTGTGCCATAACTACATCGACAACGTCAAGGCGTACACGCAGCGCGAGAAGGTCCGCAACCGCTTCACCGGCGGCTATGACGAACCCGACGAACGCCTGATGCGCTCGATTGAAGAGAAAATCGACATCCCCGATAGCCGCAAGGATGACTTCCGCCGCGAGATCATGAACTACATCGGCGCCCTGGCGATCGACGGTAAGAAGTTCGACTATAAAACGAATGAACGCCTGATGAAGGCGCTGGAACTCAAGCTGTTCGAGGATCAAAAGGACACGATCAAGCTGACGAGCCTGGTGTCGAACGTCGTGGACAAGGCAACGCAAGAGAAGATCGACGTCGTGAAGGGACGCTTGATCAAATACTACGGCTACAACGAATCGAGCGCAACCGACGTGCTGACCTTCGTGGCGAGCATCTTCGCGCGAGGCCAAACGAAGAAGTAAAGGAGCAAAAGCCCAGGGGTGAGGCACTCCGAACCCCTCGGTTTTGGGTGATATCATGAGTCAACAAATCGAACGCGATCATCAACGCTTTCGCAAGATCGTACGCGGCAAGGTCAAGAGCGGCCTGTCCAAGTACATCTCGCGCGGGGAGATGATCGGGAAAAAGGGCCGAGATTTCGTCAGCATCCCGCTGCCGTCGATCGAGTTGCCGCAGTTTCGCTATGGCCAAAAAGGCTCCGGCGGCGCGGGGCAAGGCGAGGGAAAACCCGGTCAACCGTTGACGCAACCGTCGGAAGAAAGCGAAGGCGGCGCCGGCGATCAGCCCGGCGGGCATATTCTCGAAGTCGATCTTACGCTCGAAGAGTTGGCCGACATTCTTGGCGAGGAATTGTCGCTGCCTCGCATCGAACCCAAGGGCAAGAAGAATATCGTCACGACGAAGGACAAATATACCGGCATCCGCCAAACCGGGCCGGAGTCGCTGAAGCATTTCAAGCGCACCTTTAAGCGTGCGATGAAACGCCAGATCGCGTCCGGAACCTACAACCCCGCCGACCCGCTCGTCATCCCGATTCGCGAAGACAAGCAATACCGCAGCTGGCGCGAGGCCCCGAAACCCGATGCCGTCGCGGCGATCATTTACATGATGGACGTTTCGGGCTCGATGACCGACGAGCAAAAGGAGATCGTCCGCATCGAGGCGTTCTGGATCGACACCTGGATCAAGAAGCACTACAAGGGCGTGGAGAACGTCTACATCGTCCACGATGCCGAGGCTCATGAAGTGGACGAGCATACCTTCTACCACACGCGCGAATCGGGCGGTACGAAGATCAGCACGGCGTACGACCTTGCCAACAAAATCATCGACAATCGCTTCCCGTCCACGGAGTTCAACATCTACGCGTTCCACTTCTCCGACGGCGACAACTGGGGCGACGACAGCCCGCTCTGCGTCACGTTTCTCCAGAACACGCTGCTGCCCAAGCTGAACCTCTTCGGCTACGGCCAAGTCGAAAGCCCCTACGGCAGCGGCGAGTTTTACGAGTTCATCACGGAGTTGTTGGAGAAGAAGGACAACGTCGTCGCGAGTAGGATTCCGAATAGGGAGGCGATATTGGGATCGATCAAAGAATTCTTGGGAACCGGGAAATAACGAAGTGACGAGTGACGAGTGGCAAGTGACGAGAGAATACGATGTGACGAGCAACACCTGGAGAGAGAACCTGTCATGAGCGAGAAAGCTGGAGGTTATCGTGACCTGCTGGTTTGGCAAAAGGGCATAGTATTTGCCAAGGAGGTTTATCGATTGACACGCAGCTTTCCGGCTGATGAAAAGTACGGCCTTGTAAGCCAAATGCGACGTGCAGCGGTTTCGGTCCCGTCGAACATCGCGGAAGGGCAGGCTCGGCGGAGTACGAAAGAGTTCATCCAGTTTATTTCAATTGCCGAAGGTTCTGTCGCCGAGCTTGATACACAGTTGGTGTTGGCCTACGAGTTCGGCTTTTGCGATCGAGAAACGGCCACACCTATTGCGGGCATCCTTGAAGAGTCACGAAAAATACTGAATGCGCTGCGAAGAAAATTGGAGGAAAAGACGTGATTATCTTCACTCTTTGCTTGTAACGCCCGGCTTGCCGCTCGTCACTTGTCACTCGTCACTGAGTTTAACATGACTATCCCCTACGACACCCGACTGCCGCCCGATCTAGCCAAGCTCAAGCTCGAGATTGAAGCTCACGCACGCTCCTTCGGGCTTGACTTCTACGACACGATCTTCGAAGTCGTCGATGCCGACGATCTTAACGAAATCGCGGCTTATGGCGGATTCCCCACACGCTATCCGCACTGGTCGTTTGGCATGCAGTACGAGGAGTTGAAGAAAGGCTACGAGTACGGCCTATCGAAAATATACGAAATGGTCATCAACAATGACCCGTGCTACGCCTACCTCATGCGCTGCAATCATACTGTCGATCAGAAGCTCGTGATGGCGCATGTTTATGGGCACTGTGACTTCTTCAAGAACAACGCCTACTTCGCGCACACCTCGCGCAAGATGATGGACGAGATGGCCAACCACGGCATGCGCGTGCGGCAATACTCCGACAAGCACGGCGAGGACGAAGTCGAACGCTTCGTCGATCGCTGCATGTCGATCGACGATCTCATCGACATCCATTCCACCGCCATCAAACGGCGTGAGGAAGTGTCGCGCTTCGATTTCAAGGAACACGTCGAGGAGACCGAGAAACTGACGCGGTTCGAGAGCAAGGATTACATGGATGAGTACATCAACCCGCATGCGGTACTCAAGGCGGAAGGCGACGAATTGAAGCGGAAGCAGCAGGTCATCGATCGCTCCTTCCCCGAAAAACCCGAGCGCGACGTGCTGCTCTTCCTTATCGAGTTCGCGCCGCTCAAACCCTGGCAGCGCGACGTGCTCTCGATCATCCGCGACGAGGCCTATTACTTCGCGCCGCAGGGACAGACCAAGATAATGAATGAAGGATGGGCCAGCTTTTGGCATAGCACGATCATGACCGAACGCGCCCTGGAGGGCTGGGAATGCGTCGATTATGCCGATCATCATTCAGGCACGATGGCGATGTCGCGCGGCCGGCTTAATCCGTACAAGCTGGGCATCGAGTTGTTTCGCGACATTGAACGGCGCTGGAATACCGGACAGTTTGGCAAGGAATGGGAAGAATGCGAAAACCTAGAGAAAAAACGGGCCTGGAATTTGAATCTGAATCTCGGACGCAGCAAGATATTCGAGGTCCGCAAGATTCATAACGATGTTACCTTTCTCGATACCTTTCTCACGCCTGAGTTTTGTGTCGAACAAAAGCTGTTCTCGTTCGCCCATAACGAACCGCAGGATAACTACGTCGTCGAGTCACGCGAATTCCAGAAAATCAAGCAACGCCTGCTCTTCAGCCTGTCCAACCACGGTAGGCCTTTTATCTATGTCGTCGACGGAAACTACAAGAACCGCGGCGAATTGCTGCTCAGACACGAGTATAATGGAGTAGACTTGCGTATGGACCGAGCCGCCGATACGCTGGCCTATGTCCAGGCGATCTGGTCGCGCCCTGTCCACTTGCATACTATCGCCGAAGGCAAGCCTGTGTTATTATCCCACGACGGAATCAACGCTACCCAGAAGCAAATAGGAGAGGCCGATGACCCTCGCAAACATACTCCGCCAACAACTAAATAGCTCGGAACCGGGCGGGTTCCATGTCTCACTCGGCGATTGGGGCGCGACGGTCGTCGTCGAGAAAAAGGACAGCATGAGCTGCCTGCTCACGGAATTGACCGTTCGCAACAGCACACCAGCGGCGCAAGACGTGCGCACCTGGGGCGAACGCATCGCTAGCCGCGCGACGGGCCTCTTGGAACCGCTGCGTCTGCTCGAAGCCGACGCACGCTTAAACCAGGCGTTGCTGCGCAGCACCGCGCCGATGCAGCGCGACGGGCAATCGCTGTACTACGAGATGGCGCTGACGCGCGACACCGCTACGTTGCACCGCTACGTCGGCCAAATCGGTGCTCGCCGAGAAACGATCCCGTTCGCCCTGACGCACGACGCGATTGTGAAACTCGTTGCGGACATCGTTGGCTGAATCGCGCCGCGAAAATCGTCGAACTTGAGCGTTGCCCAACGACGCTTGGGTTTTTCGTTCTGACAGAACGTGTGTAAAGCCCGCAGGCGACGAAGGAGCCTGCGCGGGTCGGACCCCGCAGGCGACGAAGGAGCTTGCGGGCTTGCCGATTTATTTTGGCTCGCGTGAAGTACAAATCCCCGCGAATGATGCACTCCGTGGGCAGAAATCGATAGAATGACTACATCCTGCCTTCGGTAACACATTCACTTTCTGATGCCGTGCCATGAATTGCTGTTCCAAAATCTTGGTGCTCTCGTTTTTCGCGTTCCTCTGCGCTGGGTTGGTATCGTCGCAGGAGGGGAGCTTCAAGAAATCGAAGAAAGACAGAAGGCCTTCCGACGAAGACGCCAAGATGATGAAGATTTTGGAGCGCTCGTTCAAGTTGGCCGACACGGAGCGTGATCGATTCATCCGAGAACTGGTCAGGCTTGATTCAACAGAAGCGCTCCGCGTCGATTTCAAGCAATGGTTTGCCCGTTTATCCGCCGGCGGAACGACGTGGGAGCGCGGAAAGTTTGAACGCCAGAACATCATGGAGTTGTTCGACCGCGCTGCCATGCGACTCAAACTCGACGGCAACACAATCACGCGCGACCAGTTCTTCGTTTACGCCAATCGCTACCTCGGTTCGGAGAATTCACCATATTGGCGCGAGCCGAAGGAGAATGCTTCATCCAAGGAGATTGCCAAGGTGTTCGAGCATTTCGACCGCGACAACGACCAGTTTCTCAAAGGCGACGAAATACCGACGTCGCTGCAAACCGACCTAGCACGCTGGGACAAGAACGGCGATGGCAGGATCGATTCGGATGAATACAGAGCGTACTTCCCAGAAAGCTATGAACGCGTGCGTCAACAAATGCTAAACAGCGGCCAAGGCATGCCCGGTCAGCAGCCAGTCGAAACCGCTGACCCCGACACGGGCATCGCTCCGGCCAAGCTGCCGCCCGGACTGCCCAGATGGTTCGCCGAGGTCGATCGTGATCGCGATGGCCAAATCGCCCTCTTTGAATGGCGCAAGGCAGGTTGGCCTCTGGACGAGTTTGGAACGCTCGACATCAACGACGATGGCTTCCTCGTGCCCGACGAAGTCTTGCGTTTGCTCGCCACGATCAATCGCGACGGCACGCAACCGTTTGAATATTTGATGAAAAAAACGACCGCAAAAACCTCGAGCAGCCTGGCGAAAAAATCGCTCGGCGGGCGAAAATGATTGGTGTGCTAACCCAGTACAGCTCAATCGGATCACTCAAAAATTAACGCAAACAAGTACTTGATAGAAAGCATCAATCAAATCTCGGATAACACCAATTCCTTCAGCGCATCGGGAAGCTGCGGAAAGTGAAACGCGAACCCATCCTCACGCAATCGATGTGAAACTACATAGCGGCCGTAAAGCGCGAGGTCTGGATCGGTTCGCAGGAACCAGCGTGCTCCCAGGCGAACCATCCATGCAAATGCCGGCAGACCTATCGGCATGCCAACCGCTCGACGAAGTTCGCGCATGAAATCATGCTGCGCCAAGGGATTCGGAGCGGATGCGATGTACGGCCCCCGCATCGACGGATCGATCAACGCACGCTCGAAGAGTCGGTTCATGTCGGCTTCGTGAATCCAGCTCATGCCTTGCGTGCCGGAGCCGATTCTCCCGCCCAGCCCAAGTTTCACGACCATCCGTAATCGAGCAAGCGCCCCGCCACCCGCGCCGCGATCGCGCCCGATCACGAAGCTGGCGCGCAGGATAACTTGCCGTTGCGTTGGCAGCACACTTGCGCGAAACTCGTCCTCCCATGCTCGCCCGACGAACGGCGCCAGACCAACGCCGAACGGAGAATCCTCCGTGCAAACAAGACCCGGCGGATCGCCATAGATGTGGGCCGTGCTCATCTGCACCCAGACCGGCGGCGGCGCTGCGATCGCGCGAACCGCCAGACCAAGCACCCGCGCCGCCTCCACACGTGAACGCAGAATTTCATCCTGATGGTCCGGAGACTTGATGCAATCGACGCTGCGGCCGGTCATGTTCACCAGCCCAATCACGCCGTCCAATTCGTGACGCCACGCGTCCAAGGTGCGGCCATCCCACACGACGTGCCTCCACGGCCCATTCACACGCGGCGCATGGCGTGACAACAGAACGACGGCCATCCCCGCCGAGGACAGGTGATGGGCAAGCGAAACGCCAAGGAACCCGCTGCCGCCGGCGATCACGACTCGATTGGATGAAGAAGTTGTTGACATGAAATCGGCTCCCGTGGGATCGTGGATGTATGCTCTTCGTTAAGCCGCTCGCCCAAAGCGAGCGGCTTAACGAAATCTCCACTATTGGAACCGAATGTGCTCGACAGAATTAACCATCGCATGCGTGCATTACTTCATCTCATGCGCCGCGGGCCGTATGCCCTTCGTGAAGCTGTTGAAGCCGAACCGCGTCGCTCGGTATTCGCCGACGATGTCCACGGTGAGCGTCGGCGTGATCGCTTTTTCGAGGCCGACGCACCACAACGCGGCATTGACGAGCATACGCCGCGAGCCGGCGGCTTCGAGGTCTTGCGAGGCACCCAACGTCGTGGTGAAGATTCGGCCACCCTTGTAATCGCGAGTCCAGGCGAGGGGCATCATCGGGTCGTTCTTTTTGCCAGGCAGCGGTTCATCGGTCGATTTCATGCCCTTGAGCACCTGGCCATGGACGAGCACCGTGGAGGGTTTGAGCGGGCTGGCGCCGTAGACGTCGGTCGGCCCCCAGATGTCGCCGTCCTTGAGCCCGGCTAGGATCGGGTGCTTGGCTTCGTCCTTGTTCAGAATGCCGCGCGTGCTTTGCGTGCCATGCCCGCCGTGATGGCTGATCCATTTTTCGCCAAGGACCTGGCGCCCGAACCCGCCCTCGTAATCCTTGGCGCCGCCGTTGTTGTACTTGGCGAACTTGCCTTTCATGCCGTTGAACGCATGCGTCGCCGTGCGCATGCCGAGGATCGGCTTGCCAGCTTCGATGTAGTCGGCGAAGTACTGCATCTGTTTTTCAGGCATATTGCGAAAGCGCGTGGCGATAATCATCAGGTCGGCGGTCTTGAGAGCCTCGAGACCGGGGATGTTGCTAATGTTGGGATGAATCTCGCCGGTCTTCGGATCGATCGGAAAGAGCACGGTGCACTTGAAACCATGATGCTTGGCGAGAATCTTGCCAAGCTGGGGCAGTGCTTCCTCCGAGCGATATTCCTCATCGCCCGCAACGAGCACGACATGCTTGCCCGAAGCCGGCCCCTTGAAGCCATCGTAAACCACCCACAGCGGCCCCTTGGCGTCCTGGGCGACGACAGTGTGCGTGAAAAGAATCAAGCCAACGATGACAAGCATGATGCGCGACAACATAGTGAACCTTTGTGAGAGAAATCGCCTAGTTTGAAGTGATGGTATGGAAACGAGAGCGCGAGGGAAATGCCTCTCGTTAGCCGAACACGCAAGTTTTGAAGCCGCAGACCTGGGCGTGGAGTCGGTCACGCCGAAAGCGATGCCATACACGACTTGGATGCAGCTGGGGTTCCTGGCACCTCATCCAAACCGGCAACGCTCACCGAACACTTTTCAACAGGTCGCGATAACGCTGTGCGAGGGGCTGATCCGAGAAACCGAAATCGTTTCCAGCCACGGCCAACGCTCGCTCGAAAAACACCAGCGCCGGTGCGGTATCGCCGGCCTCCAGCGCGAGTATACCACGCAGTGTGATGGCGTTGCAAAGCTCGTTGCGAAGCGAATCGATGCGATTTTGTTGCTCGGCATATCCGTAATAAGCGCGGCTCAACTCCGAGGCCGCCACGGGTGCACCGGGCATCGCCGAACTGAGTATTGGCGAAAGCAATGGCGTTCGCACCACGTTGATAAAGACGCGTGCGGCCGCCTCGCGCTCCTTTTGATACTGCTCCGCGAATCCCTTTTCAATGAGGTCCAGCGCCTCTTGCGCTCCAGTGGAGTCTCCAGTGGCGGCAGCGGCTTGGAGCCGAAATTCGGCGTACATCGGTGCCGGCAGGCTTTCCTTGAAATTGCCGTCTTTCAGCAAGTCGGCGACGGCGTTGGCGCGACCCAAACGAAGCAGCAGATCGAAGTGGATCTGTAGGTGAGCGAGCCGTTTCTCAGCATCCAGATCACCCGGCTTGATGGCTTCGAGTATCTCCAGCGCCTTTTCCCCCAGACCGAGCGGCGATTGCACGCGCCCTTTTTCGCGGAGCTCCTCGTAGCGCATATTCAGGGCATAGTTTACCTTTTTGAGCGGATCCTGTTCGCCTTCAATTTCCTTGAACTTGGCACGCCGCTGCATGACATCGTTTTCGTTTTTGGCGATCATTTCGCGGAATCCCTGAATATTGGCATCGCGTTCTTTGGGGCTGATATTACGCTTTGCCAAATTGGCGGGCAGTAAGCTGCCAACGATCTGAAGATGCTTGAGCGCCGAGTCGTAGAGTTGATCCTGCTCGTAAATCCGCGACAGCAAATGGTGATACGGCAGCTGATCGGGCTCGAGTTGCACGGCATTGTGGATTGCCGTCACGTTCGTGAGTTGGCGAATACGATTGCGCAATCGCGAAGGATGCCGGGAACCCAACTGGCTACGCAGGCCCGTCCAGGCATCCTCCTGGTTCTCGCGGAGGAACTCACCGGCACGGACCAGGCCAATATAGGCGGCGGAGTCGCGCGGGTTCTCCGCCACGGCTTGTCGGGCTACGCGCATCGCCAGGACCGGAATCGCTGCCAAACCGTGATCGCTTTGGACGAGCAGATTGACGTGCATCGAAATCGCCAACGCATGGGCGAAGGCACTTCGAGCGCCCGGCCCAGTGTGCAACATGCCGATGCCCTGGGCGATCGCAATCGAATTCAGGTCGCGCGCCAATTCGTAACGACTCACGAGCAATTCGGATTCGGAAATCCCCGTCGGGCGACTGCCAACGCCTTCGAGATAGAGCGTAAACCAATTCGGCGCCAGCGCCGCGCTGGCGCCGTCGAGGGCAGGCCGATGCGATAGCGCCACCTTGCCGAACGCTTGCCGATTCAGGTCCGCAATGACGGTGTTCGTTGGCCAAACCTGATCCGCTCCGGCCCACGAAAAGACCACGTGGCGATTGTCGCCGAACCGGATGCGCCAATCGTTGGCGCTCAAGAGATACTGCAAACGAATGATGGCTCGTTCATTGGTCAGATTGGTTAAGGCGACATGACGAACGCCGTACTTGGCAAATACGTCCTGCCAGGCGTCGGCGGATTTGTTTTGGTCCATCAACGCCGCGCGGGCAGCAAGGAACAATTTCGCATCTCGTGAAAACAGGGCCAGGCGGGAATCGACCGCATGCTTGACTTTCGGCCCCGCCGACGGCGCTGCATCGCCCACGCCGAGACTGACGTTGAACAGCTTTGGATTGGCGTCGCCCGGCTGAATATCGCTCAGCGATTCCAAGGCACGCTCGAGTGACGTATCCATGTGCACGCCCCAGGCCACACGCCGAGGCGACGAGAATTCTATCGAGCCATGCAACCAGCCCGGCCAGGCCATGAATAGGAGCAGGAGAAAGAACGGCACGCTCAGCAGGCGGGCCGACTGCAGCGCCTTGCGACGATTTTCAAACGCGACAGCGCTGGTCTTGTGCTGCCAGGTCAAGAAATCGCCGAGCGTCATTGCCGTCAGCGGCGCAGCCAGTACCGCCCAGAATACGATCACGCGATGCAACACCAACGCCAAAACCGCCAAGAGCAGCCAAAGCAGGAATCGGCCCAGATGCAGCGTTGGCGCCTTCTTCTCCGCCGGCACGTAGGCCGACAGCGTGAACGAAATCAAGCCGAGCAGCATCAGCGGCACATAAGCAAGGCCCGCAGCGTTCAGGCCGACGCTCGGATTCCAATATACGGGAGATAATGGCGACAACGACCACGTTGACAACAGCACCGCCTGGCCTGCATCCGCGCGATGGAAGGCGCGCAGCGTGTTGCCAGCCGCGAAGATCGCATCGGGCAAGGTCAGCCCGATCGATTGGCCCAGCGTCACGCCGATATAGGCCAACTCCGGCGGCAGCTGGAAGACACGCACGTGAAACGGATTCGCAAAACACGCCAGCAATCCGACCGCGAACACCTGGCCGAGCGTCTTGCCCGGCACCGCGCTAACACCCGGAAACCGCGTCGCTAAACCGCGTGCCGCCCAGCAGACACCGAGCACGATCGGCCCGAGGATGAACCACGAATCGAAATTCGCCCACAAGGCAAACACCATCGGCAACCCCCACAACCAGCGTGTGTCCGGCGGCGCTCCCTCTCCCGGATAGCTAAATACCGACGCGCGATCGAGCAGGAAGAGCGTGCTCGACAAGAAGAGAATCGAGAACACGATTGGCTGCATCGTCAAACGCGGGCTCATCGCCACTGCCGCCATCGCCACGCAAATCAAGATAAACCAACGGTTCGATTCGCTCCAGCCGACGCGACTCAGCAGGCCGACGGCGAGCGTGAAAAGGAGCGCCTTGAACAAGATCAATCCCTCGCCGCCGACCGTCGCGTTCAGCTGATAGACCAGCCAGGAGTAGAGCCAGGAGTGATGGACCCAGAAGACCGCCGGTTGATCGCCGACGGGGCCTGTCAGCCACGAGAAAGTATCGACGCCGAACTGAAACGTGCCGTCGCTGATCTGCTGGCCGATTGCCAGGTGCATCCACAGGTCAGGGTTGGTCGCGGTGAACGAGCCGAGGAAGAAGCACAGGATCAGCACCAGCGCGAGCAGGAAATAGTCGGCCTTCACCAACCACGCCGGCGTGAGCGGTTCCACAGATGCCGGCGGTGGCGTGGCATCCGTCAGTGGCAAAGGCGCTGGCGCAATCGCCGTCTCAACTGAGGTTGGCGGCGCGGGTGTGTCGGTTGTTTTTTCGGGTTCGGTCGTCATAATTATGTGTGTCTTCGCGGTTAATCGGGACGGGTTCGATCGGCGCAGTATTTTTTCATTCTCGTTCCCAAACTCCTGTTTGGGAACGGGCCTTCGGGAAACTCTGTTTCGCCTCGTGAGGACCACGCGATTCCAGCTTCCGCGAAACGGAGTTTCGAGGACGTGGGTTCCCAAACAGGAGTTTGGGAACCAGAATAAGCGAAAAACAACGAAGCCTCATTCCAAATTCGGGTTCCATCGGACTGCGTCGCCTCCTACAATACAATACGACCTACCGCCAACTTGCCCTTCGAGTTCAGGAGAAAAACTCATGCTTGCTGGTATCGCAACATCGGTACGGAATTTCCTCGGCCGTCTTCTACGACCGACTCTCGTTCTGCCCTCGGCGATCGTCGTCGGGGCGGCGTTCGTCATCTACTTTTTTACGCATTCCGCCTCCACACCCACGCCGCAGGGTCTGCAAGCGGCGGTAGTCCAGCCCAAGGAGAAGGACCGTCCCGAAGCGCCGGAGTTCGCCGTCGGCCTCGACTGGCTGAACACCGAGAAGCCGTTCACTCTCGCCGAGTTGAAAGGCCGAATTGTCCTGCTCGATTTCTGGACTCTCTGCTGCATCAATTGCATCCACACGCTGCCCGATCTCGCCAAACTCGAGGAACGCTATCCCGGCGTGCTCGTCGTCATCGGCGTGCATTCGCCGAAGTTCGAGAATGAAAAACGCACCGCCAGCATCCTGAAAGCGGTGCTCCGCTACGAGATCAAACACCCCGTCATCAACGACGCCGACCACAAGATTTGGAAAGCCTTCGGCGTGCGTTCCTGGCCCACGCTTGTGCTCATCGATCCTGATGGCAAATATTATGGCAACGTCTCCGGTGAGGGCCACCTTGAGGTCTTGGAACACCACATACAAAAATTAATAAAAGAGCACAAAGCGAAAAAGACGCTCAAGGAAACGCCCATCCATTTCAAGCTCGCCAAGGAATCGCTCACCTCGCCGTTGTTTTTCCCCGGCAAGGTTCTCGCCGACGCCGCCACGGATCGCGTCTTCATTGCTGACAGCACGAACCATCGTGTCGTTATTACGAATCTGGCGGGCAAAAAGATCGCCATTGCCGGGTCGGGCAAGGAAGGCATGAAGGACGGCAAGTTCGCCGACGCCACGTTCAGCGATCCGCAAGGCATGTGCCTCGACGGCAACACGCTTTACGTCGCCGACCGTAAGAACCATGCGATTCGGGCACTCGACCTCAAAAACGAAACCGTCACCTTGGTGGCTGGCACAGGCGAGCAAGATCGCTCTGGCCGGGCCAAGGGAGGCAACGCCCTCAAGATCGGCTTGAACAGCCCGTGGGATTTGCTGCTGATCAAAGACCGCATCTACATCGCAATGGCGGGACATCATCAGATTTGGTACTACGACATTACGAAGAAGACTTCGCACCCCTACGCCGGTAGCGGCCGCGAGGACCTCGTCGATGGCTCGCTCGCTGAATCCGCGCTTGCGCAGCCCAGCGGCCTGGCGACCGACGGCAAGCAGATTTACGTCGCCGACAGCGAAATCTCCGCCATCCGCGCTGTGCCCCTGCCCGGCGTCAAAGGCGATGTCACCACCATCGTCGGCGAAGGCTTGTTCGAGTTCGGCGATAAAGACGGCATCGGCGATAAAGTCCGCCTACAACACGCACTTGGCGTCGCTTACCTCGACGGCAAACTCTACGTCGCCGACACCTACAACAGCAAAATCAAACTCATCGATCCCGCCAAACGCTCCTGCGAAACGTATCTGGGCGACCCGCCCGGCTGGCTTAAAGCGAAAATGTTCGACGAACCGAGCGGCGTCACGATCAGCGGCGGCAAAATGTACATCGCCGACACGAATAACCACCGCATCCAGGTCGTCGATATGAAGACGAAACAAGCCACAACCGTCCAACTCGAAGGCGTCCCGTCGGTAAGCCGCGAAGTGGTGGTAATCAAGGACAAGAAATAGCCGATATATTATTTAGGTATTGCCGCTTGTGGCTTAGCGCTCGCCCGGCGCCTTGCGAGCGCTAAGCCGCAAGCGGCAAATTTGAATCGCCCAAATTCATTCACGAGGTGTGCCAGGAATGAGCACCCGTTTCTCATCGCGCATAGGATTGTTCGCCTCGCTGTTCGTGGCTGCGCTGGTATTCCCCGCGCTGGCATCGGACCCGAGCGACCCGTTCGATCCGAGCAACAAAGCCGTTGTGCTCAGCCCGAAATCGATGAAGCTGCTCGAAATCATCAACTTCGATGTCAAACTCGCTCCCGCCAAAGCCAAGCGCGGCGAAGTGGTTCGCGTCACCATCAAAGGCAAGCCGGCGGACGGGTTCCATACCTACCCGATAACCGAGCGAACGAACGAACAAGGCAAGCCCGACACGGCAATCAAGTATACCGGGATCGCGGGTCTCAAGCCGTTGTGGCCATTGGATGAAACGCGACCTCATCTCGGTCTGTCAGCCGATTGCAAGCTCTCGCTTCATCACGATCATGAATTTACCTGGACCCAGGATTTGCTGATCGAACCATCCGCGACTCCTGGCAAACAAGAGCTTACGGTCGTGATTCGTCTGATGGTGTGTAACGCGAGCACCTGTTTTGGCCCCGACGTTTATCGGCCGATTTACGTGCCGTTGGAGATTCTTGAAGGCGAGGTCGTTGCGCCGGCGAAGGATGTTTTCGACCGCACGCAAGGCCCGCCGAAAATCAAGGTCATCACGCCGACGAAAGAGCAAGCCGAAAAGGTCCGTGCGGATGCCAAGAAGATGGATGTGGCCGCCAAATCGACACCTGGGAACACCAAGCCGACGACGCCGAGCACGGTTGACGCCAACAATCTTTGGAGCTTTCTGTGGTTTGCGAGCCTTAGCGCGTTTCTGATGTTGCTCACGCCGTGCGTATTCCCGATGATTCCGATCACCGTCAATTTCTTCATCAAGCAATCGGAGAAGGAGCATCACAACCCGTATTCGATGGCGTGTGTTTATTCGGGAACGATCATTGTGCTGCTCACCGCCATCATGTTGGTGCTTGGGACGGCCATCATCGCCGTCGCGAACAATGCGTGGTTCAATGTCGCGCTCGGTTTGGTCCTCATCATTTTCGCAATGAGCCTGTTCGGCATGTACGAAATCGAACTGCCACACTTCCTGGCGCGGTTCACCTCGGCACGCGAAGGCCAAGGCGGCATGTTAGGCGCGATCTTCATGGCGATGACGTTCACGATCACCAGCTTCACCTGCACCGGTCCGTTTCTTGGACTGATGCTCGGTTCCGTCGCGGGCGTCCAACCGCCGTTGATTAACCTGATCCTTGGCGCGGTCGTTTATTCGACAACATTCGCGGCCCCGTTTTTCGTACTCGCGCTCTTTCCCAGCATGCTCAAAAAGCTCCCGAAAAGCGGCGGTTGGCTCAATGCCGTCAAGGTGACGATGGGCTTCCTCGAGCTCGGGGCGGCCTTGAAATTCCTATCGAACGCCGATTTCGCGTTCTTCCAGGGCGCTCCGCAGCTATTCAACTACGACACTGTGCTGGCAGCGTGGATTGCACTGTCCTTGAGTTGCTGCCTGTACCTGCTCGGCCTGTTTCGCTTGCCTCACGATGATAAATCGGAAAGCGTCGGCGTGCTCCGCATGCTTTTCGCGGTTGGCTTTCTCTCGCTAGCGATCTATCTCGCGCCGGCGATGTTTGGCATCAAGCCCGCGGGATTCGTCGGCGACAACGTCGTCGCCTTCCTGCCGATCCGCACGGGCCATGAAAACGACGTCTTCGGTTCCGGCGGAAAAACCGGCGACGACGCGCACAAAGGCTGGCACAATACCTACGAGGACGCCTGGAAGTACGCCGTCGATAACAACAAACTGATCTTCATCGACTTCACCGGCGTCAACTGCACGAATTGCAGGTACAACGAGAGCATCGTTTTTGTCCTGCCGCATGTGAAATCGGAATTGGACAAGTTCGTGAAAGTTGCCCTGTACACCGACAGCATCCCGAACCCCAAGATATCGGCTGCGGAAGCAAGCAAACAACTAACACAGAACCAAACATTCCACGCCAAATACGGTGTCGCACTGCCGACCTATGTCATCATTCGCCCCGCGCGCGACGCAGCTGCTGAGGGAGGTAAGCCAAAGGGTGAAGTGCTGGGCAAAACGGAGGGCCAGATTCAGAACGTGCCGAGCTTCGTGCAGCTGCTCCAAAACGCGCTCGCAACCCAACCGCGTGCCGCGCGTGCTCGTATCGAGGATGCGGTGGCCGAGGCGTTAGAGCCACGCACGAATTAAGTGGTTGGAATCCACAGAAATTACAAACTCAAACCACTTACTTCGTGCGTGGCTCTGAACAAACGCGTCTCTTTACTTGCGCAGCTTCTCGATCAAGTACGCGGCCGAACTTGTCAGCTTTTCGTTCGGATGCCCGTTGTATTGCAGCACATAGTCCACGCCGGCGGATTTGAGCCGTTCCGCAAGCAACAATCCGAGCATCGGCGAATGTGTCGGATCGGGATGGCTTTCGCCCTTCTTCGCACCCTTCACTCCGCCGTAGTAAAGGCCGATGGATGGGTCATCTTTAGACACATGTTCGATCGGCGAATATTCCTTCATCCATTTCTGAATCTTCTCCCGGCTATCTTCAACCGCTTTGAGGTCCTTCAAGCCGAATGCGTGGGCGCCATAGGTGTAGTTCGGCATCCACTCTTTGAGTTCCTTCGGGTCGAGCGAGGTTTGCGCGCCATTGACGGCGGCACAGTAGAGGCGGGTCGATTCGCGGGCGATTGGGTCTTCGCTCTTGGGGTCGGCCATGTCGTCGTGGAAGGCCAGCCAGAGCGACGAACAACCGCCGGCCGATCCGCCGGTGGCGCCGATGCGTTTCTTGTCGATGTTCCACTCCGAGGCTTTGGAGCGGATGAATTGCAGCGCGCGGGCGGCGTCGTCAAGCGGGGCCTTCACCGGCGGCTCGATCTTCAACTCGACGCCGTTCTTGACATAGCGATAGTTGATGGCGGCGACGGAGATGCCGACGTCATGAAACTGCTTGACATTGCCGACGCCGTTCTTGTCGCCACCCTGCCAGCCGCCGCCGTGAATGAAGAGCACGACGGGCGTGGGTTTGTCCGACTTCGCCTGATAGAAATCGAGCACCTGGCGTTCGTGCTTGCCATACGGAACGCTGGCATACGTCGCTGGCTGCGACGGCTTGGGCGGGACTTTCTTGACTTCCTTCTTCTTGTCGTCCTTCTTTTCTTCCTTCTTGTCCTGCGATTGGCCTTGCATGACGACAAGGCTCAAGCAGACGGCAACACTGCCGAACCACAGCAATCCACGAATCATGATCGAGTCTCCTAAAAAAGTGGGGGATAATCGTACTATACGACTTCTCGAAATAACGATGCAATCATCGCGAAAACTGTGTAGAATCAACGATGTCATTCAGCGGAGTTCGGCGAAGTCAAGCCTGGAAATACTCACCACATAGAACACGGAGACCACAGAGAAATACAATTGCGGGGTTCAAACGCAATAGTGATGATATGCGTTGTATTCGCATCCCCCGCCTCTTGCATTTCTCTGTGCTCTCCGTGCTCTCTGTGGTGAAATTCTTGAAAATAGGGGGGGCCAGCATGTTTCGCATCAATGGCAGCAAAGGCAGCGATTGCACAGGCATCACCCGGCGAAGTTTTGTGTAGGCGGGGTTGCTCGGACTCGGCGGGCTAACGCTTCCCGAATACCTGCAGGCACGCGCTCAGGCGAATGAGTCATCGCGCGATACCGCCGTTATCCTATTTTGGCTGTCCGGCGGCCCAGGCCATATGGAGACCTGGGATCCGAAGCCCAACGCACCCGATCTCTATCGCGGCACGCTGGGTGCCACGCGCACCAGCGTGCCAGGTATCCAGTTCGGCGAATTGATGCCGTTGCAGGCTCGACTCATGCAGCACCTCTCTGTCGTTCGCACCGTGCGACATGGCTCAGGCGATCATACGAAGGCGAACCACTGGATGCTCACCGGCTTTGAAGGCCCCGCATTCAACGCTCGCGATTTCATGAACCAAAAACGCCCGTCGCTTGGTTCGGTCTCCTCACGCTTGCGTGGCGCCAATCAGCCCGGCATGCCGCCCTATGTCGCTGTGCCTCACCTACGTGGCGGGACCGATAATTTCTTCCACTATTCCGCGTACTTGGGCGGCGGGGCGAACCCGTTCAACGTCGAATCCGATCCGAACCTGCCGACCTTCCGCGTCCGCAATCTGCATCTCGCCCCGGAGCTGACGTTTGACCGCCTCGAAGATCGCCGTGGTTTGCTGCAAACGATGAACGACGTGCGACGATTCCACGATCGCCGGACTTCCGACGTCGGCGAACACTACAACCACGCGTTCGACTTGATGACGAGCCGCGATGTCGCCAATGCGTTCGACATTACGCGCGAGCCGACGCGCGATCGCTATGGCCGACATACATTCGGGCAAAGCGCTCTCGTCGCCCGGCGATTGATCGAGGCCGGCGTGACATTCGTAACGTGCAACTGCGTGCCATGGGACCATCACGGCACGCCGCCGCAGTTGGAGACGGAGGTCGGTGCCCGGATGTTGATCCCGCCATTGGATCGTGCGATCGCGAGCCTGGTCGAGGACCTGATGCAGCGCGGCCTGTATGAACGTGTGCTCGTCGTCGCGATGGGCGAGTTCGGGCGCACGCCGCGGATGAACGCCAACGCCGGCCGCGATCACTGGGGCCACACGTTCAGCGTGTTGTTTGGCAACGCGCGGATGCGCATGGGCCAGGCGATCGGCCGAAGCAGCCCGCGCGGGGAGCATGTCGTTGACAGACCGTTCTCGCCGCAGGATGTCGCCGCGACGGTATATCATCACCTGGGCATCGATTGGGAATCGGCCTCATTCCGCGACGGCCTGAACCGCCCGCTCGCCTTCATCGAGCACGGCGAACCGATCCGCGAGCTGGTGCGTTAAGGAAGGATTCCGATACGAAGTTCATCTTTCGAGCAACCATGGCCGCATTGGCCTAGGATGAGTTCCGCGCCCACGCATTATCTACTTCATGGACCAGGCTTACGGCTACCCAGATAAAGATGAATTTTCGTACGCTTTTCGGCAAACCTGGGCCTACAGATGCAAGATCAAGGAAATTGCGATGGCGCTACTCTTCTTTGATGACGGTCGTCGCCCGGCGGCGATTGCGGAAGCGTGCTGGCCAAAAGAAGCCCATTACGCCACCGCCGCCGCCCAGGATGCGGTAAGTGACGAGCAGCAATGTGGTCCCGCCCATGGCCACGATGAAGCCGAGAAAGCTGATCGGCTTGACCTCGGTGTCGGCGACGAAAAAAGACAGCAACGCCGCCCCAACGACCGAACCGATTATGCCGAGGACGACGGTCGCCAGCGCCCCGCCGCCGTCCTTGCCCGGCAACACCGCTTTGGCGAGAAGGCCGACGAGAGTGACGAAGCCGGACGAATTCGAGGAATTGGTGCATCCATTGCGTAATGAGTTCAACGTCCATATTCGGCGTTTCCGTTGTTTATGGGATTGCACAGGTTTTCAGATTTCGGCTGAGTGGTCGGAATTTCCCACGCGAGCACTCAGTTGAAAACGGTGTAGGTGAATTAATCTTGACGCCACCGACAAAAGTGTATTTCCGAGGCTGAAGCGTAAGCGAGGCGGCCAGAATGCCTCGCTTACGCTTCAGCCTCGGAAGGAAAATCGACTTTTGTCGGTCGCGTCAATCTTAACGCGCGAAACAGGCAAATGTCAAGCGGCGTGTTGACGGATGTATCGAAAGCAGCGATCCTAACGCGCGTCATCCATTGCATCGACAACGCATCGGTCTATCGTTCAGTCGAATTGCAAGCCAAATTGAAAACGCCAGGTGAGAATAACCGGCGTGATCGGACTACTTTTCCCATCACACCCTATTTACATTGATATTTCCCTTGGCAAAGCGACGGAAATCGGTCAGAATTAAGGGCAGGGCGCATGACCATTAACAACTCCGCCATGTAACCCGCCACAATTAGCGGGCTATAGGGATTTCGAGGCAGCCATGGCAAAGTCAAAAACCAAGCCAACGACGAAGAAAGTCCTCGACGACGAAGACGAACCGCAGACCGCCGAGGACGACGTCGATGCGGATGTCGATGTGGAAGCCGACGAGGTCGAGGTTGAGGTCGAAGCCGACGAGGAGCCTGCGGACGACGATGACGATGGCGACCTGGACACCGAGACCGAGACCGAACCGAGCACGCCGCTGCCGCCGCCCAAATCACGGATGACGAAGACGACGAAGTCCCTCATCTTCCTCAACTGGATGGTGGCCCTTGCATTCATCGTCTTCGCCTTCCTCGTAACGACAACGCGGGCACGCTACTCCTACTGGGCGACGCTGAATCATATCCATGCCTGGGGCCTGCCCTTGGCGGAAGAGAAGGGCGATACGCACATCTCAATCGAGACAAGGCCCGTATTGCGCCTGAATCACGATCAGCTCATCAAAATATACAAACGCCGGCCCGGAACGAAGCAATATCCCATTGACAAGGAAAAGGACAAATTCGTCGCCGTCGAGGAACCGGTCCCGCTGCGGTTGAACGCGGGCGATGTTGATGAACGCGTCATGAAGGATATTTTCCAGTCCTTGACCGACCATGTACCCACGCTCGATGCTGAGATCGAACGGCTCAAAGATCAGCTCCCGATAGTGATCGAACAGGCCGCGACCGACGTTCTGAAGAAAACCAAAGACACCGACGACGCCAAACGCGAGGTCATCCATAAGGCCTTGCTGCCGATCACGCGAAATATTTATCAGATTCGCGACCTGGACAAAGTCGTTTCCCGGGCCAAGGCCAAAGATCTTGACGACCTCGTCATCGAAAGCGTGCAACGCCGTATCTACTACGACATCCTCGCCCCGATCAACGTCTATCGGCCTGGCGATCTCAATGTCAGCGCCGCCGGCAAACATCCCGTGGACCGCATTGCCGAGGTCGACAAGTCAAACCTCGTCATGAAACTTGACGAAATCAAGGCGATGCTGACCAAACGCCTCGACAGCGCGATTGCTGCCAACTATGACCTCGACCTGAATCTGGGCGAGGTTTATGAAAAGGAGAAATCCGGCCCGGACGCAATGAAACGCCACGGCGTCGAGAAGCGCCAAATCATCGCCTTCATCCTGTTCACTGTCGGGCATGTGCAGGTGCCGATCACCAACGAACGGCTCATCGCCAAAGGCATCGAACGAGCGCAGGTCATCAGCGGCATCTATGAAAACACCAATGCATCGATTCGCTTCGTCGAATCGCTTCGCACGATGCAGGATCGCGTTGAGGAGGCCGTCGTCGCCGATCGCCAGGGGTACGTCATCAATAACGCCGGCAAACTCACGCGAACGGATGGCTTCATCGACGAATATGAAGACTGGATCGACCGCCTGGTGAAGATCGTTGAAAATATCGACACCGCCAAGAAACGCCTCGACGATGTCAAAACACAGCGCGATCATCTGCAAAATGTTCACGCGCATCGCACGAAACAATTGCAGGAAACGCTGGACAAACTGCTGACAGCCCGCAAGAACACCGAACGTTACGCCAAGGATCTGCGTGAGCTGCAAGAGCAGCTTCATGCCGCCCTTGTGGAACTATCCGACGCGGCGGATCGCAACTTTCGACTCCATGATCTGATTCAAGAAATCGAACTTGGGCTGCGTGTGCAATCGAAAAAGAAAGGCGGCGCGAAACTGCCATGATTAACCATCTTGGAAAATTCCTGGTGCTTATTCACGTCACGATGAGCGTTGCCGGAATGATGTGGGCCATCATGACGGTGCTGCAGGCACGCGATTACGGCTGGGCCGAGCCGTATCGTGAAGTGACGGAACGCACGAAGGACGGCGGGGAGAAATCGGCAGTACGGTATGCCTCGGTGTACGACAAGAGCGAGGCCGCCGTCGTCGCCGCCGCGCGGATGCGCGATCACAATTACATCTACGTGAAGCCGGCGATCGACGCGCTGCAAGCGACGATGCCGCATCTGCCGAATAATCACCTCCACTATCGCCAAGAGCTTGAGAAGCTCAAGACCGGCGAAGGCCCACTGGTGGTCCGCCGGCTGGCCAAGGGCGGCGTGGATACGCTAGACAAAGCGATCGTCGGCAAGCCAGTGCTTGAGGACGAGGACCAGGCGATCAAGAGTATCACGCAATCGTATAAAACTTACGAGAAGGATTACCAGAAACTGTTCAAGGAGATTGATGCCGTTGACGCCGAGGTGCGCGACATTGTCACGAAGACCAAGCAGATCACGATGGAAATGACCGGGACCGACGACACCAACAAGTACATCAAGCCGGGCCTGTACCAACTAACCGACCTGGAGTTCAAGGCGCAAGGCCTCATCAAAACGGAAGTGGACGACATCAAACCCAACTGGTCCAAAGCCGTTGAGCAGGCCCGCCTGTTTCAATACCGCCGCGTGGATCTCGAGGCATCGCTCGAGAAGCTGAAAACACAACCGCCGGCACCGAAAAAGAAACCGCTCTAGTGCTCTGTCAACACTAAGATATCGAATACGAGCCGGAAGCGTAAGCGACGGATGGTTATGCCATACCGTCGCTTACGCTTCCGGCTCGTAAACCAAACATCCTATATTTACGCTGTGACAGAGCACTAGGCGAATGATTGCTGAATGACGACGCGCCGGACAAAAGAACGAGCCGGAAGCGTAAGCGACGGATGGTTATGCCAGACCGTCGCTGACGCTTCCGGCTCGTTCTTTTGTGTGCCTCCTCAGGCCGTTGCGCACTCCCAACTGCCTGAAGGCGTGACGCCAAACAATCGCTTTCAACAGTGCGTTCGTAAAATCAGGCCCAAATTGGTCCACTCATGGCAACGCGATGTGCGATACGCGCAAAACCGTGTGGCCATTGGACTGCTCGTGCGTGCCGAAGACGCTGATGCTGTTGCCTTCGTACTGCGTGAGCGTACCACCTTCGCGAGTAACGAGCGTGGCGATGACGCTGCCGGCGGCGTTTTCGAGACGCCAAACGGGTTGGCCTTCGAACTTCTCGCTGCTGTGGCGAAGCGTGCCCCATGAGCTCCACTGCTTGCTGTCCGTCGTCAGCGAAGCCAGGATGACACGGTTGCGCGGGGCGCTGTCGTCGGTTCGGCGCCAATGGGTTTGGATGAGGTGGGCCGACGACTGTAGGTCGCTGATGCGCAGGTTGAGCGATTCGCCTTTGAGTTCGAAGATGGCCGAGCGGGTCTCGCTGCTGACGGTCGTGGTGCCGCGCTGGATGCGGACCTCGGCTTTGCCGTCCAGGACGAGGCGGTCTTCGTTGAGCGGGATGGAAAGTTCGTTGCAATGGCCCTGGAGCGCATCGCCGTTGATGCGAACTTTTCCGGACGCTTTGAGCGTGCCTTTGTCGGTCTGCAGATCGAGGCTATCGCAGACGATTTTGAACTCGTGCTTCTTGTTGATGGTTGCCGTGATGATCGTTCTGCCTTCGACGACTTCGACATGCAACGCCCACGGGCTGCTAGCGGGTTTGGCGAGTGGTTGATTCAGGCTAACCGGCGGAGCGCTTAGCTTTTGCAGCGGCGGAACCGGCGCAGGCGGGGTGGTGTCCGGGACGCCCGCTGGCTTCACGCCGACATCTTTCGGCGGGGACGGGAAGGGTGGAATGTTGTCGGTCGATTGAAGCGGCAGCATCGGCTTCACGCTCGGCGGCGTAATGGGGCTACCGTCGTCATTTCTCGGCAGGATCGTCGATACCGGCGGCGGCACGACTTCCGGTTTTTTCGGAATCAGTTGCTCGATCGGCGGAAACGTAAAACTTCCCGCCTCCTTCTTCTCGATCGGAGCGACAGGCTTATCGTTAACCTGCGAGATCGGCGGTTGAATCGTCGGCGTGGATTGGACCGGTGGCACCGGCTGATGCACCTCCACTGGCGCTGGCAGCGGCTTCTTCGCGTCAAGTTCTTTCTTCAATAGTTCGGACGCTTTGTCGTCCGTCTTTGCCGGTTCGGGCGGCCTCGGAAGGTCCTGGGCCTGGGCGTTCCGCGTAACCATCAAGTTGCCGACAACGATCACCGCGATCGCTGCGCTGATGACACCAATGAGAATTCTCTTTCGCATCGTAGCTTCCTTGCTAGGAAATTTGGGGGTTCACCTACCGTCGCGAAATTCTACCAAACCAGGCTGACCTGTGTCATCATCAATTGGTGGAGGTGTAAGCTGTTTGATTGCAGCAAGTTGCGATGTGGCGGTGCATTTTTTTCGGGGTTCCCAAACTCCTGTTTGGGAACCCACGTCCTCGAAACTCCGTTTCGCGGAACCTGGAATCGACGAAATTCTCTTTAGGATAATCGAATTAACAACTTTCCAATTTCGATTTGCCGCTTGCGGCTTAGCGCTCACGTGGTGCCTTGCGAGCGCTAAACCGCAAGCGGCAAATCGGGTGGGATCCCAAGGGTTCGATGTACCTCACCCTTGGGCTTCCAACACCCGCTATACCCCAAGTAATCGACACGCCTCGGTGTGCCCCGGCGCCGCGTAGCCGTGGCCGCTTGCAGTAACTCGGGCCAGTGCGATGAGATAGCGCCACTTGAAGGCAGCACGCGCTGAGGCGAATTCCTCGACCGTCGTGCGGTAGAACTTCTCGTGGTGCAACGCGCCGTCCTCGCTGATCGCAAAGCGCAACAGCAGATCCCACAACGCTCGTGGCGATTCCGTCGTCGTGCTGTAGCGATGCACGATGGCGGCGGCGCGGGTCTGGCTGCGATTGCGAATCGCGTCTTCGAGTGATGCAAGCAGGCGGTTCGGCTCGATGGCGCGTGCCTCGTTGCGAGCGTCCTCGCGCGGATATGGCTCCCAGGTGAGGAAGCTACCGCCGCGATCACCACGATCGCGTGCCGCCTGGTAGGCGCCGAGGATAAGGCAGACGACCTTGTTGCGCGGATTGGCGACGCGGGCCAAGTTGCGCCAGGCGTTGGCTGAGTCGGTCGCATGCACGCCGATCGAATCGCCGTGAATGCTGCCCGCGGGTTTGTTCGGGCCTTCCGCGTTGACTCGACCGTTGTCGCGCAGCACGAGTTGATTGGTCGCCAGCGAGATCGCCTCGCCGATCGCGGTCGGGTCGATACCCTCGGCAAGCGCGGCAGCGGCGGCGGCGGCGGCACGCTCCGGCGTCGCCAGGAAGATCGTCATGCTGAACTCTTCCACCCAACGATCATCCACCATGCGCGTGCCCAATTCACGCCCGATCAAGCGATGCTGATCGAGCAAACGCGGCACCATCGCACGCAGGCCGGTGTAGTACGTTGCCGTACGGTCGTTCTCACCCTTCGCACAAAATCGCACCGACTGACGCAACAGCGTATGCGCCTGTTCGCGGCCAATGATCGACATCAAGTCCCAGGTGCGATAGGGCAGCACGGTGCGATGCACGTCGGCGCCGTCCTCGACGGCATACAAGACATTGTTAAGGGCGTCATCCGCAGTGCCCGCCATCGCGGCATAGAGGCGTTCGGGAACGGCCGGATTCGTGCGATCGCGGCGAATGGCGTCGCGCAGTGCCTCGCCGGTGACACCGCCAGCTGGTACCTCGCCTGCCGTCACGGGGCGGAGCACTTCGCGCGCTCGGCCGCCTTGCTCCTGGATGCGTGTCGCATTGCGGAAAAGCACTTTGAGAACCGGCAACGCCCGGCGATTTTCGGGCAGCTCTTGAGCCATGTAGTAAGCGGGCGCGATCGCCATCATCGTGTGAAAGCCGATATAATCCTCGCCGCCAAACGTGCGAGCGTTGGCGAACGCCGCCGCGGCGACGACATCGCGCAGGCTGGTGCCGCTGCGCATCCGTTCGACGATTTGCGGAATGAGCTGGGCCGCGGGTGTCTCCTGTACGAGACTGACGAGCGGTTCGAGTTTGCCGAAGGTGAGGCGTTCGGTCCCTTGTTGAGCGAACGCGGTCGAGAAGCCGAGGTCGTTGGCTAGTCCCGAACCTATGCTGGCGACGACGACGCCGGTGCCGACATCCTGCAAAAATTCACGACGGTCCATACTGATGCCCTCGCGAGGAGAGGAGATTCGCCGCCCAACATCCTCGCGACTCGAGTGGCACAGTTGGTGTTGCGATTAATAACGTTAGCGTATCCGATAGGCGTGACAGATGCAAGGGTTTTTCCGGACGATGTCGCACCGCAATAGAAATGTCCCCATTTTCGTTGCATTAGAAATGTCCGCATACATTTCTCTATGCTTTCTTCTTGAACCCTTTTCGCCAGGGGTGATTCGTGGCTGGGCGCCATGGGATTTTTTGGGTAGTCTCGCCCTTGCC
>SIAQ01000075.1 GCA_009697105.1 Gemmataceae bacterium | reverse complement strand
AAGCCCAAAGGACAAACCGTCGAGCCGTTGTTGTCTTTCCCCAGCGGCGCCCTGGTGCATTTCGCCGTCAGCAATTCCGAAGTCCACATGACGACGCGGCTGGCCGGCACTCACTCCACGTTCCTGCCGTTCAATCAGGGCGACAACGGCGCGGCCGGCAATCCGGTGAATCCGAGCGGCGGCCATCGGACCGCGTACCTGTGGGAACAAGTCTGGGAGCGGCAAAGCTGGCTCGAAATCCTGGGCCGGTATCTGGTCGCGCAAAAGGACAGCAAGAAGCAAATCAAGAAGATCATCTTCCCGCGATATCACCAGCTCGACGTCACGCGAAAAGTCCTGGCCGCCGTGCTGGCGGAAGGGCCAGGCGGGAAGTATCTGATCCAGCATTCCGCCGGTTCAGGCAAGACAAACTCCATTGCGTGGTCCGCTCACTTCCTGGCGGATCTGCATGATGCGTCGCACAAGAAGCTATTCGATTCGGTGCTGGTGGTGTCGGATCGCAATGTCATCGACAGCCAGTTGCAAGAGGCAATTTTCGACTTTGAGCGCACGACCGGCGTGGTGGCGAAAATTACAGGCGACGGAAGCAGCAAGAGTGCCGAACTGGCGGCGGCGCTTGGCGGCGACAAGAAGATCGTGGTCTGCACGATCCAGACGTTTCCGTTTGCGCTGAAAGCCGTGCGGGAACTGGCGGCGACGCAGGGCAAACGCTTCGCCGTGATTGCCGACGAAGCGCACAGCTCGCAGTCGGGAGAAGCGGCCGCCAAGCTGAAGGCAGTGCTATCGGCGGAAGAGTTGCAGGAACTGAACGACGGCGGCGAAGTCAGCACTGAAGACATCCTGGCGGCTCAGATGGCGGCGCGGGCCGACGATTCCGGCATCACCTTCCTGGCGTTCACCGCCACGCCCAAGACGAAGACGATGGAGTTGTTCGGCACTCTCCCCGATCCGTCGCGAAAGCCCGCGAAGGACAACATGCCGCGCCCGTTCCATGTCTACTCGATGCGGCAGGCCATTGAGGAAGGTTTCATCCTCGACGTGCTGCAAAACTACACGACGTACAAGCTGGCCTTCAAACTGGCCCACAACGGCAAGGAACTGGACGACAAGGAGGTCGAACGTAGCGCGGCCCTGAAGGGGATCATGGGCTGGGTTCGGCTGCATCCTTACAACATCTCGCAAAAGGTCCAGGTCGTTGTCGAACACTTCCGCGAACTGGTGGCGCCGCTACTGAACGGCAAAGCCAAGGCAATGGTCGTGGTGGGAAGCCGACAGGAAGCGGTACGCTGGCAACTGGCGATCGAGAAGTATATCAAGAGCCGGGGCTACAAGATCTTCACGCTGGTGGCGTTTTCGGGTGAGGTCAAGGACGCCGATTCCGGTCCCGACCCGTTCACGGAAACCAGCCAGACGCTGAACCCGAACCTGCGCGGACGCCAAATCCGCGAAGCCTTCGACACGGACGAGTATCAGATTCTCCTGGTCGCCAACAAGTTCCAGACCGGTTTCGACCAGCCGCTCTTGTGCGGCATGTACGTCGATAAGCGGCTGGCCGGCATCCAGGCCGTACAAACGCTGTCGAGGCTGAACCGTGCTCATCCGGGCAAGGACACGACCTATGTGCTGGACTTCGTGAACAACACGGAAGAAGTGCTTGCCGCATTCAAGACCTACTACGAGACGGCGGAACTGGCCGACGTGACCGACCGGAACCTGATCTTGAATCTACGCGCCAAGCTGGACGGCGCCGGGCATTACGACGACTTCGAGGTCGATCGCGTCGTCGAGGTCGAATTGAAGCCGAACGCCAAGCAAAGCGAACTGGTGAGCGCGTTGGAGCCGGTCGTGGATCGCCTGTTGAAGCGATACAAGGCAGTGCAGGAAGCGTTGAAGTTGGCGAAGGAAAAGAAAGACAAGAAGGCCATCGAAGCCGCCCAAAACGAGCTGAACGCGCTCCTGCTGTTCAAGTCCGACATGGGAGCGTTCCAACGCCTTTACACGTTCCTGTCGCAAGTTTTCGACTATGGCAATACGGCGATTGAGAAGCGTTCCATCTTCTACAAACGTCTCTTACCCCTGCTGGAGTTCGGGCGCGAGCGTGAAGGGATCGACCTATCGAAGGTGGTGCTGACGCACCACAACCTGAAGGACCAGGGCAAGAAACCGATGCCGCTTGGCGATCGCGACAATCCCAAGCTCGAACCGATCACGGAACTCGGCGGCGGCATGGTTCAGGAAAAGCAAAAAGCCCTTTTGAACGAGATCATCAAGAAGGTGAACGACCTGTTTGAAGGCGACCTGACCGAGCAGGACAAGTTGGTCTACGTCAACAACGTCATCATGGGCAAACTGCTGGAATCGGAAAAACTGGCGCAACAGGCCGCCAATAACACGAAAGAGCAATTCGCGAACTCGCCCGATCTCAAGACAGAACTCATGAATGCCATCATCGGTGCGCTGGAAGCCCACACCGCGATGAGTACGCAGGCGCTGGGATCGGAAGCCGTGCGTGAAGGCTTGAAGGACGTGCTGCTCGGTCCGGCCCGGTTGTACGAAGCATTGCGCGAGCAAGCCGGTGGTGACGTAAAGGAGTCGTAATACGTTTTGGACATCGGACGCAAAAGTTCCGTTTTCACCCAACTGTTGCAAGTTGCAACGCGCTATTCGTTGCGGGTAATAATTCCCTGTGAGCAAGAAAAAATCAACTCGGGTTGGAATGACGTTCATTAACTTGTGACGGAGCGGAGTCAAAAGGCGTGCATTGAACCTCCTCAGGAATGGTGGACACTCAGATAACGGTGTAAACTCATCGTCGGAGGTTCATCATGGTGCTGCAGATATTGCCAAGCAACGCGCAATATAATTCAACGCAAGCATCCGCAAGGGATTGCATGGCTTCGCAGAATTCGACGGAAGGTCTGGTTGGTTGCGAAGATATGTGGAACCTTGCGAGCGTATGCTGCGATAGGGGAAAGAACGCAATGACCCCGACGGGATTCGAACCCGTGTCGCGGCCGTGAAAGGGCCGTGTCCTAGGCCTCTAGACGACGGGGCCGTCCGTTCCTTTAATTATGGTAGAAACCATGTCGTATCAAGTCAAGTCGGCGATGCGTGCGAACTATTTCTTCGACCAGCGGTAGCCCGGAACTTCATGCAATTTCTGACGGCTGAGCCTCGCTAAAGGTTCGCTTCGATTCTCAAGAAAATCGAATGAGGCGGCTGGATCGGAAATATACTGCGGGCGGTTGAGATTGTCGCACTGTCAGAGCCTGAGCGGCAGCGAAGGGCACTCTGAAACGTTGCCCTTCGCTGGCGCTCAGGCTCTGACCGGACAAATTCATCCGCTCGAAGTATATCATCAATCCGTTCGCCTGGCTGGGCCGTCCTAAATACTGGTGGCAACAAGGCTCATGGCTAACGAGGGCGAATCATGATTCGGCATATTATCGCGATTGCGGCCTTGGCGAGCATTCTCAGCACGCCGGTGCAGGCACAACCCAATAAAGAACCACCATCTGTTGCGAAGATGCGCGAGTTGGGCACGGTTTACTTGACCTGGCAGCGTCCGGCCAAGAAGAAGGACGGCGATCCGACTACAGAAGCGAAGCCGAACGCGATCATCGGCGTCGATTTTCGGCCAATGGCGGGGACCGATCCGAAGAAAATCGCCTCGGCAGTGAAGGAATTGGCGACATTGTCCGAATTGCAATCGCTGCTGCTATTGGGCGTTGACGTGGATGACAGCGTACTTTTAGCCGTGCCGACGTCGGCGAAGTTGGAGCATATGCACCTTTACAGCACGCGGATCAGCGATAAAGGCATTGCCAAGCTCGATCGATTCGTAAACCTGAATACCTTCAGTTTTACGGGGAACGGGCTGAGCGACGAAGGGATGAAGTTCCTCGGCAAGATGAAATCGTTGACGACGATCTCCATTGTCGATGCCAAGGTTACCGATGCGGGCGTTTTGGCGTTACAGTCGTTGCCGAACTTGATTTCGCTCAATGTTGAAAACACGCAAACGACGGCGAAGGGGCTCGAGCGCCTGCGAGAAGTGTTGCCGAAGCTTAAGGATGGCTTTCGCGTGTTGCGGTGATAACGACATTTTTGCGGCACCGTGTGTGCCGCTCGTCGGTCAGTAACGTTTGAAAGATAACTTCCCGATTTCGACATGCCGCTTGCGGCTTAGCGCTCGCGTGGTGCCTTGCGAGCGCCAAGCCGCAAGCGGCGAATCGCCATGGGTGTCCATTTTCTCGTTCCCAAACTCCTGTTTGGGAACGGGCCTTCAGGAAACTCTGTTTCGCCTCAACGAATCCGTGCGATTCCTGGTTTCGTGAAACGGAGTTTCGAGGACGAGGTTCCCAAACAGGAGTTTGGGAACCAGAAAATCCGACTTTTGTCAGTCGCGTCTTTCTTAAACGCCAATCCTGATATTTCTCATCATTTTCGTTGCACGTAAGCTCTTTGTTTGGTAGGATCATATCACACGCCAAACGAACCGTTCGCGCATGCCGTGGATTTCATTTTTTCCTGGGGGGCAGATATGAACGCACACTACGCTTGCAATTCGCCGGCTCACGCTTTGTCACGCCGTCAGTTTTTGGCGGGGACCGTAGCGGGGGGCGCTTCCGCGTTGGGTTTCAAGGACATGCTCGCGCCGGCGATGGCGGATGAAATCCGCAGGCAGGACAAACGCGTCCTCGTCATCTTCCTCGCGGGCGGCGTCAGTCAGCTGGAGACCTGGGATCCGAAGCCAGGCACGAACACCGGCGGACCGTTCCAGGCGATCCCGACTTCCGTCCCCGGCACGCATATCTGCGAATTGCTGCCGCACACCGCACGCCTTGCTCACAAGCTCGCGATTGTCCGCTCCATCAACACCGCTGAAGATGAACACGGCCGCGGCGCTTACATCATGCATACGGGCCGACGGCAATCGCCGGCCGAACGTTTCCCGCATCTCGGCTCCGTATGCGCGAAGCTGCTCGGCGCGGAAGACAACCCGCTGCCCGGCTACATTCACGTCGCACCGCGCGGTGAGTCCGGCTTCAACCGTAACGACGCCGCGTTTCTCGGTCCACGCTACGCATCCGTCACGCTGGGCGACGGCCAACCGCCGGCGAATCTCATCCGTCCGCCGACGCTGACGGAACTCGCCGACGCCGAACGAAATGACCTGCGCGACCGTATCAACAGCCGATTTGCGCAAGCTCGCCGCAGCGCGGACACCGAGGCGTACACCAATTCGTTCAGTCAAGCGCAGCAGGTGATGGCACGCCGAAACCTGTTCGACCTCTCGCAAGAGCCGATGTCGTTTCGCGATCGTTACGGCAACCATGAATTTGGCCGCCACATGTTGCTCGCGCGGCGTCTGCTCGAAGCGGGCGTTAACTTCGTCAAGGTCACGCATTCCAACTACGACACGCATCACGAGAACTTCGACTTCCACATCGAACAACTCGGCGAATTCGATCGCACCTTCGCCACGATGCTCGACGATCTCGAACAACGCGGCTTGCTCGAAAAGACGCTGGTCGTCGTGATGTCCGAATTCGGCCGTACGCCAACGATCAATCGCAATTATGGCCGCGATCACTGGTCGCGCGCCTGGTCGGTCGCGATGGCGGGTTGCGGCGTCCGCGGCGGTGCTTGCATCGGCCGCACGAACGACAACGGCACGGAAGTGACCGATCGCCAAGTCAACGGCGGGCATCTGTTCCACACGTACTTCCGGGCGTTGGGCCTGAACCCGCTGCGGCACCATCATCACGAAGGCCGCCCGATCCCGATGGCCGACCCGGCAGCGACGGCGATTAACGAGGTGTTGGCGTAACTGTTTAGCCGCTTGCCTTCGGCGAGCGCGTGCCGATGTCACCGCGTGTGATTTCATATTTTCTTTTAGCGCTCAACCGCGCTCGCCGAAGGCGAGCGGCTAAACGGAGATCATCCACCATGCCCGGCGTATTTTCCCGTTTCGGTCCGCCGTCGCCCGATGGCCGCATCACGCCTGCACGCACTCGGCTCGCGCTCGAACTTCGGCATACAAGCCCGCTGGTCGGGTGCCGATTCGATCCGACGGGCCGATTCGTCTTCGCCGGCTCACAGGACAACGGCATCCAGCGCTGGGACCTCGCCACGCAGGCGAAGGTGACCTATCTCGGCCATCGCAGCTGGGTGCGGGCGCTGGCGTTTCACACGGCCTCGCGCAAACTGCTCAGCACCGACTGGCGCGGCAAACTGCTCGTTTGGCCATTCGACGCCGTGACCGCTCCCGAACCCGAACGCATCATCGATGCTCACGATGGTTGGGTCCGCGCGATTGTCATGAGTCCGAACCAGCGCCAGTTCGCGACCTGTGGCAACGATAACCTTATCAAGCTCTGGAACGTCGCGGACTTCACCGTCGTTCGCGAATTTGAAGGCCACACGAGCCATGTCTACAACGTCGCGTTTCATCCCACTGAACGCATGATCGTCTCGGCTGACCTGCGCGGCGGCATCAAACAGTGGGATTTGCAAACGGGCCGAGCGACGCGCCAAATGGATGCCTCGGTCATCTTTCGCTACGACCCGACGTTCCGTGCCGACCACGGCGGCATCCGCAGCATGACGTTCAATGCCGATGGTTCTCTACTGGCGTGCGCGGGCATCACCAACGTCAGTAACGCTTTCGCGGGCATCGGCAACCCGGCCATCGTGCTCTTCAACTGGCAGACAGGGCAGCGCTCGCAGGTGTTGCGCGTCGCACCGGCGTTTCAAGGGACGGCCTGGGGCGTCGCGTTTCATCCCGATGGCTACGTCCTCGGTGCCGGCGCGGGCAACGGTGGCGGGCTGTGGTTCTGGCGACCCGATGCCGAGAACTCGATCCTGAACATCGCTGTCCCGAATAACGCGCGCGATCTTGCGTTGCATCCGGACAATCGCCGCGTTGCCGTGCCGTGCTTCGATGGCGCGGTGCGTATCTATGCATTATCGTAGCGTGACCTCGACAAGGCCACGGCCGCGCTCGCCAAAGGCGAGCGGCTAAACTAAACGTGTTGGTGTTGCCAGGCACCGCGCAGGAATCGGCCCAGGAAAAAAAGGCCGCGAATGATGAGGTCGGCGGACATGGCCAGCCAACAGCCACGCAGGCCGAGGTCTAGTCCTTCCCACGGACCAAGCTGGATCGATGTGCCCATAATCGGAACGTGCAGTGAAATCTCCGCTAGCGACAAGTAATACGCCAGCGGGATGCGCACAGCGAAGAACCCGACCCACGTGAATATCACCGGCACGCGCGTATCACCCGCGCCACGCAGGGCGCATGTGAATACGATTGTCGAAGCGAGCGGCGGCATCGCAAAAGCGATCAATTGCAGCGAGGGCACGCCGGCCGCGATGATCGCCTCTTCCTCGGTAAATACCGAGAACATCTCCGGTGCGAACACGAAGAAGATGAGGCCCATCACGCTCATCACGCCACAGCCGAGTGTGAACGCCATCCAGCCGGCGAGCGAGGCCTGATCGGGCCGACGGGCACCGAGGTTCTGTCCGACGAGTGTCATCGCCGCGGTGCCGAACGCTGCCCCGGAGAGGTAGCCAAGCCCTTCCCATAGCAAAGCGATGCCGTGGGCGCTCGACGCGTCATTGCCCAGCGTGTTGACGATTCCCAGGAACCAGAATTGCCCGGCGACGATCGAGAGACTATCGAATCCCGCCGGTATGCTGATGCGTAGCAGCCGATAGAGCAGATCGGATCGCGGGCGGAACAGCGCCCATTCCAGTTTCAATCCGCTTCGGCCACGCATCAGAAAACCCAGCACTGCGACGCCGCCGAGCACATGGCTGAGCGCGGTTCCCACGGCGATGCCGACGAAGCCGAGATTCGGAAACGGCCCAATCCCCCAGCCGAATCCCCAGGCGAGAGGCACATTCAGGACCGCAACGCCCGTGGTCACCCATAACCCGGTGCGCGTGTCGCCCATACCGATCAAGCAGGCGATGCCGGCGACTTCGATGGTTTGAAAGACCAGCAAGCCAAAGAGCGGCATAAGGTAAGCGACGGCATAATCGGCGGCCTCGCCGCGCAGTTGCAGCAGATCGACCATCCAGCGGATGCCGCCGAGAAACGCCCACGCCGTCGCCACGCCGCCGAGGATGACGGCAAGAATCAGCGATTGATGCGTGGCGGCAATGGCGAGCTTGCGATCGCCAGCCCCGGCGACACGGGCGACGAGGGCGGTGCTGCCGACGGTGACGAGAATGTTGTAACAGGAGATGAACCATGCCAGGTAGTGCGCGGTCGTTTGGGCCGCTTGCACTGCGGATTGAGCGGTTTCGACTTTCAGATGCGACGCCAGCCAGCGATCGGAGAGCAGCACGAAAAATGTCAGGCCCTGCTGGGCGAGCGCCGGTATCGACAGCAAAATGACAAGCCGCCAGGTCAACGGCGGAATCGAATTGTTCGCGTGTTCGGTCATTGGCTCAGTTTCTTGTTTAGCCGCTCGCTTTCGACGAGCGCGGCATGATCGTTTCAAAGCGTTTGGTCGCGTTCGCCAAAGGCGAGCGGCTAAACGAAATCTTACCCCTTCTTGTCCTTTTTCGGCACGCCGATGGGCGGCAGGCTGCCCGGTGGGATCAGACGCGTCCAGTTTTGAACCGCCTCTTCACGCATCAGACGCGGACCGGTTGGGTCGTACGGGATCGCCTGCCCCGCCGGCACAAGGGCCGAAAGATGCCAATGGCAAAGCACTCGGATCGACAGCAGATTGTTGTCCAGCCCCTCGATCAGGGTTTGGTACGTCTCCGGATCGCGTGCTTGATCCTCGGATATCTTGTGGAATAGGCCGACAATTTTCATCGACACGGTTTTTTTGCCCAGCATCTCCAGCATGTGATAGTTGTGGTCGCGGTGTAGGCCAAGCCATTGGTGGATCGAAATGAGTAACAAGCTGCGGATCGGCATCGGCGTGCGCTCCTGCGAAAAATCCTCGTAGAGTGAACCGATGTCATCAATCGCCATGGTGCAGCGGACGGCATGCCGCCACATCGCAAACGTCTCGGGCAGTATCTTTTTGTCGGCGAGGAGTTCGCGTGAAGCGTCGTCCTGCGCTTGTTGCGAAAGCTCCGCCAGGCCGATCTTTACCGACTTTTTGTCGAGAATCGACGCCAGCATGCGATGCGCATGGAGGGCCTTCTCGCGTGCCACTTTGTCCGAATCCGCTTTGAGCGGCGGCGTGCCTTGCACCCACGGCGGCAACGGCGTCTGGTGCGCGGGGCTGATGACGCCGCGACGGCTGTGCCATTCCACAATCGGCTGATTCTTCTCATCGATCACGTGCGTGGGCTGTCCTGACCGCAATGACGCCGACTTGGACAACGCCAGCAGTCGCATCACGACCGTCGGGCCTTTGCGCAACGGGTCTTTGGGGTTTTCAAAGAAGGGTTCGTTGCGATCGAGCGCCGAAAAACGTTCGACGACGACCGCTGCGTCGGGACCATGAAGAGTGATGTCCACGTACGTTTCCTCGCGCAACATCGGGTTGTCGAAACGGACACGAACGATGGCGTTGCGATCTTTTCGCGTGCTGCGGACGATGATCTTTCCGCGATCCAGCGTCAGATCGGCGTCTAGCGTAACGTGGGGATGTAGCGTGACCCGGCTTTCCGACGACAGGAAATCGAGCGTCACTTCGGGCAGGTTGCCCCAGAGCGTGACCTCGACCTGGCTTCCCAGGGCGATCACGCTCTTGCTGCCGGGCAGGCTGACCAGCGAACGATTGGAATGCACCGCTTCGTTCTTGCCGGCGATGCGTGTCCAGGTGTTTTCTCTCGGGTTGGCGCTGAGGAGTACCGCGAATTCCTTGGCGGGAGGCGCGATGAAGACGCCGACCTTCTCATTTTTTTCGTCGGCAGGCTTGTAGGCGATTTCCTGTGTTTCGGCGGATTTGATCGGGATATTCGTGATCAGTAGAGAACCTTTTTCTTCCGGATTTTTCTGCTCGACCTTGGGCGTTACGGTGGCGGTTTTTTTCTTGGGTTCAGTCTTTTTTTTGTCGTCGCTGATCGGAGTGGCGGTTTTTTTCGGGTCATTCTTTTTTGCATCGTTCTGGGCGACCTGATTTTCCTTGGGATCGGGATTGGATACCTGCAATGTACGAAGAATCTGCCAAACGACGCCGATAAGCAGACACGCGATGAGGACGCCGCCGCCGACCATCAACAGGAAATTGCGATTTCCAAACGGTCCTGCGCCGGCGAGATGCGATACGCCGCTTTCGAGTTCCATAGAGCTTGAGAGATCGAGTTCCTGCTTGGACGCCGGCCAACCCTTGCGCGACGGAATCGCCTCCGGTCCTTTGACGAGTGCGATCATGCGTTGCTTGGCCGACGGCGGGACCAACGCCGGTTCGCGCAGAACTAACGTCAATATCTGATGGCACGACGCCAACTCGGCGAGATGCACATCCGACGCCAGGCAAATCTGTTCGACCTCCGCAGCGGTCTCCGATGTCACCTCACTGTCGAGATACTCGGCAATCGTATTCGGATCGATCCCGCCCGGACCAGAGTTCGTCGGCGTCGTCAGGCGTCGGCGGCGCGTCACTTGCTTGATGCGCTCCATCAACTCGCGTGCCTGCTCGCTCTCCGCAATCTTCGCGCCGATCTCCTTCGTTTGCAACGGTTCCAGCATGTCGTCAAGGTACGCTAGCAAGGTCCGCAACGTTAATCGCATGGGATGGCTCCGAAAGGATCGTATCGCGGTTTGATTCTCAGCGTTTCAAATGCGCCGTTGTGAGCGCTAAAGCCGCAAGCGGATATTCATGCAAGCACCAACCACTATATATGTGGGGCGTTCGTTCCACTTTCGTTCATCATTTTTCAATTATTCGCAAAAAAAATCGCCCTTGCTTCTTTTTATGGCCGAGTTTATTGTTCCCAGCGAATTTCACAGACGCCTTGGCGAGGTCGAAGGAGCTTGCGATGCGTACACCGCTCATTCTTGGGATCGTCCTATTTTGTCCGGCATTTGCATCGGCGCAATTACGCTTTGCACAGCCGAGTGTGAATCTGGGCAGTCTTTTGGGCGGTCCAATCTATGTGCAGCGGTTTGATTTCGTCAATGCTGGCAACGAATCGATCGAAATCGCCGACATTCGCCTCGGTTGTGGCTGTTTGCAACCATCAATATCGAAACGCATCTACGGGCCGGGCGAACGGGGTACGCTTGTTCTGCAGATTCGTACAATGGGGCAGGCCGCCGGCGATCGCTCTTGGCGTGCCCATGTTCTTTGCCGGCGCGGGAATGCGGTTGACGGAAGCGAGCTGACCATTGTCGCGAAGCTGCGCTATGACGTGACAGTTGAACCATCGGTTGTCGCGATGACTGTGGAGACGAAGTTGACGCAGACGATCAGGCTCATCAACCATCGAGCCGAGCCGTTGAAGGTAATCGCAGTGCGGTCATCGTCTCCTGCTGTGCGGATAATGCCCATGCGCACCGAAGGTTCCATTACGACGATTGCCTTTGAAGTGGACCGATCGAACCTGGCGATGGCACGTAACGAAGAAACGCTTGACATCTACACGGACGATCCAAACCACCGCCATTTACAGATACCATTAACGCTGACGGCGACTGCCAAAGGCTTGAGTGTGCGAGCCGTGCCGGGCCAGGTGCAGCTTGATGCGACAATGGCTGACTCGCAACTCATCCGGTTGCGTGGCGTCAATAACCAAATGGTCCGTGTCGAGAAGGCAATGGCCGACCATCCTGCGTTGCGTTGTACGTTCGCTGCGGGACCGGGCAACGATGCGACGCTCAAGGTCGTGATCGACCCGGCCAAAGTCGGTGACGCGACCAACGGCGTCGTCCGCGTTTTTCTGAGCGAACCCGCCGGCGCGATTGTGACAATTCCGGTTTCGATCAAGTAATCAGGAAGAAGGAAAAAGTGCGGAAGCCACTAACCATTCGGACGATCCAAGCATTGATACGATTCGCGCTGCTCGTACTCATCTTGCTGATCCAACAAGTCATCCTTGCGCAGGATAAGGGTGCCCTGAAGTGCGGCACCGATTTTGAAGGCGGCATTCCCTACATCTTCGGCGACAAGGACGATCCCAGGTCGCTCGTCGGCTTCGAAGTCGATCTGCTTGCCGCGCTGGAGCAGGAACTTGGGCGACCAATCGATCGCAAGCATGCCGCTTTCGATAGCCTGCTGCCAACCGTGCGGCGCGGCGATGTCGATTTCGTCATGAACGGAATCGAGATCACGGTCGAGAATCGAAAGCAAGCCGACTTCACGCGGCCCTATTACCTCTACCAACTCCAACTGATCGCCCGAGGCAACGAGACTCGCAAGTTCACGACGCTCGAAGACTGCGAGAAGCTCAAACTTCGCGTCGGTACACTCAACGGGTCGGCGGCGTTTCGAGTTCTCGACGCGACCGATGACATAGTCACCAAGGGCTACGACGATCAGGAAGGTCCGTTCAAAGACCTCGTTGCCGGCAAGCTCGATGCACTGCTCTTCGACGTGCCGATCGCGTTGTACTATGTGATCCAAGATAACAAGATCGAACATCGCAAGAAAGATTTTCCCGGATTGAAGCTCGTCGGTCGCCCCTTCGCGGAAGGGCAGTACGGCATCGCGGTGAAGCCGGGCAGTGACGCGCTGCGGGCCGAACTCGACGCCGCTCTTGGGCGCGTCATTCAATCGGGCGAGATGAAACGGATTCTGACGAAGTGGCACCTCTGGTCGCTCGATCAGTATCAACTCTATGACGAGCCAGCGGTCGTTGCCAGCGAATCGTCGGGCCTGGCATTCGGCCAATATTTCGTGCTGCTGCTGAAGGGTGCGTGGGTCACGATTCAGATTACGATCGTCAGCATGGCGCTCGCCGTCGCGCTGGGGCTGCCGTTGGCGATGATGCGCCTTTACGGGCCGCTGCCGTTGCGCTGGTTGGCGACGGGTTACATCGAATTCTTTCGCGGCATTCCGGTGCTGCTGTTGCTGTTCTTCCTGTACTTCGGCTTATCTGAACTCATCGGCGTAAATCTCGATGCGATGACCGCCGCGATCCTCGGCTTCGGCCTGAATTATGCCGCCTATGAAGCGGAAATCTATCGTGGCGGTATTCAGTCAATTCCGCTCGGACAGTGGGAGGCGTCGGCATCGCTTGGCATGTCGTCCGGTCTTACGTTTCGCCGCATCATCCTGCCGCAAAGTATTCGCGTCATCCTGCCGCCGATGACCAACGACTTCATCGCTCTCTTCAAGGACACGAGCGTCGTCAGCATCATTTCCGTAATTGAACTGAGCAAGCAGTACCAGATACTCACCAAGACCTACGGCCAATTTTTGGAGATTGGCCTGACGACAGCGGCGTTGTACCTCATCATGTCGGTGCCGCTGGGGTACTTGTCGCGCTATCTCGAAGAACGCTGGGGTGGGAAGGCGATGTAATTTTGCATTCCGCTTGCGGCTTGGCGTTCGCAAGACACCGCGCGAGCGCTAAGCCGCAAGCGGCATTGCCTGGAGACAAAACGATGTCCTGGTCCATCACGCTCACGAACGTTACGAAAAAATACGGCGAGCGCACGATCCTCGACGACATCTCACTCACCATACCGGCGGGCGAAACCGTCGCCATTCTCGGTCCCTCGGGCGGCGGAAAGTCAACGCTCATTCGCTGCGTCAATGGGCTGAATACGTTTGACGCCGGCGAAATCGAAGTCGGTCCGCACAGAGTCGGACCGACGGGGCCGAAGGGTGTGATCACGCGGATTCGCCAATCGTTCGGCATGATCTTCCAGGACTTTCAGCTGTTTCCGCATTTTAGCGTACTCGAAAATATCACGGAAGCGCCGATCCGCGTTCTCGGCGAGCGGCCGGCCCTGGTGCGGGAACGAGCGATGTTGCTGCTCAAGCGCGTCGGTTTGGCCGATCGAGCGACCGCCTACCCGCGCGAGCTCTCGGGTGGGCAGAAGCAGCGCATCGCCATCGCACGGGCCTTGGCGATGAACCCACGTGGTTTGTTGTGCGACGAGATCACCAGCTCTCTCGACCCGGAAATCAAGACCGAGGTATTAAACGTTCTCGAAGACCTCAAACGCGACGGCATGACTCTCGTTCTCGTCACGCACGAGATCGGTTTTGCCCGGCGGGTGGCGGATCGCGTCGTCGTGTTGTGCGATGGCCGTATCATCGAAAACGGACCGCCGGCGAGTGTGCTTGACAATCCCCAGAGCGAACGAATGGCCGCGTTCCTAAAATGCGTGATGGGTTGACGAAACCGGCGAAATAAGGGTTCCTTGTTTTTCGCTTGCGGCATAGTGCTCATGCGGAACTCTCCGAACGCTAAGCCACAAGCGGCAATCAGGGAAGTTTATGAACCACACCGAAATCATTGCGACCACGCGACACTGGCTGTCGTCGATCGTCATCGGCCTGAACCTGTGCCCGTTCGCCCAGCGCGTGTTCGAGGCCGACCGAATCCGCTACGTCGTTAGCGATGCCGTTGACGAGGCGGGATTGGCTGCGTGTCTTTCGGATGAGTTGAAATGGCTCGCCGCGGCGCCGCTGGCAACGATCGAGACGACGCTGTTGATTCATCCGCACATGTTCGGCGATTTTCTCGATTACAACGATTTCCTGGAAGCCGCGGATGACTTGCTCGTGCGTCTCGATCTGGACGGTGTCGTGCAGGTCGCGAGCTTTCACCCAGCGTATCAGTTCGCGGAGACCGAACCCGACGCCGTCGAGAACTTCACGAATCGCTCGCCATACCCGATGCTGCATCTGTTGCGCGAGGAGAGTGTCAGCGCCATCGCCGACGATGAGGAAAAATTGCTGGCGATCCCGGAGCGGAACATCGCGACGTTGCGGGCACTCGGATTATCTGGCATGTTGCAAATGTTGGCGAAAGCGAGCATCCGACAAACTTCAGAGCCGGAAGCGTAAGCGACGGTCGAAAAACACCGTCGCTTACGCTTCCGGCTCTGGGGCTTGCCGGGGCGCAACAGAATCACAGCCAGCGCCGCCACCAGAAGACGCCGAGCGAAACCGCGCCGCTCACGGCCATCATGCCCAGGGTAATCTCGAAGCCGAAGGAATTTTCTTTGGTGGGTAACAAGCGATCGAAATTCATGCCGTAAATCCCCGAGATCAGCGTCATTGGCAGAACGATCGTCGAGATCATCGTTAACAGTTTCATGATTTGGTTGAGGTGGTTCGCCTGGGCCGACAGGTAGATCTGCATGAGATCGCTGGCCATTTCGCGTGAGTTTTCGATCAATTCCGTGAAACGCACGAGGTGATCGTAGACGTTTCGGTAGTAGACCATCTCACGAGCGTTCACTAGTTCAAACTCGCCGCGAGATAGACGCACCAATACTTCGCGCTCGGCAATGAGCGTCTTACGCAGCACGATGATCTGCCGCTTGAGCCTAAGCAGATGCAGAAAGAACGATGGCGCAGGCTTGCCCACGATAACCGATTCGAGATCATCGAGCGAGCTTTCAACGCGATCAAGCACGCCGGCGAATTCGTCCACGGTATTGTCAAGGATTAGGTGGAATACATAGTCCGGTCCACGTTCGATCTGAGCCTGATGGCGGCCGATATAGGCGCGAACCTGATCGATGCATTCCAACCGCGCGGCATGATGCGTGATGAGAATATCATGCGTCAGCACGGCGCTCAGTTGCGTCAGCGTTTGGTCAGGCGCCGCCGCGTCGAACTTCGATTTCTCGAAGACGTCGAGAAATTGCCGCGTCAGCGGATTGACGATCACGAATAGGTAATCGGGGAACTCCTCAACTTTAGGCAGGTGAGGCAGCGCATCCGGCTCTCGGCGAAGCCGGACTATGTCCTCGATCGTCAGCGTGTGTGGATGAAAGAAGCTGTCGAAGACCGCTTGTTCTTCATCCGCCGTCGGCTGATCGAGATCGATCCAGACGACATCGTCTTTTGCCAAAATGTCGGCTCGTAATGACGGCAGGGCTTCGGGCAGCACGCGATCCAGCGTTTTGCTTGCATGCTGCCAGTGGAATATCGTAATCATCATAACTCCATGGCGATTGTCGGGCACTGCGTATCCGCGCGCCGCGTCGCGGCCATACGATACAACAATGTTATCCGCTTTTCTTTCGCAGCGAGGGAACTCGATGCTTCTTTACGTCGGCCTCGGTACGCTCGGTTTCGCGATCCTCACTGCTTTTTTCTATTGGCAAGGCGTTCGCGGACGAAGGCCCGTCGTCGATATTTTCGCCGCTCGCCGGCGATTTTCCGAGTTTCAGGTCGAACTACAAACGACTTTTCTTCATATTGCACGGTCCACCGGCAAGCCGCGCGGCCTGCGCTGGACGCATTGCGATTGGTCGGACAGCATCGCATTTGCTCGTGATCGACAGACGGGGCAGTTGCTCGCACTGGCTGGCGTGACCATCTCGTTTGAGGCCATCGAAGGCGGCGATATGGAAGGCGTCGAAGCGGTCGGCAACCTTCGCAACGCCTCTGCCGTGTTCTTTTTTGACGGTGATTGGCGCACCGTCGGCCGCGTCGTGTTCAATCTCAATCCCGATGAGGCAATCGAACACTTCAAAGCGACATATGAGCGCGTGTTCGATGAGCAAGTGCCGTAGGTTTCAACCCCAGGAATCGCTGCGCTCATCCTGGGGCTTGGTGATATTGCGGAATGAGTGGAAAAAACGCTTCCGCGATGATATAATAAGTGGTCCCCATTGCTATTGCTTGCGGTTCTTCATTACGAGGTTTGGATCATGGCGGCACAACAGCCGAAGTTGACGAACGGTGCGGATATCCTGGTGCAGTGCATGGTGAATCATGGTGTGGACACTGTCTTCGCCTATCCCGGCGGCGCGAGCATGCCGATTCACCAGGCGTTGACGCGGTTTCAGGATCGCATTCGCACCATACTGCCTCGCCACGAACAGGGCGGCGGTTTTATGGCGCAGGGCTACGCACGAACCACAGGCCGCGTCGGCGTCTGCATCGCGACCAGCGGACCTGGCGCGACGAACTTCGTCACCTGCCTCGCCGATGCGAAAATGGACTCCGTGCCGATCATCGCCATCACCGGGCAAGTGGGTACGAACGTCATTGGTACGGATGCGTTCCAGGAAACGCCAATCGTCGAGGTGTGCCGAGCGATCACCAAGTATCACTATCTTGTGCAACGAACGGAAGATCTTGCGCGCGTGATGAAAGAAGCTTTTCACGTTGCGACGACCGGCCGACCGGGGCCTGTCATCGTCGATATCCCCAAGGACATTCAAAATCGCAGTATCGTGCCCGATTACGATCCGCCCATGAACCTGCCGGGCTACATGCCCGACCGCAAGGCGACTCGCGAACAACTGCTGCAACTTCTTGCGCTGATCCGCCAAAGCAAACGGCCGATCCTCTACGTCGGCGGCGGCGTCGTGATGGCCAATGCCGCGCCGTATCTGAAGAAGTTCGCCGAGAGGACGGGCATCCCCGTCGCACTTACCGTACACGGGCTTGGCTCGTTTCCGAGCAAACATTACCTCTGCTTGCAGATGCTTGGCATGCATGGCACGGTCTACGCCAACTACGCCATCAACGAAGCCGACCTGCTGCTCGCATTCGGCGTCCGTTTCGATGATCGCGTTACGGGTAAAGTGAGCGAGTTTGCCAAGCATGGCAAGATCGCCCATATCGACATTGATCCGTCCGAAATCAGCAAGATCAAGACCGCCACGTTGCCAATCTGTGGCGACATCGGCCAGGCGCTGCGTGATCTGATGCAACTTATCGACGAAGACCCGGCACGCATCCCGCCGCACTCGCAATTTTCCGGCTGGATCGAACAAGTGGAGAAGTGGCGCGACGCCGAGCCGCTCAAGTTCGCCGACCGCGACGACGCCATCGTGCCGCAGTACGCGATTCAACGGCTGTGGGAAATCGTTCGCGATCGCGGTGCTCTAAACGATACGATCGTGACGACTGGTGTAGGCCAACACCAGATGTGGACCGCGCAGTATTGGCACTTCGAATCGCCCCGCACCTGGTTCACGTCCGGCGGCCTGGGCACGATGGGTTTTGGTCTGCCCGGCGCACTCGGCGCACAAATCGCGCATCCGCTCAAGACCGTCATCGACGTGGATGGCGACGGCAGCTTCCTCATGAACGTGCAGGAACTCGCCACCGCATACACCGAGAAAATCCCCGTCAAGGTGCTATTGCTCAATAATCAGCACCTCGGCATGGTCATGCAGTGGGAAGACCGTTTCTACGAGAGCAACCGCGGTCACACGTATCTGGGCGCCGGCTTCGAGAAGGAGCCGTACCCTGATTTCGTGACAATCGCCAAGGGCTTCAAGTGTCAGGCGAATTCGATCACCCGCAAAGAGGATCTCGACGACGCCCTACGCGAAATGCTCGACTCGAAAGGGCCGTATGTGCTTAACGTGAATGTGCCCTACCAAGAACATGTGCTGCCGATGATCCCGGGCGGCATGACGGTGAAGGACATCATCAAGGCGTGATGTTTAGCCGCTCGCCTTTGGCGAGCGCGAATTTCGCGCCGTGCAATATTGCTCGCGCTCGCCAAAGGCGAGCGGCTAAACGGCGGCCGGCGGCGCATTGAAACTGGTTGTAAGCGGTTCCGGTTCGGGTGGCGGCGCCGGCGGTGCAATCGGACCGCGACGCCACACCACGAACGCCAGGATTGCGGCGATCATCAACATCGCCAGGCTGATGTTTTGCGACAGCGTCAGGCCAAGCGCGACGGTGTCGGTGTCGGTGCGAAGCATTTCGTTGAGATAGCGGTGGACGGCGTACCCGATCATCAAGTAGACCATCAATTCCCCGTCACGCCGTTTGTACGGATGATACGACAGCAAAAATCCAAGCAACAAGATCATGCTGATGGTTTCGTAAATCTGCGTCGGATTAACGCCGATGCTGCGCGGCGTGAACGGCGTCAATGCCACATTGTCGCCGGCACGCCGAACTTGGAAAGCGAGGGCTATTTGCTTGGCGGCCTCCTCGGCGATTTGTTGATGAAGGAGAATCGGTTTGCCGTTGACGGACACGAGCTCATCGCCCGACTGCAGGCCGGCGTTTTCCGCATTGGTGCCGGGTTCGACGACCGCAACGATAAGTGAACCTTCTCTCAGCAAAAAGCCGTATGGCGTTTGATGTCCGCGATCGACCATGTCACTCCAAGGTGCTGAGGAAACGGGAAAATGGATCGCCGGCCTGGCGTCGCACGCCACGTTGCCATAGCAACAACCGGTGAACAGACAGCCTATCCGCCCCAGAGCAACGCCGAGCGCGACCGAGCCGGCGATGACGTCGAGCATCTTCCATTTCGATACGCCATGCTTGTACATGATGAAGTAGTAATAGGTGAGAAACCCGGTGATGCCACCGAGGAGCGCGCCGTACAACACAAGCCCGCCGTCCCATAGCGCGAACATCCGTTGCCAGGTCGGGAAGGTATTCCAGGACACAATAACGTAAACGAGGCGCCCACCCGCGATGCCGACAACGAACAGCCAAATCACCAGGTCCGGGATCAGTGCGGGGTTGATGCCCTCGCGCCGGCACATCCGCTGGGCCAGCCAATTGCAACCGAGGAACGCGAAAAATAGCATCAGCCCGTAACCGTAAACCGGAATGCCGATGATCGGGATGTGGAAAAGGATCTGTTGCATCGTGCGCCTTATTCGAAAAAAACAATCCAAGCCCCACCATGAGCGTAGCGATTCCTGGGGGTAGACCCCCACCAATCGCTGCGCTCATGGTGGGGCTTGAAGGTTTGGTGCGAGCGCTAAGCCGCAAGCGGAAAATAACAAACCACCGTCACGGTACCTTCACCTGGTCAAATACTTTTTTCAACAGATGTTCCGCCGTGATCTCTTCCGCCTCGGCTTCGTAGGTGACCGTCACGCGGTGGCGCAATACGTCGTAGCCGATCGTTTTCACGTCCTGTGGCGTGACGTAGCTGCGTCCTTCGAGAAACGCCTGCGCCTTGGCGCCGCGTGTGAGAAAGATCGTCGCCCGCGGACTGGCGCCGTACTGAATATGCGAATCAATCGCCAGCCCGTAATCACGTGGCTTGCGCGTCGCATGCACGATATCGACGATGTAGCGTTTGACCTTGTCATCGAGATAGATCGTGTCGATGGTCTTGCGCATCGCGAAAATATCGTCCGCCGAGAGCACCGGTTCGACGTTCACGTCGGGTTCGATCAAGGCCATGCGGTCGAGGATCGCGAGTTCTTCTTCCTTGCTCGGATAACCGAGTTGCAGCTTGAGCATAAAGCGATCGACCTGGGCTTCGGGCAGGGGATAGGTTCCTTCCTGCTCAATCGGGTTTTGCGTGGCCAGCACGATGAACGGTTGTTCGAGGGAATAGGTGTGGTCGCCTATGGTCACCTGTTTTTCCTGCATCGCCTCCAACAAGGCGCTTTGGACCTTCGCCGGGGCGCGGTTGATTTCGTCGGCGAGCAGGAAATTGGCGAAGACCGGGCCTTTCTTGACGGAGAACTCACCGGTGCGGGGATTGTAGATTTGCGTGCCAACGACGTCGGCGGGCAACAGGTCGGGAGTGAATTGAATGCGCCGGAACGTCAAATGCAGGCCCTGTGCGAGCGTGCGAACGGCCAGCGTCTTGGCCAGGCCAGGCACGCCTTCGATGAGCATATGTCCGCCAGTGAGCAGGCCGAGCATTAGTCGATCAAGCAGCGTGCGTTGGCCGATGATGACGCGCGCGATCTGGGTGTGCAATGGCTCAAGCCTGGCGCGAACGCCTTGCACGAGCCGATTTCGTTCTTCGAGTGCGTCGGACATTTGCTGGGTACCATGCTTGCGGCTTAGCGCTCCGATTATTTCACGCTAGCGCTAAGCCGCAGGCGGAATTTCCCTCTTCCTCATTGCCTTACGATCCTATAATACACGTCAGAAGCCTTTTCCGCACAGGGGCGGAGGCAAACATTCCCTCAAGGTAAGATTGGGGCATACCATGGCGGACCAAAAAAACGACACGGGCCATGATTTCGCACCAACGCGCGACCACGAATTGCAGGACGCGCATTACCACGACGAGGACGCGGAGGTCGTTGCCGATTACGTTGGCGACGGCGTGAAAAGGACGCATGCGTCTACGCCCAAGCCGATTCGCCGTTTGCCCCCGCCAAAGAAGTGGTTTGTTGAGGATTGACGCATTCCATTCAATGTAATACGACGCTCCGCGTCGTGGAATTCTACGACGCGGAGCGTCGTGCTACATTAAATCAAATTGCCTAAAGATTGTGACATTTTTTTTACGGAGAAGAGATGCGTCCTAATAAAGTCAAACGCGCCTTGAAAGCCGGGCAGCGCTCGGTTGGCACCTGGCTGTCGCTCGGCAGCATCACAGCCGCACGCTTCATGGCCCGCACCGGGTTCGATTGGCTGACTATCGATATCGAGCACAGCCTTGTAGATTGGGAGACGGCGACGCACATGTTCGCGACCATTGCTGACTCCGGCTGCGTCGCCCTGGCTCGCGTGCCTGCCAATCGGCATGACCACATTAAGCGCGTACTCGACAACGGTGCTCAGGGTGTCGTCGTGCCGATGGTCAACAGCCGACAAGAAGCCGAGGACGCGGTGTCTGCCATGCTCTATCCGCCCTATGGTACTCGGTCGGTCGGCGGCAGCGTACATGCGCTCAACTTCGACACAAACGCCGCCGATTATTTTGCACACGCCAATGAGGAGTTGCTTGTTGTGCTTCAGTGCGAGCATATCCAATCGGTCGAGAACGCCGACGCAATCTTTGCCGTTCCCGGTATCGACGCGATCTTCGTTGGGCCGAACGATTTGGCTCAGAGCATGCGGTCGAAAGACAACAAACCGCCGACTGCTCAGGCGACGAAGGAAGCGATGGACCACATCCTGAAGATGTGCAAAAAGCACAACGTCGCCGCTGGCGTGCATTGCTATGGTGCGGAGGAGGCGAACACGCGCATCGCCGAAGGCTGGCAGTTCATCGCGATCGGCAGCGAACTCAAGATGATGCTAAACGGCGCCGCCGCCGAGGTGCAAAAAATCCCGATGGCAACGAAGAAAGTCGAAATGGCGAAGTATTAGCGCTTTCGTTTAGCCGTTCGCCTTTGGCGAGCGCGGAATTGCACTTCCGCTTTCGCCAAAGGCGAACGGTTAAACTCAATTCGAGGGGACGACGATGTCACGCTACGTTACACTCCTCTTGTTCGCAGTATGGTTCGCGTCCACGCCGGCCGCCTATGCCCAGAAAAGCGATCCGCCCAAGAAAAAACCGAACATCCTCTTCATCTACACCGACGATCAATCGTATCGCACGATCAGCTGCTATCCCGAAGCGTATCGCGACATCAAGACGCCGAACATCGACAAGCTGGCGCGGATGGGCGTGCGCTTTCAGGCCGCGTACAACGGTTCGTGGTGTGCGCCATCGCGGGCGTCAATCCTCACCGGGCATCATCCGTTCAGTGTGCAATCGATGACGTTCAAGGGCCAATATCCGTCGTCGAGCTACGATCCCGCGCTGTGCCGTTATTGGCCCAGCGTCTTTCGTCGGCTGGGTTACTTCACTGGCCAAATCGGCAAATGGCACACGGGCGCCGACGCCGGTTTCGGGCGTGATTGGAACTATCAGGCCGTCTGGAATCGCCCGGCCCATCCCGCGAATTCGCCGAACTACTACAAGACGCAACTCATCAGTTTCAACGGCGCCAAGCCCAGGGAAGTCGAAGGCTACTCGACCGACAACTACACCGATTGGGCCGTCGATTTCATCAAGGGAACGTCACGCGACAAGGAAAAGCCGTGGTTTCTTTGGCTCTGCTACGGCGCGACGCATGGCCCATTCACGCCGGCTACCAGACACAAAAACGCTTACCCCGATTTCAAATGCGACACGCCAGCCGATCTCTTCGGCCCGCGCACGGGCAAGCCAGACTACGTGCAGAAGATGGATGTCTGGGCCAAGGGCAAAGACGGGCAGCCGGTCTACAAGGGCAAGGGCGACTATCAGGACAAGGAAGGCATGACGCTCAACGCCGGCGTCCGTCAATACAACCAATGCGCCATGGCGATCGACGAAGGCATCGCGCGACTCCTCGAAGCTCTAGAAGCGTCGGGTCAACTTGAGAACACGCTGATCGTATTCACGTCCGATCAAGGCTACGCCTGGGGCGAGCACGGCTTTCGCCACAAGCTTGGGCCGTACGACGCCACCATCCGCTCGCCGTTGATCGTCGCCATGCCCGGCACGATTCCCACGGGCAAGACCTGCCCCGTACCGGTGTCGGGCGTCGATTTCGCGCCGACGTTCTTCCGCACTGCCGGCTTCGATCTGCCGTGGAAGATGCATGGCCGCGACTTGACGCCATTGTTCAAGAACCCTGATGCGAAATGGACCGAGCCTATGCTCATCACGCACACAGGCCGCAGTTTCGGCAAGGACGCTGACGATCCGGCGAAGATGGACCTCATCGAAGGTGTGCCATGGTGGGTGGCGTCGCGCGATGGTAAGACGAAATACATCCGCACGCTCGTCGAAAATGAGATCGAGGAGTTGTACGATCTCGAACGCGATCCGCACGAACTTACGAACCTCGCACTGCAACCCGAACATCGCGCGACGCTGCAACGCATGCGAGCGCTGACGATCGCCGAACTGCGCCGCTGTGACGCCGGCTTCGTCACCCGATTGCCGCGCGCGAAAACCGAGTGATCTTTGTTTAGCCGCGACGCGTAGCGGAGCGCGGGCGTTATCGCGTTCCGCTGGCGCGTCGCGGCTAAACTCCATGAGGAATACCATGCCCCTCTTCGATCAGTTCTTTTCGCTACGTGGTCGGGTTGGTCGTGGCGATTGGTGGTACGCGACTCTCTTGATCCTTTCGGTTTTCATCGTGGGATACGTCGTGTTCGACGCGGTGGGCATGCGATTCGCCAGCTGGGTGCTCTACCCGCCGTTATTCTGGACGTTGATCGCCGTCGCTCTCAAGCGATTTCACGATCGCGGGCGGTCCGGCTGGTGGATGTTGCTTCTCGCGGTGCCGATTATCGGCGTCCTGTGGCTACTTTGGAACCTCGGCCTCCGAGCTGGCGATCCCGTCGAGAATTGCTACGGCGCCGTGCCAAACCGCGAGGAGATGGACTACCTCACCGTCGCCGACCCAGCGAACAACGTCGTCAATGATGTGACGCAAATCAATCCGATTGCAGTGGCAAACAAGATCAAGCCAACGACGCTTGAGGAACTTCGCAAGGCCATCACCGATACCGTTGGGCCGATCTCGGTAGGCGGCGGGCATTTCAGCATGGGCGGGCAGACCGCGAGCCCGGGCAGCCTACACATCGACATGCGTGCATTCAACAAGATGCTGGAGTTTCAGCCACAGGAAAAGCGTATCCGTGTGCAGGCGGGCATCCGTTGGTGCGATATTCAGCGATTTCTCGATCCTCATGGGCTGTCGGTCAAGATCATGCAGACCTATTCCAATTTCACCGTTGGCGGGTCGCTCAGCGTCAATTCGCACGGGCGCTACATGGGGCTCGGCCCCGTAATCCTTTCCGTCCGGGCGATCACTGTTGTGCTGGCCGACGGCAGCGTTCAGGATGCGAGTCCGACGCACAATGCCGAGCTGTACTATGGCGTCATCGGCGGCTACGGCGGGTTGGGCGTGATCGCCGAGGTGGAACTGGATGTCGTCGAAAATCGGCGCGTCAAATGCGTCACGCAAAAGATGCCGGTCGCGGATTACCTGGCCTATTTTCAGAAGAGCGTGCGATTCGACCCTCACGCCGTGTTCCATAACGCCGACCTGTATCCGCCACACTATTCGATGGTGCTCGCGCAGACTTGGTACGAGACGGAGCACCCGGTGACGCAAACGAGTCGTCTGATGCGGCTGCGGTCGTCGTTTCCGCTCGAACGTTATTTCTTTTGGGCGATCTCCGAAACGCCAACGGGCAAATGGCGGCGCGAGTATCTCTTCGATCCGCTACTCTTCTTCAAACAGGAGGTCCATTGGCGTAATTTTGAAGCAGGCTACGATGCCGCCGAACTAGAGCCTGCTTCGCGCGGGAACTCAACGTATGTGTTGCAGGAATACTTCGTGCCGGTCGGCCGATTGATGGAGTTCGTGCCGAAGATCGGCGAGGTGCTGAATCGCTACAGTGTGAACGCGATCAATATCTCGCTGCGCCACGCCATCGCCGACCCCGGTTCCGTGCTCGCATGGGCGAGGGAGGAGGTATTCGCTTTTGTCCTTTACTACAAGCAAGGCACGGCCGAGCACGACAAGAACGCCGTCGGCGTCTGGACGCGCGAATTAATCGAGGCCGTGCTATCCGTCGGTGGCACGTACTACCTGCCGTATCAACTGCATGCGACCGTTGAGCAGTTTCACCGCGCCTATCCACGGGCGCAGGAATACTTCGCGCTCAAGCGTCGGCTCGATCCGCAGTACCGCCTACGCAACGCGCTGTGGGACAAGTATTATGCGCCGTCGTTGCGTGCCGAGTCGGAGCCAGCGCCGAGCTTCGCGGGGTCGGAGTTCAGGCAGGTCTTCGCGGATTTGGGTTATCGCGATCGATTCTTCAAGTTTCTGCAGAACATCTTCCATCTCTATCCGGAAGACCGGTTCCATTGGCTCATCGACCAGGCGCGGCTGAAATTCGCAACGGACAAGGAAATCTACGAGCACGTGCAGGCGGAGTTGCCGCGGATCAAGCCGTTTCTGGCGTTGCTCACACTCGCTCTGCCTGCGCTCAAGAAGCAAAAACGCGAGATGGCGAAGCAGACGCTCGAACTATTGGGCGAACGCAAGTCATTCGGCGGCTATCTCGAAATCGGCTCGGTAGGTCGATACATCAGCGAATTGCGCAAGCACGTGCCGGTGTCCGGGCCAATATTCATCACCAACGACATTGCGCCGACAAATAGCCCCGGCGACATCATGGAACGTGGGCAATACGCGCAGATCGGTGCCTTTCATCTGCTCGACTACGAACCGCTCGACACCAAGGGCATCGCCCCGGCGAGTCTTGATCTCGTCACGTGCTTCATCGGCCTGCACCACTGCCCACTCGAAAAACTCGACGCCTTCGCGCGGTCACTTCACCGCGTGCTCAAGCCCGGCGGCATGTTCATCATGCGCGATCACGACTGCACCACGCCGGAGATGAGCCTGTTCGTGTCGCTCGTGCACACCGTCTTCAACTGCGGACTGGGCGTGAGTTGGCAGGACAACGCGAAGGAATTCAAGTGTTTCAACTCGGTCCAAGCGTGGAGCGATTACCTGACGGCTCGCGGATTTCGCGACACAGGACGCCGATTGCTACAGGCGAATGATCCGACGGATAACACGCTGCTGGCGTTTGTCAAAGAATGACTCGCTGAAAAGGAACCCAGACATGAAACTTAGGCCCTTGGCGATCCTCGCGGCATTGTGTGCGGTCGTGGCGTTGGTGCTGCAAGCGCAGTTCGCGCCCGTGCCGCCGGCCAAACGATTTGCACCAGTGGTCGCCTATCAACCGCGCGCCGTCGAGAAGGATCGACGTTCACCGGATAATACGTTCCTCACGTTTCCGGAGTGGTATCTCGTTTACAGCCCCGATGAATATGCGGACTTCATTGTCGATCGCCAACCGAGCGAGTTCCCATATCTGGGCCATGTCGGTCAGCTGTGGCAGGGATACTATGCGATTCACAATGCAACCAAAAACGACTACGAGTTCAACACGGACTACCACGTCATGATTGGGATTATCGCCGGCAGCACGACTGCCGAGTACGGCTTGAAGTGGGGCTACGAGGCGATCGTCGGCCGGGTAACCGAGGCGATACGCTTCGGCAAGGCGACACCGGAGGACCGTCTCGCCGCCGAGGTGGCACGCGAGTATGTGCGGTTCCTCGATGTCGAGCCGTGGTACAAGTTCGATTTCATCAAACCATTGAAACGTCTGTGGACCGAGACCGGTTTCTGGAGTTCTTCCCCGATCCGCAGCTGGGAACGCAAATACTATCTAACGACCGATTTCCTCACCAAGGCAGCTTATGGCTGGGTCATCAAGCAGATGTCAGAATCCTCCTACGGCATCGAATCCCCGATGACGGCAGTCGTGCTCGATCGTTTTCCGCCGGCCGCACGCATCGACCTGCCGGAGATCCAGGTGCTCGAAACCTATGCCGATGGCTCGGTGCTCGTCCATGTGCCGCGTTATCAGGCGTTTACCAAGCACGCGCTTGCCCTGGCGAAACACGAGGTGCAATTTTTGGAGATAGCGGGCAATCGCGGCGCGATCATGATCAGCGTTATCGCCAGCGGCGATGTCGACACGACACGGTGGCGCACTATTTTAAGGCAACCGATCCTGACCCGCCCAGGAAAACGCCGGCTGGCGTTGTCGATGCCCGTTTCGGAACTTCCGTCGGCACTCCGCAAGCTTGAGGACACCGGCGTTGTGGTTGAGCATGTATACGACTACTGAGCCGCGCGACTCTTGGCGATGCAGCCTGAGGCAAAATGTTGAACTAAAATAGAAATGTCCGGTCATAACGCAATAGGAATGTCCTCTTTCGCCCTTGGGCAAGGAGGACAGCTATGAGCGTGCAACAGAAAGACCGGATCGAGATGAGCCAGCAAGAACGTGATCGACTCAAGGTGCTGCATGG
>SIAQ01000074.1 GCA_009697105.1 Gemmataceae bacterium | reverse complement strand
CTGTCGGCCGCTCCCTGACGGTCGCGGCTCGGAAAAGGTTCGATTCGTCCGAAAATGCGACGATTCCAACCGTGCGAAGAATTCCAACACACTCGGTAGCCCCGTCGCTTGCGCGCCCGGCTAACAGATTGGGCTTGCACTGTATTTGGAGTTCCGCTATTAACCCTCCACCGAAATCCATTACCGATGCTCAGGAAGAGATCATCGACCTAGAAACGATCGAGGATGAAGATGACACATTCGATCGCCCCGAACCGCTGCCGCGCTGGGGGCGATTGTTGCTCTTTGGGCTTACCGTGCCGTGGGTAATCGTGTTGTCCATCGCGGTGTATTTGAATCCCTACACGGACGGCGGACCGTTGCGTATGGGCACGCATCAGCAGCTAGGGTTGCCCGAGTGTAACTTCAAGATGCTGACGAAGATCCCGTGCCCCTCGTGCGGCATGACGACGAGCTTCTCGTTGCTGATGCACGCGGATGTTTGGAACTCGATGAAGGCGAACTTCGCGGGCACGGCACTGGCGGGCTTTGGACTGCTGTTTGTGCCGTGGGCGCTGGCGAGCGCGTTTCTCGGACGGATTGTGATTGTCCGCCAGCTTGAGATGGTCGTCTTTCGGCTGGCGATGGTTTTTTTGGTAATGCTGTTCGGCCGTTGGACCATCGTGTTGATACTCGAATGGTTCTTCTGACCGCGTTTGATGCGGATTCGCTCTCACGGAGGAGTGCTCATGAAAAGTAAACACACGCTATGGGTCGGTTCACGCTATCGTTGGCGATGGATGCTGGTCCTGAGCGGGTTTCTGGCGTGGTGCTCCATCGGCTGCAACCCGGCGACGTTCGGGTTCCTGTTTCCGGAGGACACCATTCAACCGGAGCACAAGATATTCAAGGGCGAGAAGGAGTATCTGTTTGTTGGGGAAAAAGAAGTTACAGTTGCCGTGCTGTGCCATTTCGAGAGACCGCCGTTGAAACAGGAGTTGGCCGGCGCCGACATCGAACTCGCAGACCTCGTTGCACAGACACTTCGCAGAAATGCGCAGGACAACAAGCACAAACTGAAGATCGTGCCAGCCTCCGAGATTCGCGGTGCTTTCCACAAGCAACTGGCGACCGGTCATGTAAACAAAGTTGAACTTGGCAAACAATTCAAAGCCGACTACGTGCTGGAAATGTCGATTGGCGAGATGACGCTGTACGAGAAAAACACCTATCCCGCGATGTTTCGTGGCAATACCGACATCGTCGTCGATTTGTATGACGTGAACAGTAAAGACGTCGATCGCAAAATCTACACCAAAGACTTTCGTACGCAGTATCCCGGTACCAGCGGGCCCATCGATGCGGGCACAGCGAACCCTGGCCAATTCCGCGGCGTGTTTTTGCTCCGAATCGCGGCCAACATCAGCAAGCTCTTCATCGAGTATCCGCGGATCAACAAGCATGTAATGGATTAGCAAAGTGCAAGCCCAAGGGTGAGGTACTCCGAATCCTTGGGATAAGGCTTCGCTGATCCCAGAGGTTCGGAGTACCTCACCTCTGGGCTTACGTCAAAATCCTCCGCAATTGTTTTTGAAATTCCGCTACGCAAACGCCATGAAACTTCGGAAAATAGTCGTATCGTCCCACCGATACCTGCAAATAACTCCGAGGCGATCATGGCTCGAATCATCGCAACCACTATTCTGCTCGGCGCACTCTTGACCTCCGGACTCCTTCGCAATTCCAGCGCTGGCGAGAAGAAGGTCGCCGCGGGGCCTGCCATCGATTTCAATCGCGACATTCGGCCCATCCTTTCCGACAACTGCTTCACTTGCCACGGACCCGATGAATCCCAGCGCAAGGCCAAGCTTCGCCTGGACACGCGCGACGGGGCACTTACGAAACTTCGCAGCGGCGGGCATGCGATCGTGCCAGGCAAATCGAGCGATAGCGAGCTGCTCCGTCGGCTTATCTCCACCGACAACGCCGAGCGCATGCCGCCACCAAAGACGAACAAGAAGCTGACGCCTGCCCAGGTCGATCTGGTCAAACGCTGGATCGAACAAGACGCCAACTACGCCAAGCATTGGGCGTTCGTGGCTCCCGTTCGGGCGTCGCTGCCGGAGGTCAAAGACAGCACGTGGGCGCGCAACGGCATCGACCGCTTCATTCTCGCGCGGCTCGAAAAAGAAGGCCTGAAACCATCGCCCGAAGCGGACCGCACGACGCTCATCCGCCGACTCGCTCTCGACCTCACCGGTCTGCCCCCCACGGTAACGGAGATCGACACGTTCCTGAACGACAAGCTGCCGGGAGCGTATGAGCGCGTCGTCGAGCGCTATCTCAGCTCGCCGCATTATGGCGAGCGCATGGCAGTGGATTGGCTGGACGCCGCACGCTTCGCGGACACGCATGGCTACCACATCGACGCCGGGCGTGATATGACGCGCTGGCGCGAGTGGGTGATCGATGCGTTCAACAACGATTTGCCGTTCGATCGGTTCACAGTCGAGCAACTCGCCGGCGACCTCTTGCCGAACGCGACGGTCGAGCAGAAGATCGCCAGCGGGTTCAATCGTAATCACATGATCAACTTTGAAGGCGGCGCGAGTCCCGAGGAGTATCTCAACAACTACATCGTCGATCGCGTCAACACCACCGCGACGGTTTGGCTCGGCTTGACGACGACGTGTGCCCAGTGCCACGATCACAAGTACGATCCGATTTCGCAGCGCGAGTTTTATCAGCTCTATGCGTTCTTCAACGGCATTCCCGAAAAAGGCCTCGACGGTTCCAAAGGCAACGCGGCACCGACCATCAAGGTGCCGACGAAGGCCCAGCGTGACGCCATCGCCAAGCTCGACGCGCAAATTCAACCGCTGGAGAGCACGCAGAAGGACCCAAAGAAACTCGCGGAGCTTTTGGCCGAGAAGAAGAAGCTCGAAGCCCAAGGGTCCGCCAGCGCGATGGTCATGCAGGACATGCCGACGCCTCGCGATACGTTTATGCTCCTTCGCGGCGAGTACAACAAGAAAGGCGCGAAGGTTTCGGCTGGCGTGCCCACTTTTCTTCCACCGTTGGCCAAGGACGCGCCGGCGAATCGGTTGACGTTCGCGCGCTGGCTGACCGATCCCGCGCACCCGTTGATGAGCCGCGTGATCGTCAATCGCTATTGGCAGCTGTTCCTCGGCACCGGTCTGGTCAAGACCGTCGAGGACTTTGGCTCGCAGGGTGAACAGGCCAGCCATGCCGAATTGTTGGATTGGCTCGCCGTCGAGTTTGCAACGCCTACACCCGGTGGAGTGTTGCCGAAACGACCGTGGAGCGTGCGCGATTTGGTTCGCACCATCGTCACCTCGGCGACCTATCGGCAAGCATCGGTCGTGACGAAGGAGCACCTCGCGCGGGATACGGAAAACCGTCTATTAGCGCGCGGGCCACGCTTCCGCTTGCAAGCCGAGTTTATTCGCGATCAGGCGTTGGCGATCAGCGGATTGCTCAATCGCGAAATCGGCGGCGCGAGCGTCAGCCCGTATCAACCCGCGGGATTGTGGCAGGAATTGGCGTCGCGGCAGGACAGTAAGAACTGGTCGGCGCAATTCTTCGTTCAAAGCAAAGGCAAGGACCTCTATCGCCGCACGATGTACACGTTCTGGAAGCGCACCAGTCCGCCGCCGCAACTGATGACATTCGACGCGCCGGATCGCGAAATTTGCACGGTGCGCCGCTCGCGCACGAACACGCCGTTGCAAGCACTGGTGCTGATGAACGACCCGACCTACGTGGAAGCGTCGCGCAAATTCGCCGAACGGATGATGCAAAAAGAAAAGACACCGGAAACGCGTTTGGCGTTCGCCTGGCGAACGGCGACGGCACGCACGCCCTCTGACCGCGAAATCGGCATCTTGCAGCGTGCCCTCGACAAGCAGTTGCAAATCTATCGTGGCAATCTGAAAGCCGCCGAGGCGCTGCTGCGCGTGGGCGACTCACCGCGCGATGAGACATTGGCCGCGCCGGAGCTTGCGGCATATACGATCATTGCGAGTGTCATTCTGAATTTGGACGAGGTGGTGACGAAGAATTAGTTTAGCCGCTCGCGCATCGCAAACCGGGCCGAGTTACTTCGCGAAAGAAATAACCAATAGCCAACCGGAACTTTTCCCGAGGTCGCCATGCCTACACCGCAAAAACGCATAAATGAACTGCGCCAGCAATTGACGCATCACAACTACCTCTACTACGTCGATGCCAGGCCGGAAATCTCCGATCGCGTGTACGATCGGCTACTCGACGAACTCAAACGCCTTGAGGCCGAGCATCCCGAGCTGCAGTCGCCCGATAGCCCGACGCAGCGAGTCGGCGGGCAGCCGATCGATGGTTTCGTCACCGTCAAGCATCGCGAGCCGATGTTGTCGATCGACAACAGCTACAATGCCGACGATCTGCGTGAATTCGATCAGCGCGTCGCCAAGCTGCTCAAGGATGAGGCGCCGATCTACGTCGTCGAACTCAAGATCGACGGCGTCGCGATGTCGATCACCTACCTCGATGGAGCGTTAACCGTCGGCACGACCCGCGGCGACGGCGAGCAAGGCGACGACGTGACCCACAACATTCGCACCATCAACGACGTGCCGTTGAAGCTTCCGGAATCGCCGCGGTTGTTCGAGACGCGCGGAGAAGTCTACATGACGCGGGCCGACTTCGCCCAGTACAACCGCGATCGCGTCGCCAGGGGCCTGGAGCCGGCGGCCAACCCGCGCAACCTCTCGGCGGGCACCTTGAAGCTGCTCGACCCGAAGGAATGCCGACGCCGACGCCTGCGCTTTTTCGCCTACGCGCTCGGGCCATGCGAAGGCGTCGCCGTCAACACGCATCTCGAATCGCTCGAATTACTCAAACGCTTCGGCTTTCCTGTCAACCCGCACATCGCGTCGTTTGACAGCATTGCCGGCGTCATCGACTATTGCAACAGCTGGGCGACGAAACGCCACGACCTCAACTACGAAACCGACGGCATGGTCATCAAGGTCAACGACTTCGCGCAGCGGAAGAAACTTGGCACCACCGCCAGGTCGCCACGCTGGGTTATCGCGTACAAGTTCGCCGCCGAACAGGGGATTACGAAGTTAGTGTCGATCGACATTCAGGTCGGCAAATTCGGCACGCTGACGCCGGTCGCCAATCTTGAGCCGGTACACTTGGCCGGCACGACTGTGAGTCGCGCCAGTTTGCATAACGCCGACTTCATCGCATCGAAAGACATCCGCGTCGGTGATACGGTGGTCATCGAGAAGGCGGGCGAGATTATCCCCTATGTCGTTCGCTCCGAACCCGATGCACGCACCGGCAGCGAGATCGTGTTCACGTTTCCCGCCACCTGCCCCGCGTGCAGCAGTACGGTAGAACGGGACAAGAACGGTACGTTCTATCGCTGCATCGGCGGACGCAAATGCACCGCCCAGGTGAAGGAGATACTACAAGGCTACGCTCGCCGAAGCACGATGGATATCGAAGGGTTGGGCGAAAAGATCATCGAGCAACTCGTCGATGCCGGCCTGGTGAAGTCGATCGCCGATCTCTATCGACTCACGCTCGAGCAAGTCGTCGGCCTGGAACGCATGGGCAAGAAGTCGGCCCAGAATCTGCTCGATGGTCTCGCCGCCAGCAAGGAACGCGGGCTAGCCCGTTTGCTCGCTGGTCTCGCGATCCCGCATGTCGGCGATAGCGTCGCGGATGTGCTTGCGAATGCGTTTGTCACAGTCGATGCGCTTGCGGAGGCATCCGTCGAACGTCTGGCACAGATACAGGGCGTTGGCCCGATCATGGCCCAGGCGATTCATGATTATTTTCACGACGAACACAATCAATCGCTCATCACCGAGCTTCGCTCGCTGGGCCTAAAACTCACGCAAGACCAACGCCCTAGCCCCGCTCAAACGGGCGGTACCGACTTCACCGGCAAAACCTTCGTCGTCACGGGAACTTTGTCCAAGTATGGCCGCGAGGAAATCGAAGCCCTAATTCGCAGCCTGGGCGGAAAAGCCACGGGCAGCGTTTCCAAAAGCACCAGCTACCTCATCGCCGGCGAAAAAGCCGGCAGCAAGATGAACAAAGCCAAACAGCTCGGCGTGCCGGTCCTCAGCGAAGATGAATTTGACAAGCTGATCGGCAAATAGAACGCGTAAAATCCACTTGGCCACGGATTGAACACGGCTGAAACACGGCGCGGGCAAGCCGCAACAAATACAGAATCACGAAAGTACGAAAACACGAAAAAATCCTATTGTGTTTCTCTTTCGTACTTTCGTGCGACGATTTTGGATGTAGGTAACACGAATAGGACGAGGAGTAGGCGCTCAATTCGAGTGATGGACCTCAGTTCCCTTTCTGTGTTTGTTCGGTAATTCATCCGTGGCAAATTCTACGGACTACGGATCCGACATTTCCCGCAGGACGCATAGAATTCTCACAGGTAGAGCAGGTTCTCTGATCGATCGTACTAAGCCACTCAGATGCGCTTGACAAAACGGGCGCGGTAAGTCTTAATGGTATCGTCTGGGCCTTTATTCCTGCGTAGGATGCCTAGTGGTGCGAAAAGACAGAGTTGACAGGTCCGTGGGGCCAGACGTTCCACAGCCTGGCCAGGCTGGAAAGCCTGGCCCCACCTGTCGAATCAAATCGGCGCGATCGTCGATGGTAATCGCGCTGGGCAAGGCCTGAACCAGAAAACGATTAGCCCGGAGATAATATGGCAAGCCTTCGTCACCGAACGGCGGTTACGCTTGTGGAAATCCTCGTGGTAATGGCCATCATCGGAATCCTCATTGCGATTCTCGTGCCGGCCGTGCAGAGGGTTCGCAATGCCGCGGTCCAGACGGAATGCACGAACAAGATGAAGCAAATCGCGACGGCATTGCACAGCTACCACGACGCCAACAAGCAGTTTCCGCCAGCGTTGAGTTTGGACACGTCCGATTCGTGGTACCTGAGTTGGATGGGACGGATTTTGCCGTTCGTTGACGATAATCCGATGGCGACAGAGATTACTAAAGAGTACACGCGCGTCAATTCGCCTTGGGGCAATTTCTGGCTGCCGGCGTGGGGCGGGCAGCCGCCGCATGTGGGGTTGTCGGAATCGCCCGCGATCTTCCGATGCTCGTCCGAAGGCCGAGCAATGACGATGAGCGTGATGCTCGGCACAGGCAATGCCGCCGACGCCGGTTTCACGAGCTACCTCGGCGTGCATGGTTCCGATGACACGGCGGCTGACGGCATCCTTGTCGTTGGCGCCCGCGTCACGATGAACAGCATCACGGACGGCTCCAGCAACACACTCATGGTCGGCGAACGCCCACCTTCCAAAGACATGGGATATGGTATGTGGTACGCCGGCGCGGGTTACGATGGCAACGGCACGGGCGATGTTGTACTCGGCGCCCGCAGTACGCCTTTCACCACCAAGCTCACCTGCCCGCCGACCAAAGTCGGCCTGCAATCGGGCAACGTCAACGACTCCTGCAGCCAATCGCACTTCTGGAGCCATCACTCCGGCGGCAGCAACTTCGCCTTCGCCGACGCGACCGTCCGCTTCCTCACCTACGCCGCCGACGCGAAGCTCCAGGCCCTCGCTACTCGAAATAGCGGCGACGACGCGACGGTAGAGTAACATGTTGGTAATGTAAGCCCAAGGGTGAGGCACTCCGAACCCCCATAGGCACCAACTTAAGCTAAGCCGCAACACGGTTAGAATTTTAACCACAGAGACACAGAGACCCACAGAGACACAGAGGAAACACGAAGAATGGAAAACAAAGAAGGCACGCCGGGCGGTGAAATTGCTCACTCCCTATTCCTCCCATTTTCTCTGTGCCTCTGTGTCTCTGTGGTTAAATTGCGTATTGCTGACATCGTTCCCTTAAGTTGGTGCCTATGGAGTGAGGTACTCCGAACCCCCGGGATTCCGCTTGGGCTATCCCAGAGGTTCGGAGTACCTCGCCATTGGTCTTATTTCAAACAGGAGCTTCCATGCTGATACGTATCATGCCGTTGTTGATTCTTGCGATGGTCCTCATCGTGCCAGTCTCGGGACAGGAGAAGGAGAACTCACTCTTTACCGAGGTGAAGGCCAACTTGAAGGATCCGACCAAGCGCTTCACAATGATTGTGTCGGTCAAGGTCAAGGCCGACGCCGGCGCGAAACTCGAAGCAGCTTTCGCCAAGGCGCGTGTGGAGACGCTGAAAGAAAAGGGCTGCCTGGTGTATGAAATGAATCGCGATGCGAAGGCAGGCGGCGAGTACATCGTCTACGAACGCTGGCAGAACCTCGCCGCTCTCGATTTCCATCTCAAGGCGGCACACACGCAAACGTTGTTGACAACGATCGGCGATCTGCTCGTCGGTCCACCGAGCGTGAAGGTGTACATTCCCGCCGGTGAATGAAGCATTGGTTTTCATATCAGAGCCGCGCACGAAGTAAGCGGTTTTAGTGAATTCAATCCACTTACTTCGTGCGAGGCTCGGACGAGCATCCCGGAAGTGTTGCATCCCGACGGCTACGGTCTATATCCGGTCGCTTACGTCGGATTATTCGAAGCTGGCCTTTTTTTCGAAATCTCCACCCTTTTCGTTTTCTTCGCCCGTCCGTAAATTATTTCCCAGTTAGCAACTATTATTCCGCGAAGGAACGCTGGGCGATGAACGATCCTTATGCCGTGTTGGGTGTGTCGGCGGACGTCGACGACGACACGATTCGTCGGCGCTACCTTGAGTTGGTCAAGCAATTCTCGCCGGAACAACATCCCGATAAATTTGCTAAGATTCGTCTAGCGTATGAAGCGACGCGCGATCTGGAAACGCGTTTGCAGCATCATCTGTTTGAGGCCGGGAAAAACGAAAGTATTGAAGCCATTCTTGAGGAACTCGCATGTCGGACGACCCGGCGCCGATTGACATTGCCAGCGTTGATTCAAGCGGCCCGGAAATCGTGACGGTTGATCCGGTCGACGAGCTTCTTGCGGACTTTCGCGCCTGGCTAATCGCGACGCAGGCCGAACCCTCTGCGCCTGCGACGGCTTCACTCGATGTGGCTACCGTCGTGCAGCAGTTCATCGCGCTTCGGCAAGAAGTAAACCTGCAAACCAAGGCGACGCGCGCACAGCAGGAGCAGGCGGGGCAGGCCCTGGGGTTGTTGCAACAGGCGCTTGAAGCCGTCAAACGCCAAGAGTCGCAGGCCCACGAATCGGCCCGGAATTCCGTCGATGAGGCGGTTCGGCCATTGCTCAAGACGCTTATCGACGCACACGATGCGCTGTCGTTGGCGCAACGCGGGTTGGAACGGATCGAGCAACAGCCTCAGCCCGAGCCTGCACCACCACCGGCACTAGCACCTGTGTTGACGGGATCGGACAAGATACCGCCGCCACCGGTGTTGAAAATTTGGGTTCCGTATTGGGCACGCTGGCTTGGATTGAGCGAATTGATCGAACGCCAGGTCGAGCCGATGCGGCGATGGCACGCCGGGTTGAAGTCGCTCGGCGTCGTTGTGCCGATGTCGGCGCAGCCGGAACCCGCCCCGGTCGACGGCGCGTCGAGCGAGCGCGCGGAGAAATTGCAGCAAACGATCAACGCGCTGCTCGTCGGCTATCGCATGAGCCTGCAGCGACTGGAACGCGCCATGACGCAATTCGGCCTGGAGGCGATCGATTGCGTCGGCGAGCCGTTCGACCCGGAGATCATGGAAGTCGCCGAGGTCGTTCGCGAAGAAGGCCGCAAGGGCACGGAGGTTCTCGAAATCGTGCGACCCGGATACCGCTGGCAGGGACGACTGTTCCGCTACGCTCAGGTGCGCGTGGTAAGGGCGTAGGAACCTTAGCGTTCCGAGCGCCAAGCCGCACGCGGAATACAACGAGTGATTCCTTTTTAAGGGACCGCGACATCATGTCCGACATTATTCTTGGCATCGATCTGGGCACGACGAACAGCGAAGTCGCCATCATCCGCGATAGCATACCGCACGTCTTTGAAGAGGACGGCGATCCCATCCTGCCCTCCTTCGTCGGACTCGCGGACGACGGCAAGCTGCTCGTCGGCAAAGCGGCGCGCAATCAGTGGATCGTCGCGCCGGAACGCACCGTCAAGTCGATCAAACGCAAAATGGGTCAGAACATCAAAGTCAAGCTCGGCGATCAGGAGTATCGCCCGCAGGAAATCTCCGCGATGATCCTGCGAGCCTTGAAAACGCGGGCGGAGACGCAGCTTGGCAAAGCCATCAGCAAAGCTGTCATTACCGTGCCGGCGTACTTCAATGACGACCAGCGCAACGCCACGCGCGAGGCCGGCGAACTCGCCGGGCTGGAGGTCGTCCGCATCCTCAACGAACCGACTGCCGCCTCGCTCACGTACGATCCCAAGAACACCGAACTACACCGCATTCTCGTCTATGACCTGGGCGGCGGCACGTTCGACGTCTCCGTCGTCCAGGCTCAGGACGGCGTCATCGAAGTCCTCTCCAGCCACGGCGATACCCAACTCGGCGGCGACGACTTCGACGAATTGCTCTTCAAGCACGTCGTCCTCAAGTTTCAAGCCGAGCACAACATCGACCTCGGCGTCAACGCCATTTCACGTGCTCGCGTCCTGCTCGCGGTCGAGGCTGCCAAACGTCAGCTTTCCTTCCACGCCTTCGTTCGGCTCGAAGAAGAATTCATCGCCGAGAAGGAGGGCCAGGCCCTGCACCTCCAGATGGAGTTGACGCGCAGCGAATATGAAGACCTCATCCGCCCGCTCATGCAGCGGACCATGGACTGCGCGCAACGTGCGCTCGAAGACGCCAAACTGACGCCGAACCAAATCAACAAAGTCGTACTCGTCGGCGGCAGCACGCGGACGCCGCTCGTTTCCGAGATGCTCGAACATCGTCTCGGCCAGCCCGCCCATCAAGAAGTCAATCCCGACCTGTGCGTCGCCATGGGCGCGAGCATCCAGGCCGCCATTATCAATGGTGAAGATGTCGGTGCCGTGCTCGTGGACATTACGCCGCACTCGCTCGGCATCAAATGCCTGTCCTATCGCAACGGCATCGAAAATCCGTTCCGTTTCGCACCGATCCTGCGCCGCAATACGCCCCTGCCCGCGTCGCGCAGCGAAGCGTTCAGCACGGTATCCGACGGACAGGATGCCGTCGATATCGAAATCTTCCAGGGCGAAAACGACGACGTGCGGTTCAACCATCGGCTCGGTAAGTTCCTCATCAACGGTTTGGCGAACGTGCCGGCGGGCAACCTACTTGTCGTGCAGTGCGATCTGAATCTCGACGGCATGCTCAAAGTCACGGCCAAGGAAAAAGCGACGGGCTTGCAGAAAAATGTCACCATCGAGAACGCGCTCGCCCGGTTCGACGATGCCGAGATCTCGCAGGCACGTGAACGGCTTGATCGCCTGTGGGGCGAAGCCGTTCCCGCAGGTGGTTTCGCGGATGATGACGATCCGTTCAACGAAGCAAGCGAACTGGATGTCGCCAACGAAGTGCCCGAACTCGTGGACGCGCCAAGGGAAGGACAGCGCGAATCGGTGCTGGCGAAAGCGCTCGTCGAAAAAGCCGAACGCCTCCTGGCCAAGGTCGCGCCGGAAGACCGCGTCGAACTCGAACGCCTGCTCGGCAGCGTGCGCAACGCCATGACCGACAGGCAGTGGGAAAAGGTCACGGCGTCGTGCAACGAACTGAGCGACACCTTATTCTATCTTGAAGATGCGTGATTGGTCGTTTAGCCGCTCGCCTTTGGCGAGCGCGAACGACGTATCCGCGCTCGCCAAAGGCGAGCGGCTAAACAAGTGGGAAATAATCGATGCGATGCCCGGTATGCCGAGCGGAAAACGGAATGGACGCAGCCTGTCGCCGATGCAAGGCCGATCTGTCGCTCTTGGTCGCCGTGGAAGAAACACGAGCCAGCGAGTTAGTACGATCCGCGGAAGCAATCATGGCGAATGACGGCGACGCAGCACTCCAGCATGCGGAAACTGCGCACCACCTGCGTGCCGACCGCGACAGCTGGCGCCGCCTGGCGACTGCACATCTCCTCCGCCGCGATTTCGAGCGAGCGCTGACATGCCGGGCGGCGGCGCTGTGATCGCCTTTGACAGGAAACCCTAGCCCAAGGGTTCGGAGTACCTCGCCCCTGGGCTAGGGTTAATGCCTACACCTCTTCCAGGAAACGCTCGGGGATCGCCGCCCGCAGTAAATCACGCGGGATGTCCTTACCGATTAGCGTTTTCGCCTGCAACTCGAGCACGTCCAGCGCTAATTCCAGGGGCTGCACGATCGCGCCAGTTCGGCTTTGCGCCTCGCGGAGGAACGTGGTCAGGCGCACGCCGGCGGTCAGGTCCATGACGAACATGCCTGGTTTGAGGTAGCTTGGATACAATTCGGTTTTGCCCGTCCGTTGGTCGACGGCGTTTTCGCAGACGATCAACACATCGTGCATGGTGCTGTAGAGGGCGTCGAGGGCGAGGTAGCGACAGCCAATCTTCTGAGCGGCGACTTGGCCGGCTTTCTTATCCCGACAGGCGAGAATGGCGCTGCCTCCGGCACGTTGCACATCCCTGGCGATGACCAAGGCCATCGGATTCAGGCCAGCGATCATGATGAGGCGTCCCTTGATCGGCTCGCCGCCTTCGTAGCGCGTCGCCAGCAGGCTCGTCAGCGCTGTCATCCAGGCCTTGCATGCTAAATGCACGCCATGCCAGGCCTCGTTCTTGCGAATGACGACGTCCGCGGATTGCGTCTCCTTCGCCAGGCCGTGCAGCTCAAGGTCCATATCCAGAATCGACGCTTGATGCTCGTCGGCGATAACCGCGCCGTTGAGCTTGCACGCCTCCATGATCTTGCGGAAAATTTTCATGTTTCCGACGCCGATCGGCAGGCAGCGGTACGGCATTTCCATTGCGTGAAAGAGCGCGTTGAGCGCCGCCACCGTAATCTGATCGCGATCGCTAAAACCGGTCACGCCGATGAGCTTGGTCGTTTTCTCGATGTCTTGCAAGCGATAGATCGCGTCGAGGTCTGATACGGTCGGCTGCCCCGGATACGCCTCCATACCGCGTTCGAGTGCGGCATACACCCACGGCGCGCCGATTTTTTGGCTCAACACCGACAGCATCACGCCTGGCTTGCCCAAGCCGACGACGACGGTTGGCACGACCGCCTTGGCCAAGATTTGTACAAGCGGCCAGGCCTCCTCCGGGGTCCGCGCCAGCGTTACCAGCTTGATGACGTCCGGGCGCTTCGTTTTCATCTCGTCGTAGATTTCGAGAATGTCCGGCGGCGTTTCCTTCAAGTTCGTGTAGGAGATTACACGCTTGCTTGGCGGAAATGGACGGATGTCATCGGCGGCGTCGAGTTCGATCTCGACATATTCTGCCTTACTGATAATGCATTGGCGCAGGATCGTGAGCCGATCCGCTTCGGTCCCGTCCCAGAACCCGCCGTCGTCGGGCCGGCGACATGTCATAATGACGGGCTTCTTGCCCTTGGCCGCCATGAGGTCGCCGATTTCCGGCGATTTGCCGAAACGATCGAGCCGGACTTCCATAATATCACAAAAATGCTTGGCGTTGACCATGTCGGCAAGCGCCAGCCGACGGGATTCTTGATTGATCGAGACGCAGATCATTAAAAACTCAGGAGAGGTGTGGCGAACAACGATAGATGAATGACGATACAACTATTCTACGCAGGATCCGCAAGATTGCAATTTCCGCGGGCGGGTAATAGATTTTCTGAAGCTGTTCGTAAATAGCCCGCCATTTATGGCGGGTCGTAAGCCAACCCGCCATAAATGGCGGGCTATATGATCGAAGGAGCCACGCATGCTTCGCATTGTCACCTTGTTAATCGTCTCTCTACTGCTCATCCCGACGATAGCGTTCGGGCAAGCCAAAAAGCCGAATGTCGTCATCGTCCTGGCCGACGACATGGGCTGGGGCGATCTCGGCGTGCAGGGGCATCCGACCATCAAATCGCCGAACCTTGATAAATTTGCGACGCAAAGTCTGCGCTTCACGCAGGGCTATTCCGCCAGTGCCGTTTGTTCGCCGTCGCGCTCGGCGATACTAACGGGCCGTACGCCTTATCGCAATGGCGTGTTCAACTGGATTCCCGAAAACAGCGAAGTGCATCTTCGCACCTCCGAGATCACCATCGCCACGATCTTACGCCGATTGGGCTATGCGACTTGCCACGTCGGCAAATGGCACCTCAACGGCCTATTCAACAACGCCAAGCAGCCACAACCCAACGACCACGGTTACGACTGGTGGCTGGCGACGCAGAACAACGCCGCTCCGAGCCATAAGAACCCGAACAACTTCGTGCGCAACGGCAAAGCGCTCGGCGAAGTGAAGGGATTCTCGTCGCACATCATCGTCGATGAGGCGATCGGCTGGCTGAAGAAAGAGCGCGACAAATCGAAGCCGTTCTTGCTCTCGGTCTGGTTCCACGAACCGCACCTGCCAATCGAAACCGATCCGAAATTCCAGAGCGAATATCCCAATCTCGTCAAGAACGACGCCGACAAAGCCCAGCATCATGGCAACATCACCCAGGCTGACGCCGCGTTCGGCAAACTGATGGCGGCCCTGGCGGAGATGGGCCTGGCGGAGGATACGATCATCATCTTCACCAGCGACAACGGCCCGGAAGGCAACGGCAACAACGGCAGGACGCGCGGGTCCACGGGTGGACTGCGTGGCCGCAAGCGCTCGGTTTATGAGGGCGGCATTCGCGTGCCATTCATGGTCCGCTGGCCGGGGCATGTGCCTGCGGGGAAGACGAGCGATCAGCCCGTCGTTGGGACCGACATCTTTGCCACGCTCTGCGAGATTACCGGCGCGCCGCTGCCCAAAGACCGCGTCATCGATGCCGTCAGCTTCGTGCTGGCGTTCTCAGGCAAGGAGATCGAGCGCAGAGGCCCGATGTATTGGCGTTGCGCCATCGCGCCCGAACTGTTCAAGATTGCTATGCGCCAGGGCGACTACACCTTGCTCGCTAACCCAGCTCTTTCCAAATTCGAGATGTACAATTTGAAAGCTGACGTGCAGCAAAAGAACGATCTCGTCGGCAAGGAACCCGCACGTTTTGAAGCGATGAGGAAGACCCTGCAAAAACTCAACGCCGAGATCGAAGCCGAAGGCCCGCCATGGTGGAAGGGCAAAGAACTCGCGCCGAAAAAGAAGAAGGACGTGAAAAAGCTCGACGAATTGTCGTGGCGAGAAAACGGGGCGATGTTTAGCCGCTCGCCTGTGGCAAGCGCGGGAAGTGTCGTTTGGCGACCGTATTCCGCGCTCGCCACAGGCGAGCGACTAAACAGCATACGGATTAATACCGATACAACTCCGGCTTGAACGGCCCTTCGACCTTCACGCCGATGTACTTCGCTTGCTTGTCGTTCAACTTGGTCAGCTTGGCGCCGAGTTGGTCGAGATGCAAGCGAGCCACTTCCTCATCGAGTTCCTTGGGCAACAGGAAGACTTTCTTCTCCATCGTCTTGCCGTCTTTCCAGAGTTTCATTTGCGCGAGCGTCTGGTTGGAGAAACTGTTCGACATGACGAAGCTCGGATGCCCGGTCCCGCAGCCGAGGTTCACGAGCCGACCCTTGGCGAGCAGGATGATGCGTTTGCCGTTCGGCCAAATAACGTGATCGACTTGCGGCTTGATCTCATCCCAGCCGAGGTCGCTCAGGGCGGCGACCTGGATTTCGCTGTCGAAATGGCCGATGTTGCACACGATGGCGTTGTGCTTCATCGCGTCCATGTGCTGGCGGGTGATGACATCGACGTTGCCCGTGGTGGTGACGAAGATGTCGCCGAACTTGCAGGCGTCGTCCATCGTGACGACCTGGAAACCTTCCATGCAGGCTTGCAACGCGCAGATCGGATCGACCTCGGTGACGAACACCGTCGAGCCGGCCCCGCGGAACGCCTGGGCGCAACCCTTGCCCACGTCGCCGTAACCGCAAACGACCGCCTTCTTGCCGGAGGTCATGACGTCGGTCGCGCGTTTGATGCTGTCGATGAGCGACTCACGGCAACCATAGACGTTGTCGAATTTGCTCTTGGTGACGCAGTCGTTGACGTTGATGCCGGGGAAGAGGAGCTTGCCTTCGGCGGCCATTTTAACGAGGCGCTTGACGCCGGTCGTGGTTTCTTCGGATACACCGACGATATTCTTGGCGATGGTGCTGTAGTATTTCGGTTTGTCGGCCAAGGTATGGCGGATCGACGCGAAAAGAATCTGTTCTTCTTCGCTCTCGGCTTTGGTGTCTTTGACGATGCTGATGTCCGATTCCGCGTCCGAGCCGATGTGCAAGAGTAGCGTAGCGTCGCCGCCGTCGTCGAGGATCATGTTCGGCGTGCCGCCGTCGGACCAATTCAGAATGTTGTGCGTATACTCCCAGTATTCCACCAACGTCTCGCCCTTCTTCGCGAAGACCGGCGTGCCCTTGGCGGCGATGGCGGCGGCGGCGTGATCCTGCGTCGAATAGATGTTGCAGCTCGCCCAGCGGACGTCCGCGCCGAGGGCTTGCAGCGTCTCGATCAACACTGCCGTCTGGATCGTCATGTGCAGGCTGCCCGCGACGCGCGCACCCTTCAACGGTTGCAGCGGTGCATACTTTCGTCGGATCGCCATCAGGCCCGGCATCTCGTGCTCGGCGATCAAGATTTCCTTGCGGCCCCAATCCGCCAATGCCATGTCCGTGACAATGTAGTCATGCCCGGGTTTGGCGTGCGTGTGATCCTTCACGGGGGTCTTGCTTGCTAATGCCGTCATTGCGTGTCAACTCCTAAAAAAATCCCAGCCCGACCGGGGCCGATCCTATTCCATCGCTATTACCACGGGATTATGATAGGCACGACCCCATACGCGGGACAGGCGTATTTCGTACTCGCGCCGACTCGCAGGTCGGCCATTCCAGGCCGACGCATTTCGACGATTCTGGGCGCTCTACGTTAAATGGCGACCACATCGGGCGGCCTGAAGCCCACACTACGACGATCGGACATTGCCAACCGTGCGAAGTAACCTTCGGGGTGTCCGATGGCAGCGGACGGGACGAAATCATTTCGACGACTTCTCCACGATCAAATCCGTACGAGCCGTGTCCTGCGGGTGCACGACAGCACTTGTAACGAAAACAAATTCACAATCCCGAAAGGCACGAAAGAACGAAAAAATACAGTTCATTGTTTGGTAATCTTGACGCCACTGACAAAAGTCGATTTCCCATCGGAGGCTGAAGCGTAGGCGAGGCATTCAGGCTGCCTCGCTTACGCTTCAGCCTCGGAAATTCAGTTTTGTCGGCGGCGTCATTCTTCTTTGCGCATAGCAATTCGATTTCCTTTCGTGATTTTGTCCTTTCGGGCTTTCGTGATTCGTATTGAAAATCAATGTCTGCAAGTGCAGTCGTGCACCCGCGTCCTGCATTCGGCGAAATGCGCCATTGCGGAATCAATGCAAATTGACGAAAATAGACACCAAGAAGGAGATCGACGATGTCAACGCACCTGACACAATTGCTCGACGCATTCGATCCGACGTTACCGCTCGCGAAGGCACGCACCATTCCCAGTGGGTGGTATTTCGATCCTGCGATCTATGCGCTCGAATGCGAGAAAATCTTCGGCAACACCTGGCAATACGTCGGGCGATCGGAGTTGGTCGCCAAGCCCGGCTCGTTTTTAACGGTGGAGTTGGCCGGGCAGCCGATCCTCGTCGTGCGTGATGAAAAAGGCACGCTGCGGGCGTTTCACAACGCCTGCCGACATCGGGCGGCACAGGTCATCAACGAGCCGTGTGGCCATGCGACCAAGCTGCGTTGTCGCTATCACGGTTGGACCTATGATCTCGCCGGTCGCCTGCGCGGCACGCCGGAGTTCGATGGCGTCGAGGAATTTCGCAAAGAGGACCACGGCCTGCCGACGATGCACGTCGAAACCTGGGGCCCGTTCGTCTTCGTCCACATGGGCGCGCCGAAACAGACGCTCACGGCCTGGCTGGCGCCGTTTCCCGCCATGACGGAATCTCTCGACCTGCCCAAGCTCCAATTCTTCGGCCAGCGCGATTACATTCTCGATTGCAACTGGAAGGTCTTCGTCGATAACTACCAGGACGGCGGCTACCACGTCAACACTGTGCATCCCGGGCTTGCCGGGGCGCTGGACTATTCCGGGTATCGCACCGTCAACCACGAAACTAACAGCGTGCAGATCAGCCCAATCAAGCCGTCCGACGATCCGATCGTCAACAAAGTCCGCACGGGGACGCATGCCTATTACTGGTGGATGTTTCCGAACCTGATGATCAACCTCTATCAAGGCGTGATGGACACGAACTGGGTGATCCCGCTAGGGCCGGATCGCTGTCGCGTCTTCTTCGATTTCTACTTCACGGATGTCGAAGGCGAAATAGCAAAGCGGTTCAACGAGGCTAGCATCGCCGTCGCGCATCAGGTACAACTCGAAGACATCGGCGTGTGCGACGAAGTGCAACGCGGTCTGAAGAGCCGTTCCTACGACACAGGCCGATTCAGCGTCAAACGCGAAGCGGGTGGATATTTTTTCCATCAGTTGTTGGCGCGCATGTTGAAAGCGTAGCGCGAGTGATTTCCGCTTGCGGCTTAGCGCTCGAAGTATCTCACGCGAGCGCTAAGCCGCAAGCGGAAATCAGAGAAACGAGGGAAACCAATGGATCGACTCTGGGCTCCGTGGCGGTTGTCGTATGTTGCGAATGCAAAACCGCCGACCGCGAGCGATCCCTGTTTCATCTGCGCGAACCTGGCAGCGGGATGCGAGCACGATGCCGAGAACCTGATCGCCGAGCGCAATGCGCGATCGGTCGTGGTGCTCAATCGCTTCCCGTACAACAACGGGCATCTGCTGGTGGCGCCGAACGCGCACAGAGCCGAACTCGCGGATTTGGCTGTCCAAGAAATGCTGGAGATTCAGCAAACGATCACTCGGCTCGTCGGCGTGCTGCGGGCGATGATGAAGCCGGATGGTTTCAACATCGGCCTGAACCTGGGCCGCGCCGCGGGTGCGGGGTTGCCCGGACATCTGCATTGGCATATCGTGCCGCGTTGGAATGGCGACACGAACTTCATGCCGGTGCTGACCGACACGCGCGTGATCGTGCAATCCCTGGGGCAGTTTCACGCACTGCTGTGTAAGGAATTGGGAGGCGGGATTTCCTAAGTACGTTGATAATGGGATATTTTGAGCGCTAAGTATGACGCCGCCGACAAAAGTACGAGCCGGAAGCGTAATCGACGGATTTTTCCAGTCCATCGCTTACGCTTCCGGCTCGTAAAGCGACTTTTGTCGGCCGCGTCAAGTATGTAGGGTGTGTCAAGCGCCAGCGCAAACGCACCAGTATTTGCAGGGTCAGGTGCGTCTGCGCTGGCGCTTGACACACCCTACATACTTGGGATATATTGAGCGCTAAACCGCAAGCGAAACACAAATTAGGAGCCACGACCGCCATGCCCGATTAATGGTTATCGTTGATGAAGCCGGCGTCATCGAGTGCATCGGCCCGTCTGCCGCCACTGCCTTCGGGTATTCCGCGGATGATTTGCTCGGCAAACCGTCGCATCAGATTCTCGATATTCCGAATCATAACGGCATCCATCGCAATGGAACACGATTCCCACTTCGGCTGACGCAATACAAAGCGACGGCAATCGAAGGCAGCGGCCTCGGGCTGGTCCTGAGTCGCCATCTCGTCGAGTTCATGGGCGGTTCGCTAACATTCGCGTCCGAGATGGGCGTCGGTACAACCTTCACGATTGAGCTATCCGTGAGTCAGCGCGTACCCGCGCCTAGGGATCATCCTGCCGACACGAGCGGCACACGCGTCGTGGAATCCAAAAGCAACTTCGTGTTACTTTTGATCGAGGACAACCTCGCCAATGTGCAATTCATTGAGGCCGTGCTCGACTTTCGGCCGGGCGTGCAGATGATAACAGCGGCGCAGGGCAGCGTTGGCCTAGAGTTGGCCCGCAAGCATATCCCAGACCTAATACTGCTTGACGTGCATCTACCCGATATGCGTGGCGTGGAAGTGCTGGCAGCGCTTCGCGCCAACCCGCTGGTCCGCGATATCCCCGTCGTGATCGTCAGTGCGGATGCGACCAAACATCAAATTGACTTGTTGTACAAAGCTGGCGCTTGCGAATACCTGACGAAGCCGATCGATGTCGATCGATTCTTGCGGGTCATCGACAATTTTCGCATGCGAATTTAAGCCCAGGGGTAAGGTACTCCGAACCCCTGGGATGGACGTGTGCAATCAATTCAGCCCAGGGGTTCGGAGTACCTCACCCCTGGGCTTGGACTGGTTTAGTACCGATACCACAGGCCGAAGTTCAGGCCCTGTGCCCAGTAGTCGCTAGTGCGGAACAGGACGGCGGGAACGCGGTCGCCGGTGCCGGCGGTCTGCGTTATCGTATTTGTGGGTCGAAAGGATTGGTTGACACGCGGATCAATCTGCTCGCCAGGGCGCACAACGCTGCTGAGGTAGAGGAAATCGTAACCGACGAAAAACCGCAGATTGTCGGTGATGTCGATGCCGAGCTTCAGGTTGACTTCAGGCAGGATGGCAATGCGGTTGGCGGAATGCGTGCCGATATTCGTGCCATTGAGCGCGTATAATCCGCCGGGCACCGTGACTGCGGGGGCGGCGGAGAACTGCGTGCTGCCATCGATATTGATGACCTGATGCACATTGCCGAGCGCAATCTTGGTGCTCCAACCGAAGAACAAGCAATTCCAGATTCGACATTCGCCCTCGAATCCGAGCTGCATGCCGTTGAATTGATTGCGTGTGCGGAAGCTATCGCGTTCGATAATTCGGCCGGCTTGCGTGCTGATGTCTTCAAGAACATCGATGCCTTCGCTGAGGTTCAGGTGTCGATAACCGACGAGAACGTCGCACCAGTGGTTGGGGCTGGAGCGCCATCGGCGACGGAGGTTGGTCTCGATGCCCCAAAGCTGGGAGTAGGTATCGATGGTGAGTGTGCCGTTGGCTAGGCCGGGGATATCGACGGCTTCGCGATCCTGTGTCCCCGATTGGACATCGAAGAACGGTTTACCGACCTGGGGATTGCCGTTATTCCCGCCAAACGTGCTGCGTCCACTCTGGTTGCCGAGAAAAAAGAAGTTGGTCTCGATGCCCAGGTTGCCGAAATGCGGGAGCCATTTGCCAAGCGTAAATCGCGCGCCGGGGCGGCCTGGATTCGGGACGTTGTCGAACAGGATGTCGGTCTTCCCGTTGAACAGGACACCCGCTTCATTAGATGGCACACCCGCAGCACTAGAACTGGCGAGAGGCGGCACGGACTGGGAGCGTTGCCACCACATGAGATACTGGGCGCCGACCCAAAATCGGCCGCGTTCGGGGCCGCAGTCATCGCCGAATCCGCCGGGACCAAAGCGTGCGAGTCGGCGTGGCCGGCAGCTATCGCCGTCGCAGCAATCACCGCCGCCCAGGATACCGCCGTTGTCCTGAGTGATTCCCAGCGGACCATAGACCGGGCTGGGCATCGCTTTCGGCGGCGGCGGCGTGAACGTGCCATTCTTCGGCATCGGACGCGGTATGATTTGCTCGGGGACCTCAATCTCAAGCCGCGGAACACCAGGCAGTGCCTTCTCCCCCTGTGATACGCCGCGAGCCACCGTCGGCGCTAGCACGCGAAACGACGACATGTCCGATGATGTCGCAGCAACGATCGGCTTGGTCAGGCTGATTGGCCTGACGGTCGTTGGCGACTCGCCCGACTGGAGCGCCGGCCGCACGTTGAATTCGACGGCGTTCTTTGGAGATGCCGCCTGCCACTGAATTTCTTGAGCCTGGGCGCCGCCCGGCATTAAGCCCAGCGTGACAACCAATCCACTGATAATTAGCCGCTTCATAAAGTCCCCTCCATGGGTGGGAGCATCCTCCCTCCCTGTGTGCGCTATTTCGTCTGCTCCATCAGTTAAGTCGGCGAATCACGCTTCCATTCGGAAGATCGCCAAACTCAGCCATACGTCGCCTATCTCATCGTCCAATACTTCCGTGAAAACTGACGCGATCCGACCTTGCAGCCTCAATATTTGCAACGGACGACAAGAAAATCCCGCATGCCGAGTGTTTGCGTTTCAACTCATTTTATTCGCGCGACCGTATCAATTTCGCCCGGCCTATGCGATCCGAAAAGCTTTCCATCGACAGCGAAATACAAAAATCCGCGACGGATGTGGGTATCCGTCGCGGCTCAGATATTTCGCGTCAATGCTAGGTCGTTCTTGGAATTTCCGCTTGCGTTTTAGCGGTCGCGCGGGATGCTCCGAGCGCTAAGCCGCAAGCGAAAAATGCAAATGATGTTTAGTGCACGTTGTTGAACGTGAGTTGGTAGAACTCCGCCGAGGCCAAGAGCTTTCGCGTCAATTCGTCCAGCGTCATCGTGCCGTTCTTGATCGGTCCCAACCAGGTGGCAATTTCCGAGGCCGACGGAGCGCGGCGAACCGTCAGGCGATAGGCGTCGTCGATTTGGTCGGACCGAGCGGCATCCGTCGCCAACAGGTCGTGCACGACATCCGAGAGCAGCGTGGCGCCGCCCATCGATTGGACGCACGCCTGTGTCGATATAGTTCCGGGCGTGACATTGAGAATGTCTTGGTACAGCGCGGCGGCAAGATTCGCCTGACCCACGTGCTGTTGCCCATACTCGGCGGTCGTGAAAAGCGCTACTTTGAGATCCTGCTCGGTTTTGCCGGTGGACAAGTCGGTAATCGCGGCAGCGAGTTCGCTTGCCGTCGGGGCGCGGCCGAGCACGTCGTCATAGATCGCGGCGGCCTGGTTAGCGCGATGCGCGGCGCTGTTCCAGACCTGCTGGATAAACGACGCTTGGGATACGCCGCTCTGAAGTTTCTGGATTCCCGCCATCACCGATGCGTAGTCCGGTTGCTGACCCGTCAGCGAAAACAAGGTGCCGACGACGAACGCCATCTGTCCGCGCAATGTTGGATGGAGAAACTCGCCATTGCGGCCGGAGTTGGTTAGTTGCGTCTTGCTGACGATGATCAGATTACCGAGCGGACCGACTTCTTTGGGCAACGGACCGCCGGGCATATCGGGTTTGATTTCGCCGAAGTTGTTGTTGACGCCGTCGAATTCAGCGGGCAGATCGATGTCCGAGAAGTTGTCGTTGGCCACAGTGCCGCCCGGCGTGCCGATCGTATCCTTGCCGTCGTCAAAACCGACGGGTTGAATTTCGGTGATTGAATAAGTGCTGGGCAGCAGGTTGCTGAACTTATATTCGCCGTTGGCGTTGGTGGTGGTTTCGAGATTGACTGGGCCGTTATTATCGATGCCTTCGAGCTTGACTTTGACATTGGCGATGGGGGTTTCGCCAATGTCGAAGGTGCCGTTGTTATTGGCGTCGAAGTATACATGGCCGGCGAGGCTAGACGGTTTCAATTCGCCGAAGTCGTTGTTTTGCGAATGATCGCCGGCAACAAGGGTGATGTCTTGGATCTGATCGACGGCAGCGTCGTTGACTACGGTGCCGCCTTTTGTGCCGGGCTGATCTTGGCCGTCGATGTAGGTCGATGGCTGAGTTGCCTTGATGGTATAGGTTCCGGGAACGAGGTCGAGGAACTCGTAGTAACCGTCGGCATTAGTCGTGGTTTCCTGCGTGCCGTTGGCGCTGACGAGCGTGATGGAGGCGCCGCTGATAAGAGTTTCGTTGTCCTGGCGAGCGTCGTCGTTGTTTTTATCGTAATAGACGTGCCCGGAAATGCGCGTGGTTTTGAGTTCGCCGAAGTTGTTGTTGACGAGGTTCTGATCGGCGAGAACAACGGCAATTTGGTCCGTGCCGATGGTGTTCGGAATAACCGTGCCGTCTTTGGATTCCTTGCCGTCGAAGTACCCGCCGGGCTGTTCGGTTTGGAGGATGGTGTAGTTGCCCGGCTGCAGGCAATCGTGGACTTTGTACTTGTAGGTGACAGTGACATTGGCGAGGCCCGTGCTGCGAATGCGGACATCGAGGTTGCCGTTGCCGGTCGCGTTGGATTCGGCGTTGCTGACTTCGGTGACAGTGACCGTACCCGTGCCTTTGTAGGCGTCCATCGCGGCGCCGGTAAGGGTGATGGTGTTTGTGCCAGTCACCGTTCTCTGCCCGAACGTCGTGCCGCTGGCGCCCTGAAAATCGGTAACGCCGTCGAATGTAGCCGCATTGAACGTGCCAGCCGACCCGGAGATATTCAGCGTATCGAGGACGCCCGGCGCGGTCAGCTTCAACGTGCCGGCGATGTTGCCGCTGATCGTCGAAGCGGTGACCTGGCTAAAATTCTCGACCTGGATTTCGCTGGTGATTTCGCCATCGTGTTTGATTTCGATCGACTGCAATTCCCCCAGCGACGTCTCAAACTGATCGAGCAACCCGTTCAGCGAGAAATTCGTCTGCGTGGACGGGAAGTTGACCGTCTTCACCAACGTCTTGTCGACCATCGGCGACGAATGGTCGTCCTCGAATTCGTAGTAACCTGAAGCGTTGGAGATTGTGCTGCCGACAACGACATTCGCCGAATTGCGCAACTCCAGCCTGCTATTCGCGATCGGTGTCTCGCCCGAATCGAACAAACCGTTGTTGTTCACGTCGTAGTAGACGTAGCCGCCGATGGTATTGCAGCTGGGCAGCGAACGCTCTTCCAGCATCTCGATGTTTAGCTGCGTGCGATGTTTATTAAACGGGCCCTTTCGAATACGATTCGAATCAGAAGGTCGGCTCATGGACAACACTCCGTTGTTTGTTCCACGGGAACAATCAAAATGCAAGGCGGTTCAACCGCCGGCGGGTGCGAGGCACGGAAATGGGAAGGCTCCCAAACCCGCAAAAATATCTCGCAGGTGTTTCATCGGATCAAACAGGTTAGCGAGATTACCACGGCCGTGCCGAATTCCCCAATTTTGCTGTCAAAATGGCAAAGCTGTGGGGGGTAAGGCGTGACGAATAATCCGAGCCTGAGCGCCAGCGAAGGGCCATGGGGTGCCCTTCGCTGGCGCCTTAAGTTTTACCGCATCGTGACATCCGAATGCGGCGACGATCTAAGTGTCCCTGCCAACGTCCCGACACCCACCGCGCGCCGACAATCTTGCCGTGGGACATGACGTCCTCGCCGATCCCGTTCGCAAGTACCGATGCATCGATCCCGCGGCGAAACGGAAAGAAAGAGATCAGTCCGGGGGATTTTCGCAGCTCTTGTTCATATTGCTCCCAGCGTTTCAGGCCGATTGTGCCGGGTGTCGGAAAGTCGCTCGCTTGAAGTTGCGGCGGGATAGCGGCCACCCCGTTGACGTAGCGCGACGACTTCCCCTCGAACACTTCGGACAAGACTTTGCCCGAGCGTGGATCGGCGACGTTGACCTGGCCATCGAAGACGTAAAGATCGCTGGAGCCGTCGGGATCGACGCGCAGACCGAACTCGGTTCCCAGGTCGATGTAATTCGCCGCCCGCGTGGCGATGGTGAACCCCTTCGCCGTGGACGGAGCAATGACGCGAGCCTTGCCCACCAAGAGCTGGACGTTTTGCGCGTCGGTCACGCGGAACCGCGCCGGGCCGGCCAGAATCATGTCGGCGCCCTGAGCGAAACGCAAATGCACGATGCCGCCAAGCAACTCGTACTCACCCGGCCCAAAACGCACTCCAGCCGGACCTCGCTCCTCGCCAAACTCCGCGTCAACCTTGTCAACCAACAACGCTGCGATGGAATCCGATTTCTCGTCTTTGGCGATTTCCTTCTCTTGAGAATTCGGCGAATGATTTTGCCAGAAAACAGCGATGGCGATTGCTGCCACCGTCGCCACCGCGATTCCCGCAAAGAATGCCACCTTGCGAGTGACGAGTGGCGAGTGGTTAGTGGTGAGAAAAGACTCACCCCTCGCCACTCGCCTCTCACCACTCGCGCGGGGACCGGCAACCGCGACATAGTCCCAGTGCAGCGCCGAGTGCAGATCCATGAATTGGCGATAAGCCTGTCTCGCTTCCGCACTGGAGCGCAACACCTGGCCCAGGCGTTCCTCATCCGCTTCCGAAGCGATGCCGTCGGCGAACCGATTGAACAGGGCTTCCAGATCAGTATCAATGGCACTCATGCGAACGCCCCTTCCGAGATCGTTTTTTCGATGCACTCCAGCAAGGCATGGCGAATGCGCCGGAGTTTGTCCGAAACCGCCTTGGCTGTCGTCTTGGCTTTCTCGGCCATCGCGTTGACCGATGCTCCCGGCTCGTAGCGCCTGGCAATGAGCTTGCGTTGCTCGGACGGAAGTTTCTGTAAACACGACGCCAGGGCATGCTGTCTCACATCAAAGGCCGGCTCATGCATCGCCGCCTCGTCCGCCAGCAGTTTGGCAAGATCGTCATCAAACACGAGCCGCTGCCGTTTGTGTCGTTTGAGCCACGCCATCGCCTGGAATTGTGCGAACCGCATCGCCCAGGGCAGGAACGGCCTGGAAGCGTCAAATTCCGTCACCTTCTCCCAGAGCGCCAGATTCGTTTCCTGCAACACGTCATCCGCCTCGGCCGGGTTCCAGACCATCGACAAGATGAACGCATGCAAATGCCGCTGGCACTTGGTGATCTGAGCCACAAACTCCGCTGGTACCGTCATGGCTCGCGTCGCCTCTAAAGTTCGTCATGGCAATCATTTACGGCACATCCGGCTTCGCGGCATTCGCCTATTGCCCATATATGTTTAGCCGAGAGCGATGAAATCCCGCGTGGAAATTTTTCTTTTTCGTGGGAAATGTGGCAGGGTTCAAATTTGGGAAGGCCGTTCATAGTGAACGCTCGATCAGTGCCTGCGCGCGAATGGCAAAAACCATCGAGAAAATAACGATCAATTCATGCTGGCCCGCGGCGTACATTCCATAGTGCGTTTCCTGGCCCGTCACGAGTACGAGAATTTAACGAGGCTCAGTCCGCGCCGTTGCTTTACCACTTTCCAGAATCTTGTCGCGATGTTGTACCCGGCCAGCGGAGCCAAGCGTAAGCGTGACCTGCTTGGCGCGCACCTGGATGCCCGCCGCTTGCCCGTGAAAGGAGGCTTGACGATCGGAAGATGTGCCTTCTGCCTTTGCAGTGCTCACGAACAGGTAATCCAGGCTCGAAGCGGTTTCGATTTGCACGCCCGCGCCGTCGGCGAACCAAGTCACCTTGGGCGCCGACTCCGTCTTGAGCCTGGGGTAGAGCAGAGCGGAAATGGCGCCACGCCCCTTCAGCGTGGCGACCATCGCTGTCTGGGAAGTCTCGGTCAATCCTTCCTTGCCGTCGCGCCGACCCATGCCTTTTTGCACTGTCTGTTCCGTCTTGAGCGCGAGTTTGCCCGCATCAAAAACGTACACCTCGAGATCGATATCGTCCTCTCCTTCGACCGTGGCGCCGCGATCGTGAATCGTGATCTTCTTGGCCGTCAACCAGAATCTCCAGGTCGCCTCGGCGTCGGCGTCGTGGGTATCGCGGATGAAGAACCCAGTCGGTCCGTTCACGTCAGCGTCCTTCATGAACGCGATCTGCCGTTGCCAGAGGCCTTTCTTGCCGGACACGTAATCGAGCGCCTTGCTCGGCGCGAAGGTATCGATGGTCATGGTCGCATCATTGGCAACGGCCGAGGAAGTGAGCATGCTGTGATACTGAGCGGCATGTCGGCCGATGTAGCCAAAGTCGTCCGCGAGCAGTCGGCCCTTGCCCCAGAGCACGATGCTGCCCGAATCGAAGTCGTAATGATCGTGCTGCGACCCGGCGATCAGGTGCAGGTAGTTCTCCCGGTCGGTGCCAAAGTGACTGCGAAGGACGACGCCAGTTTTGCGGAACCATTCGCTACC
>SIAQ01000073.1 GCA_009697105.1 Gemmataceae bacterium | reverse complement strand
GACTTGCGCAAAAAAATGGAGGACGCCCGCAAGGAATTTGAACCCAATCCGGACGATCCTTCGGGGGCGCCAGTCCCCAAAATCCCCGATTGGTCCGCTATCGTCCGATTGGCGAGTGATAGTCTGCGTACCAAATCTAAGGATCTATTAACCGTGGTGCGGCTCGTCGAAGCGCTGACCAAACGCAACGGTTTCGCCGGACTGCGCGACGGATTGACCCTGTTGAGAATACTGCTTACGGATTGCTGGGATCGGGTCCATCCACTCATCGAGGAACCTGACGACCTCGAGGTTCGAGCTGGCCTCTTGCAGTGGCTGGCCGACGCCGAAAGCGGGGCCTGGTTTCCGATGACGATCGCCAAACTGCCGCTGCTCAAGATCGGCTCGCAAACGGCGTGTCTGCAAGATTGTCGCACTGGGCGGCTAGAAGGCCAGCCTTTGAGCGGCGAGGCAATGCGTGCTGCGGAGCCGGCCCATCCGGACGCCCCGGCCGATGTGGCGGAGTGCCTGAAAGAGTTGGCAACGCTTAACCAGGCCCTCGTAGAAAAAATGGCCGACCAAGCACCCGCTCTTGGTACTATTCGGGATATTCTCAACGACTGCGCGAGATTCCTGAATCGTCCGAGCACCGACACAGAGACTTCGGAAGAAGACGCGTCCGTTTCCGCTGACGCCGATGGATCAGTGCAACCGGACCGGGCGAAATCGAGCGGCGGAACGAGCCGGGCCGAGATGTACCGTCAGCTAGCGCAGCTGGCAGAGGACCTCGCCCGCACTGAACCGCATAGTCCGATTCCGGATCTTCTGCGCTGGGCAGTGACGCTCGGCGCGATGCCATTTCGTCAGCTGATTCAAGAATTTGTACGCGAGCAGGGTGTGCTTGATGACATTCGCCGGCAACTAGGCATCAAAGAATCTCCGCCGACCGAGTGACGTTTTGCCGATACATCGCTATAAATGTAAAAACCAAATAGGACTCCGTCTCCCTTCAACGAGGATATCACAATGGCAGAAACAGCCGGCGCTAGCCAAGCAGGTACCACCGAAACGACCGAAGCCCCTGGGCTTCTCGATCAACTCATTGCAGCAGCCCGCCCCGACGACATGATAGCCAGAGCGCGCACGAAAGATGCGATTACCCAATTCCTGGACAATGTCGTGAAGCCGGACCAGGTAATCTCCAAGGATGTTGAATCGAGCATCAAGCTTTGGATCAGCGAGATTGACAAGAACCTTTCGGCCCAGATAAACGAAATCATGCACGATGCCGATTTCCAGAAGCTGGAATCGACCTGGCGCGGCTTGAGTTACCTTGTGAGCCAAACGGAAACCGGCGAGTCCCTGAAAATTCGCGTGCTCAACATCACCAAGAAGGAACTGGGCAAAGATCTCGAGAAAGCTGTCGAGTTCGACCAGAGCCAACTGTTCAAGAAAATTTACGAAGAAGAATACGGCACCCTTGGCGGTCAACCCTACGGTATGATGATGGGCGACTACGAATTTGGACGCTCGGCCGAGGACGTTTCCATGTTGGAAAAGCTCTCCGGCGTGGCGGCGGCAGCCCATGCCCCATTCGTGGCCGGAGTTTCGCCGAAAATGTTAGGCATGGATGGCTTCACTGAATTATCTAATCCGCGCGATCTGACCAAGATTTTTGAAACCCCCGATTACGCCCAGTGGAAGTCGTTTCGAGAATCTGCCGACTCACGTTACATTGCCCTGGCGATGCCGCGTGTGTTGTCTCGGTTGCCTTACGGCGAAAAATTCAAGCCCATCGACGCGTTCAAGTATGAAGAAGACGTGGACGGGACCAATCATAACCATTACGCGTGGATGAACGCCGCCTGGACTTATGCCGCCCGCTGCACCGATGCCTTCGCCAAGGACGGCTGGTTTGCCCGCACCCGTGGCGTTGAGGGCGGGGGCAAAGTCGAAGGCCTGCCCGTTCACACCTTCACCACGGACGACGGCGGCATGGCCATGAAATGCCCCACCGAAATCGCCATCACCGATCGCCGCGAGTTCGAATTGTCGAACCTTGGATTCTTGCCTCTCGTGCACTGCAAGGGCAAAGACTTCGCCGCCTTCCTCGGAACGCAAACCTGCCAAAAGGCGAAAACCTACTTCGACGCCGCTGCCACTGCCAATGCCGACCTGTCCACCAAGCTCAATTTCATGTTGATCACGTCACGTTTCGCCCACTATCTCAAGGTGATGGCCCGTGATAAGATCGGCTCGTTCATGGAAGTAAAAGACTGCGGTCAGTGGCTCAACTCGTGGATCAAAAATTACGTGATCTCCAATCCGGAAACCGCAGGCGATAAACTCAAGGCCGAAAAGCCGCTGGCCGACGCGTCGGTTGAAGTCCAGGCCGTGGCGGGCAAACCTGGCTATTACGAGGCTGTGGCGTATCTTCGCCCGCACTTCCAGCTGGAAGCGTTGAGCACATCGATGCGTCTAGTGGCAGAGGTGCCCAAGAAGAAGTAAACGACGAAATTTCACCCCTCCCTTCACGCAGAGGGGCGAAATAAACTTTTGAGCCCGGGCCGTTTTTCCGTCTCAGCCCGACAGCTCACAATTATATTGACGGCATAGGCAAGGAGTTTTTTCGCATGGCAATGGACCAATTTATCAAGATCGGCGACATCAAGGGCGAAACACGAGACAAGGTGTACGCTGCAAAAACCGCGATTGACGTTCTCGCCTGGAGCTGGGGCATGTCGAACAGCGGCTCGGCTCACACCGGCGGCGGCGCCGGCGCCGGCAAGGCCAACGTTCAGGATCTCAGTTTCACCAAACACGTCGACGTGGCCTCAGTCGTAATGATGCTGGCCGTCTGCAAAGGCACCCACTATCCGCAGGCCGTCCTGACGATCCGCAAGGCAGGCGACAAGCCGCTCGAATACCTGCGGATCACGATGAAGGAGGTATTGATCACCTCCCTCAGCACCGGCGGCTCGGGGGGAGAAGACAGGCTCACCGAAAACGTCACCTTGAACTTCGCCGACGTCAAGGTGGAATACGTTCAACAGAAAGCGGATGGTTCCGAGGGCGACAAGCCGGCGATGACATACAACATCGCCGAGAATGCCGTCGATTAAAGAAGCGGGCCACGATTGACGCGACCGACAAAAGTCCCTTGAGCCGGAAGCGTAAGCGACGGACGGAAGAAATCCGTCGCTTACGCTTCCGGCTCGTGCTTTTGTCGGTTGCGTCCACGATTGGCGACAACTATTTTTCCGGTCACCGACAATTACCGACTCGCCTTAACTCCCAGCATGCTTTTCTCGTCCAATACGCCCTGCGCCGCTAGCTGATGGCGTATTGGACGAGAAAATCATTGCCACGCTACGACGACTTGCGTCATTTCGATACTTATCGTTAGACCCAAAAATAATTGTCGCTCATCAGCTTCGGGCTAGTGTCAAAACCCGTCGCGAGCAGTATATCACCAAGCCTCCGGCCTCATTCTTGCTCCCCGCACCGTTTCCGCTACAATCCCCATCATGGATACGCAGCCCGGGTTACTACCGTCAATTCTGGATCGTCTGACCGACCCCGAGTCGCGAGGGACTGTTGCGTGTGCGGGGTACTCCATCGAGCAAGCCGCCAAGGCTGTGCAGGACGACCTGCAGTGGCTGCTCAACACGCACTCCGATGAAAGCGACGACCTCAAGGACTACCCGCGGCTTGGTCGCGTCCTGGGCTTCGGCGTTCCCGACCTTGCGACCTTAGGCCGGCTCAAAGAAATCGAAAACGAGGGCATTTGCCGTCTCCTCGAAGACAGGATTCTCAAATACGAGCCACGCTTGAAAGAGGTTCGAGTCAGCCTGAAGCAAAGCAATAAGGAAAATCCCTTGAAAATCGCCTTGCATCTGCGTGGATTGCTTGCGATGGACCGGGCGCCCGACTTTGCATTCGATACGACGTTGGATTTGGCGTCGGGGCAATTCTTGGGTGTGAAATAATCCCATGCCGCAACCAATCGAAGATTTCCTGGAGCGCGAGCTGCTTTTTCTGGAGCAGATAGCGAGGCCATTTGCGGAACACTATCCCGCGAACGCGAAGCACTTGGTCCCCGAACCGGGCGCCCATGCCGATCCGCACCTGGAACGGATGATCGAGGGGTTCACGCTATTGTCGGGTCGGATTCGGCACAAGCTCGACAGCGACTTTCCGAAGCTGACGGGGAGCATGCTGCAGATTCTCTATCCGCACCTCAGTTTGATTATTCCATCGATGTCCATCGCTCGGGTGAGCAAGGTTCCGAGCGACATCGATCTGCGTCAAGGCTGGCGGCTGGAAAAGGGAACGCCGCTGAGGAGCCAGGTGTTCGGCAAACATGCCGAGTCGCTGCAGTATAGCCTGGGCTATCCCGTGACGGTTTGGCCGATCGAATTGACGAACGTCACTTGGGAAGCGAACGCGCTGGATTTGGGAATCAGACCGCCGAAGGGTACGACGGCGGTCGTACGCTTGCTTTTTTCCTGCAAGGACGGATTACGGTTCGAGGATCTCGCCCTCGAAAAGGTGCGATTGTACCTGACCGGCGAACGCCAGCTGATGGCAGCGTTATATGAGATTATCTTCAACCGTTGTCTAGGGGTCGCGTTTCAGCCCGTCGGCCGGGGTGGCAAAGCCGGCGGTTCGTCTCGGTCGTTGCGTTTTTCGGCGAAAGAATCGCTGTTCCAGGTCGGCCTGGATTTGGACGAGGGGCTATTGCCGTTTCCACCGGAAGCTTTTCTGGGATATCGCCAGTTGATGGAGTTACTGAGCTTTCCGCTGAAATATCAGTTCATCGATCTCGCGGGCTGGCAACATCTGCGCGATCAGCAATTCGGTAGTCAAATCGAAGTGCACCTGTTTCTCAGTCAAACACAAGAAAACCTCGAGCGTAGTCTGTCGACGGCAAATATTCTGCTCAATTGTGCGCCGGTCGTCAACCTATTCCGTCAAAGCTGCGATCCGATCGACAAAAACAATTTGCAGCCGGACTATCGGGTGGTTCCGTCGCGTCGGCAACCGCGTGGGATGGAAATCTACTCGATCGAATCGGTGCGCACACTCGACGCCGAGTCGGGCAGGGTGCGGGACGTGGTACCGTTCTATGCGAGTGAGTTCGCCGCGAAGGACGAGCGCCCCGCCTATTATCACGCAGTGCGCCGCGAATCTTTGGTCGAACAGGATTTGGGGACCGAAGTCTACGTGGCGATCGTCGACCCGGAGTTTCATCCCAGCCGGCCCGAAAACAGCATACTGGATGTTCGAGCCTGGTGCACGAATCGCGACCTGTCGTTCGAATATCAACATGCCGGGGATCCTTTGGTCGTAAGCGCCGGCCCAGGCGGCACCCGGGGGGAGTTCACACTGCTGTACAAGCCAACGTATCCGCTGCGTGCGTTTCTAGGCCGGAACGCCTACTGGCGCCTGCTGGGGCAAAATTGCTTGAATCGCGTGTCGCTGGTTGACGAAAAGGTAAGCCTAAAGGCGTTGCAAGAACTGTTGAGCCTGTGCGATTTCTCTGGACCGGCGACACAACTGGCGGCGGTCAATCACCATATTATCGAAGGGATCAAGGCCGTAAGTGCTCAGCCGATCATGCACCTCGTCAAGAGTTCCGCTGCCAAAGCGGGTATTTGCCGCGGCATGGAAGTGCATCTGGAGTTCGACGAGGAAAAATACACGGGCACTGGAGTTTTTCTGGTTGCGTCGGTGCTGGAGCGTTTCTTCGCGCTCTATACGGGAGTGAATTCGTTCACGAAGATGGTCGCAAGGACCTCTCAGTCCGAGGGAGATTTTAAATCATGGCCACCGCGAGCGGGAGCGGATCAGCTCCCCTAGAACCGACGGTTCGTACGCCCGGAACCGAACCTCTGCCTAATTCGCTGGAGTATCGGCTTCAAGCGACTGAGGGAATCTGCGCCCTCGATTTCTTTCAAGCAATTCGCTTGTTAACGCTCTTGAAAATGAAGGATCACGTGCAGGTTGGCGAAGACGGGCCGCCACAGCGTGAAATTGTCCGGTTTCTCGCGCATCGGTCTCTGGCATTCCCAGCGAGTGCCATACAGAAAATGGTGTGGGAAACGGCGACGCAGCCGGCATGGATGACGGTGAACTTCATGGGCCTGACGGGCCCGAGCGGTGTCATGCCCCGTCCATACACCGAGAGACTCTGGGTCGAAGGAAAAGGAGCCGAAAAGACGGCTCTACAAGACTGGTTGGATCTCTTCAACCATCGCTTCATTTCGCTTTTTTTTCGCGCCTGGGAAAAGAATTGTTTCTATCTGCCGTTTGAACGCGGGGAAGCATTTGGACGAGACCCCGATCCGTTTTCTCGCGCCCTGTATAGCCTGATCGGCCTGGGGTTTCGCTCACATCGCAATCGCTTCCGCGTCGCGTATGGCGAGCTTCACGATGTCGATCCCTCGGTTTCGACGGACGACAGTGCCGCCTTCGATCTCCCGATCCAAGAAAAGGAGTTGGCTCGGCTCGACGATCTAGCGCTGCTGCGCTTCGGCGGATTGTTCGCACATCGGCCTCGCTGTGCGGTGTCGCTCGAGATTTTCCTCCAAACCTATCTGAACCTGCCCGTCAAGGTAATGCAGTTCCAGGGGCAATGGCTGCACATGAATGAGAGCAGCCAAACATCGATTGGGGCTCGCAACAATAGCCTGGGAAGGGACACTCTCATTGGCGACCGTATCTGGGACGTTCAGGGCAAGATTCGCATCCGCCTGGGACCGCTGAGTTATGAAACGTTCCTGGATTTCCTGCCAGACCGAACACCGCAGATACGACGCAAGCGAATTTTCCTCTTGGCCCAACTGGTGCAATTCTATCTCGGGGCTGAATTTGACTTCGAATTCCAGCTTCTTTTGAAGAAGGAGGAAGTCCCGACCGCTGCCACCGGGCCAAATTCCCGGCTCGGCTGGAACATGTGGTCGCGCGCGAAGCCTTATCCGCAAATCGCGGATGAAGCGGTTTTCGTCGTCTCCGATCAGGCCCTAATCAATCCGGGGCAATGAGGCCGTTGCGTGCCGTAGAACGCTTGAACCCGGCGCCGGACACTCTCTTGTATTCGACAATCGCAACAAAACAGTTCGATGAAAATCAGGTTGTTCTATCGCCTGGCTCTCCGTATTATTTCTTAAAATACTGCCTAACCCTAAGCGAGCGGCTCCCTTCCATGACAGTTCGTTCGATCCACTGGCAAGACGGCATGTTGATGTGGCCACACCACATGCAACAGGAAGAGCAGTTCCACAACGAGCGGACCCGACTCAATCATCAATGGAATATTAACCACAACTGGGGATTGCGGAAACTGGAATTGGACTCTGACGCCCTCGCGCGAGGCCAACTGGTGATCCGCCAGCTGCAAGCAAGATTGCGTGAAGGCACCATCGTGGAGGTTCGTTCGGAGGGTCGACTGCCGATCCTTGACCTCAATGAGATTCTGATGGGCCGCGAACAAGTCACCGTGTTCTTGGCGGTCGCCAAGCTTGACCCCCGCCGTCCCAATACGGCGATGACAAGGTCGAATTCAACCACAACTAATCTAGCCGGGGCCTCGCCGCAGGAAACGCGCTATCTCGTCGAGGAAATCGAGGTGCCGGATGAAAACACGGGCGAAGACCAGCAAACTCTATCGTTTCGCATCCTGAACCTCAAACTCCTGACCGATACGCAGAATGCCTCTGGTTTTGATGTGTTGCCAATCGCCCGATTCGAGAAAAACCCGGCCGCCAATGGCGCACCACAGCTTGATGGAAATTACATCCCACCCCTCTTGGCGTGCGATGCATGGAAGCCGTTGGTCGTGGATATTTTTCAGATGCTGTTTCATCGCGTGAACAGCCGATTGGGGAATCTCGCCGACAAGGTGATCACGCGCGGCATTACCTTTGAGACGAATAATCCTGGAGACAATGTTATCCTCGGTCGGCTCGCTGTGCTGAATGAGGCGTCAACCGTCCTAAAACCGATCGCGTTTGCCGAAGGAATTCACCCTCTGTCGGCATACTTGGAATTGTGTCGACTTGTCGGTCATCTGTCGATTTTCACTGGCGACCGGCGCGTGCCGAATCTGCCCGATTACGATCATGACGATTTGGCGACCTGTTTTTTTCGAGTCAAGCGACAACTCGATGAGATGGATGTAGTTATCGCCTCATACGAGGAGCGTTCCTTTGTTGGCGAAGGCCTGCGTATGCAGGTTGCCATGGAGGCCAAATGGCTCGAGCCTGCCTGGCAAATGTTCGTTGGCGTGCAAAGTTCCCTGCCGCAGGCTGAGGTTGTTCGCCTCTTGACCAAGGCTGGCCAGTTCGACATCAAGATCGGCAGCGGGGACCGAGTAGATAGGATTTTCGACCAAGGCCTCTCGGGCCTGGAGTTCGCACATGTACCCCAACCGCCGCGAGTCTTGCCAGTGTCAGTGGGATTGACGTATTTCCAGGTTAATCGCGAGGCCAAGAAAAATGAATGGGCCGAGGTGCAACGATCCTTGACGTTAGGGATCCGTGTCAATCAAAACAGTTTGGTGCTTGGCCCACTGGGGGACATTCAAGGAAAGCGATCCTTGGACCTAAAGTTGCAGGGGGCTCGCACCGCTGCGTCGATTTCATTTACCCTATTCCTCGTTTCTCACCAGGCGACGAATTCGTAGACGCAGAGATTTATTGGAATACCTCCTAAGCTCTTCCGCTACGGGGCGCAGAAAAGTGTGGCATGAACCGATCGTAAGTGACGCAATTCGACAAGAACGATAGAGACTACGAAGCTGTTTCAATAACCCGCCTGGATAAATTGGGCACGAATCCGGATTTTGACGCAGCTTTTTTCAATGATGACCTGGTTGTTAACCCTGCATTTGGTGGAACATGCGCAAGGAAATCGCCGATCTGGTTTTTCCGGTTTTCCGAAAATCGATTGAGAGCAAAGAGATGCTCGCCACCGACGCAGACGCACTCGATTTTTTGGACGGTCAGAAAAAGCTGTTTACTTTACTGCAAGCGCCAGTTCCTGAAGGGCTAAGGCAAGATGTGATCGGAGATACGCGTTCCTCTGATATTGCGGTCAGTTCCACGCGAGGCTGGTTCCTGGGTCTTCGCTACGCCTTGGCGTGTTGGCTTGATGAAATATTCATCAGCGATTCGACCTGGCAAAACAAGTGGAACGACAGCAAGATGGAGACAACCCTTTACGGTATGAACGAGCGAGCGTCTGAATTCTGGACGCAGGCCCAGCGTGCGCATGATCGCCCGACGCGCGACGCGCTGGAGGTATATTACCTGTGCGCAATGCTAGGTTTCCGCGGCGAAATGATTGACAGGCCGGAGGAACTGAACGCATGGCGTGAAAGCGTCGAATCGCAGATCACGGGGGGAGAAGGACGCGAAATCTCGGTGCCGCCGGGATTGCCCGTCATCCCAAATGTACCGAAACTCAAGGGTGCCGCTGACATGCAAAAGTGGGTCATGGTCACCACAGTAATCGCGCTCATGCTCATTCCGCTGCTAATCGTGCTGGTGCTGAACTAAATTTGTGAAAGATCGGCAGAGACCACGACGGCGAGAATCAGCAAGCCAGGCAGGGAGTCAGATGGATTATTCTGCCCTTTTCGGGATGGGAACGCCGATTCTTGAGACACGCACGCTCCACCGGATCGCGGCAAAGCGATACACAGGACACGCATTATGTTGTTGAGTATTCTCTCGTCGATCTGGAAATGGACCGTTGCGTCGCTCGTCCCCTTTAAGCCCAACCGCTTGCTTACACCCGTCGTGCGGTGGATTATCTGGATCGTGCTCGACCTGCTTTTTTTCGGGTTGCTTTTTATAATAAACGACGTTGCGGAAATCGCACCCATCGTGCAGCGCACCCCATTTCAGACGGCGTGGCTTCGGCATTTTTTCTTGCCGATCCTCGGGCAATTGGTCGTTTTCTTAGGTATCGTGCTTTATTGGTTCTATCGGCAGTGGTTTGCCGAATTGGATGATTCCATGTTTCCAGACATTGACACCGCATGGCAAGAAGCGACGCAAGGCCTTGGGCGCGAGGGGATTCATCTTCCGCGAGTGCCGCTCTTTCTCGTGGTGGGACAGACGCTTTCTGCACAAGATCACCTATTCGAAGCGTTGGACGTAAAGCCTGTGTTTCGGCGACTGCCTGCGGATCCGGATGCACCGATAAGTGTCTTCTTTGCCGGGGCCAATGATCCAGTCTATGTAACCTGCCGCGGCGCCTCAGTTCTTGCCAGGCTGGCGCAGATATTGTCCGTGGAAGAACTGGTGGACAGTCCCGTCGCGCAAGATACAGATGTCGGCGAAGCACTTGGCGTGATGACTTTACACCCTGGAGTCAAGCAACAGGATGTTGTTCTCGCTCTCCACGCATCCATGCAAAACGCCACACCAATCCGCAAACGCTTCTTGCGCCGCGCCGCCATCATGAAGCCGCTTGGGGAGGATTTCGTTTCAAATCTGACGGAAATCGATCGATGCAAGGCCAGGCTGGCTCATCTGTGCCGATTGATCGCACGTGATCGACAACCCTTTTGCGGAGCGAATGGTATTCTTCTGCTGATCCCTCTCGGGGGGACCGACACCTTGGGGGAAGCTCAATTCACTGCTCAAGCAGTCCAAGAAGACTTGAGCGTCGTGCGGCAGGAACTCAAGCTCGATTGCCCGCTCGTTACCCTGCTTGTGGACATGGAGCAATTGCCGGGCTTCACGGAGTTCATGCAACGGCAGTCGCCCAAGGATCTGTACAATCGTTGTGGGGCGAACTATCCGATGTCCTCACGCCTTTCACGCGAAGAAACCTTGGAGCAGATTCGCCGTGTATTATCGTGGGTATGCACAACCTATCTGCAGGACAGCGTATCTCGGCTCTTCAAGGTTGAAACTCAAACCGAAAAGAACTCCAAGCAATTCGCTGCTGGCAACGCCCAGCTTGTGCTCTTGCTTGATGAGATGAACCAACGGGCCGATTCACTGGATGCCATCGTCCAGCAAGCGATCGCGCCGAAAAACGAACCGCTCTTCCGCTTCTCAGGTTGCTACATGGCAGCCACTGGAAACAAGGGAAGCCAGGCTTTTTTGGCGGGCGTTTTTCAAAAACTCGTGAAAGAACAGAGCAGCGTTAGTTGGACTGAAGCTGCCTTGGCCGAGGACGCTCGATGTCAAACCTGGGCGGGCTATTATCGCTTGTTGTCGAGTGCCTTGTTCTTGGTGTGCTTAGCCATTGTCGGCCTAATCATCTATCGGCTTACTTAGTTCATTTCCGGATTCGTAACTCGGTGCGATAGATCCGTTCCGGTCCGGATCCGTTACCAAAACCGAACGTCGTGCTAAAACCGAAATCAATCTTGTCGGAGATTTGCAACCGTAGGCCCGAGCCCGCGTTCATGTAATTACTGCCATTCAGACCCACCAACGTCGAGGCATCGTTGGTGAATTCGCCGCGAAAGGAGTAGCCATTCAGCTCAACGGTGCCCACGAGGCTGAGAAAGGTTCTGTGTTGCCAAAGGGTCTGATTCACGCTGACATGATAATGGATGACCGCACCCGCAAAACCAGGCGTGCCGCCGAGCGGAATCCAATCGGCAATTTGGGCCTGCAAATAGGTGTTGTGCGATAACTTTAATGCCGCCAACAGCGATGGCTCCAGCGATATGTGCCCTGTGCCGAGCCCCGTGGTGAAATTCCCTACGGGTATGAACGTGCGAAGCTGCGTTGTCAGAATTAGCAATTCCCGATCGAGAATCACTGATTTTGTGCCGACATTAATATCGCCGAAGCCGGCGCTTCCCGGGTTGTTGTTCGACTCCATCGAGTAGTATGGCATCTCAGAAAAAACGCTGGCCCCTTTGGCGGCGATCTCTTGATAGACGCTCAGGGCCCCGTAATTCACCCAGGTCGGTGGATTGCTCGGCCCCCTGCTGCCAATTTTCCCCCAGAAAAACTCGGCGCTGTCCGGAAAGCCATGACGGTAAACGTGATCCCAGCGAATCCGCGTCTGCGTTACGGGACGTGGACCATCTTGAAAAAATGCAGCATTGGCACCGATAATCCAGGTAGGTTCATAGCACGGATCGGGACAACAGAGGCCGTTGTAGAAGCCGGCCAGAATTCGGCCACAGGCCGTGCTGGCCTCAATCGGTTCGCAGGTCTGCCCTGGCGTGCATTGCCCACCGTTCCGGGGGTAGTTCAAGAGATCATTGCGTGGCGGTATACTGCAGCACCCGGATGCTTGCTTGACCTGTGGATCTAAAATTGACAAATCAAGCAGTGCAGGCGGGGTCGGTTCGCCCGTTTTGTTGGTCGGGGTCACCTGCACCACCACCGGCAGGTTGGGCGGCGTCTCTCTTCCTGATTGCCGCCGCATCTGCATCCCCACATCGCGATTTGATTGGCTATCCATCGGCCGATCAGGTTCCAATTGCGCCTGCAAAATGCCAGCAGTCGCCAGGAAACAGGCCAGCGCCGTTGTGAGCGGTATCAGCATCTCGCCCAAATATCGCCTCATTACCCTATCCCTCTCGGAAACCGAAAACGCTGCGCATTATTCCCTATCAATCCATATCGGCAGAAAAACCGGCAAACTTTGCCAAATCGGAACAGTCCTCCAGATCGACAACGGCAGTCTTGTCACGATCAGGGCAATCGGCAAAATCGGAATAATCGTCAAACTCACTCATCACGGGTTCAAACATTACCGATATTACAGACATATATAGCGACCAAAATCAGCTAACCGCCAGCCAAAACGTTGGCTTTAGATGTGTTTTGAGAGAGGAATGGATTCCATGCACGTCAAAATCTTCTGCCTCGGGTTTATCACGGTCTTGGCGATCGCGCCAACCTGCTTGGCACAAGTGCCTGCTGTACCCGTGCCGGCGGCGCCAGCCAACCTCTGGACCTTCCTCTTGCCCAATGCCGAACAGTGCGCCCGTTGCAGAACACACCTTTGTAATTCGCCTCTCGGTCGATTGCTCATGGCCGCCGGTGGTCCGATCTCATCTATGTCGGGTGGGTTGTTGGGGGGGCAATGCTTAAAGAATTCCATCGCGGAGGATATAAAAAATAAGGCCGCCGACGAACCCGGAGGCCTGGCGGCACGCATTGCCGCCGACGAAGCCGAAGCGAAAGAGCGGCGTGCTGCGGTTCGCCTTCTCGGCACCGTCGATTGCAACCGCTGGCCCGAAGCCATCGATGTCTTGAAGAACGCACTACGGAAGGATCGCAACGAATGCGTGCGATTCGAGGCCGCTTTGGCGTTACGCAATGGCTGTTGCTGCAACAATGAAATCATTGACGCACTGAAAAATTGCGTTCTGGGGAAGAAGAAAACCGATCCAAATCCTGTCGAGTTGTCAGATCGGGTTCGCGCCGCCGCCGCCGAGGCACTCGCTCGTTGCCCAGCGATTCACAAGGAACCACGAAAAGGCGAGATGTTGCTGCTGAAGGCGAACCCGATTCCAAGCACTAATCCCAAGGTATACTACGCACAGTTGGCCCAGATGCCTCCGGACGAAGTTGCGGCGAGCGCTCGCGCCGTTCTGATGAGTTTTCAAGATGTCGGCTCGCCCCCGCCCGCAAACACCGAGGCGGCGAATGTCGCCAACGTTCCCTTGGCGCCACCGACGCGGCCCAACGGCAGCAACGTATCAGATATTTTCGCCCATGCTTTTGCGTCTCGCGCCAGCATCGAACCGAGCCCCCCCGCAATCACCAACCTGCCCCAGAATGCGACACGCCCTGCTTCGACGTCCTCCCAGCAACAGCCGGTGACCGACGTCGAACCGCAGCCCACGGCTAATCTGCCCGCGCAAACACGCCAACCCGCCCGTTCTACAGGCCGCCCGATCAACAACTTGGATGTTCGAAATGGCCGGCCAGGTCTGGACTGATCCGAGTTAAGGTGAGTGTGTACAGGGAAACGACCTGTCTGTTGAGACGGGCTTCGGCATTACGCTAATCTTCCGCGCCGATCCATCGTGAGGAAGGACCGCCTGGACACTGGACCGCGAAATTCCCTCGTATCCATCGACTGCCCCCCCGATTGCTCCAATTTACCTACGATTGAGTATATACCTCGAGCGGCCAGGAATGACATTTTGTAGGACGGCTCTCCAGGGCCGTCATTAAGTTGTACGGGCTGAGCAGGGACGGCCCTGGAGAGCCGTCCCGACTTTGTGCCAAATCAGGCCGCGTGGAATATAGTTTCTCTTGCCTGGCAATAAAAGGCGCAGTCCGGCTAATCCTTACTCCCAAGTTGCCACGGGCGCTCGGCTTCAACGAAGTGTTTCATGGATCTTCGCAGGGAGGAAAACGAAGAGCGAGCTAATTGCAACAGCCCAGGTTTGGCATTGGGAACCCTAACCCGTTCGAGGATCTCCATGATAATCTCTGGCGCAATGTTGGTCGTCGCTTTCGCATTGCAACCCACGGGCTCAGCCAACGAACGACTGATTGGCTTCACCGAAATGCGTACCGATCTGCCCGGCGGGCGACACGCGAATGTCCGCACCATGAGGGCGTCGCTGGTGAACGCCGACGGGACCGGCCGACGTCACATCGCCGCCGACCTCGCCAACGAGACCGACGCCTGGACACAGTTTGCCGGCTGGTCCCCCGATGGCTCGCTCGCCATCATCTCCCGCGGCTGGCAAAGTCCCGACAACGCCAAACGTGAAGAAGCCAGGCGAACCTTCCTCTTCACCAAGGATGGTTGGCTGCTCGATTCCTTCCTCGTGGAATTTGCCAGCGGCAAAGCCACCAACCTGACGGTCGTCGATCGCGTCAGTTTCTACAACAGCGGACTCTTTTTTTGGCCCGGTGATCCAACCAAGCTCGGCTTCACCGCCCTCATCAACGGCAACTCGCATCCATTCCGCATGGATCGCGATGGCCGCAACAAGGTCGATCTGACCAAGGCCTCGGCGGGATTCACGTATGGATTCAACAGCTCGCGTGATGGCAAGCGCATCGTCTATCACAAGAACTATCAGGTGTACCTGGCAGACGCCGACGGCTCGAACGTCATGCATCTCAAGACGGGCAGATCGTTCAACTTCGCGCCGACCTGGTCACTCGACGGCCACTGGGTGTTGTTCCTTAGCGGCGAGCACTACAACTGCCATCCGCACGTCGTCCGCGCCGATGGCACTGGCCTCAAGAAACTGGCAGACCGCAGTGGCTATAAGGGTGTAATCGAGTTCCTCGACGTCTACGATTTCCATCAAGGCAGCAGCGACGTGCCGGTCTGGGCCGCCGATGGCAAGTCGATCTTCTACACCGCCCAGGTCGGCAAGAACATCGAACTCTTCCAGGCCGCATTTGACGGCCAAAACACCCGGCTCACAATGTCCCCCGATGATTCGCTCCATTACCATCCGCAGCCATCCCCGGATGGGAAAAAGATCGTTTACGGCGCGAAGCGCAACGGCGTGCGGCAACTCTACGTGATGAATCTCGCCGACCGCACCGAGACACCCTTGACCGCCCTCAAAACTGGCCACGCAGCGATGTGGCCACACTGGCAGCCGACGCACTCCAAATAGAATCCACGACTCCCTCGAGGATTCCTTTATTTGCCTCGCACGTCCAAGCAAACGACAATGCCGCTTTGGCTGCGGCAGTAGATTCGGCCATTGCTCAACACAGGAGCAATTCGGTCGCTGTACCGAAAGGCCAGTTCGTCGGGCGAGAAGAGTTTTTGGCTGCGTGCGAGTTCCTTGTAACCGTCAACGGACGCTTCCGAAAGGATGAGCTGCTCGCCGGTGAAGGCCAGGAACTTCCCGTCCACCAGCGTAAACGTTCCGCCGGCGTCCTTCTGCTCCCATTTTTTCTTGCCTGTGGCGACTTCAAAGCAATAAAGCGGGCCAATGCGGCTTGCGGCGTCGTTGTGCTGGATGCCGAAAACGTGGCCTTTCCAGAGGATGTAATCACAACTGTAGTTGTCAAGGAGTTTGTCGCGCCAGACCTCTTTGACTTGGTCGCCGTTCACTTCAAGGCAGACCCCCAACCCGACGGAGTTGTCGGGGTGGATGCAGCAGACGATGCGGTTGCCGAGCACGGCGGGCTCCTGGGCGGTGATGCCGCGTCGGCCTTTTTTGGTTTGCAGGTCGTCATCGGAAAAAACATGCTCCCAGAGCGGCTTGCCCGTGGTAGGCTCCAGTCCGAAGCAAGCGTTGCCGGTGTGGTAGACGAGTGTTGGTTTGCCGTTGATAACACATGCCGTCGGGCAGGCGTAGTAGCCGCCGCCGAGCTGGTAGGAATCGTGATACATGCGCCAAACTTCCTCGCCGGTGCGCTTCTTGAAAGCGAGCAGCAGGGCATTGCTCGCGGGCTTTACCGATAATTCCTTCGGCACCTTATTGCCCAGAATGCGTGCGGGAACGATTACCAGATCATCGACAAGCAACGGCGAGGCGGCGTAACCGTAGGTCACGTTCTGGGCGCCGAGGTCTTTGACCATCGACTTCTGCCAGACCACTTTGCCCGTTTCGCATTCCAGGCAGAACAGCCCGCCGTGTTGGCCATAAACGTAGACGACTTTTCCGTCCACGGTCGGCGTTGATCGCGAGCCGGGGAAGCTGCGGTCCTGAAAGCCGGCGTAGGAGAATTGCCAAAGCACCTTGCCCGATGCTTCGTCAAGGCACGTCACCGTTTCCTCGGCGGTTTTCTTGAGTGCATCCTTGGACACCAGCCCCAACGTGAAGACGCGGCCATTGGCGATAGCCACGTTCGAGTAGCCGCGCCCCACCGGTTGCTTCCAGAGAACCTTGAGCCCCTGGGCCGGCCATTGGGTCAACCAGCCGGTCTCGCGGGAGATGCCGTCGCGGTTCGGCCCGCGAAACTGCGGCCAGTCGTCCGCCCTCGCGCTGAGCGAAATCGAACCCGAAACCAGAACGGCTGCAATGAACTTAGCAATGGACATGCGGAAATTCCTTGGAGTGCAATGGCGGTGTTCGTCGTATTATACCTTTGACGGGTGATTTTGTCACATTTCCGAGCCGCGACCGTCAGGAAGCGGCCGACAGCGCGCGCACGGCATCTTGTCGGCCGCTCCCTGACGGTCGCGACTCGGAAATGCAACAAACCTGGCCGCGCGGAGTAGACATTGAATCGAATGCATTTTAAGAAGCGCGTCAGGATCGAACCGTATCACACCAGAAATTGGCTTGGACGCGAATGCATAGTCGTCGATCCAAATGTTCAATAGACCAGCCTGCCTTCTATGTCACAATTCCATCCCCCACCGAGTTGTTCCCATGCGTGGACTGATCTGGTTATTCCTCATCCTGATTGGCGCCGTCATTATCATTTGGGAGTTGGTGGCTTCCACGGCCACAGGCATCGTCGTTGCGACGGTGATGGCGATCGGCGTTTCTTACGCGCTTGTTGCACAGGTAGATTCTTACCTCTTCGGAATTGCCCGGAACGCGCGACATCACTTCGGGGGGCATTGGAATCAGTTGATCGATTTGACCAAGGCGATCCCCAAACGTGACCTTTTCGACATCTATCAGGCCTTACAAAGACTTCAAGTAGAACAGCAGATGCCAAGCCCTTTTGGAATCGTTCTGTCCCCGCAGTATTCGGATGAATATTACGAAGGTGACGAAAGCTCAGTGAACTCAGGGCACCAATCACTTGCGGGGATTTTTCGGCAAAATCCGTATGTCGAGCAGTTGCGGTACAAAACATTGTCAGTCGATACTCCGACTCCCCAACGCATCGCGGAGAACGCCGTCTTCTTTTTATACCTCGAACCCTCCCAGCCTGAGTCCGCATTTGCCGCCTTGTTGCAAGGTCAGTCCCTGACCATCGCGGCCAAGGCCGAGGAGATCGCGCAGAATGTGATGCTGTTTCTTGACAAAACATCGCATGAGTCGAGTGTCTATCGTGGACACGTGCTGTCGGTCAAATCGCATAAAAAAGGCTACCAGATCGAATTCCTCTCCCCGGCTGAGGTCGTTCGCGAGCAACTCATTCTGTCCGCTCAGACCTTGGAAGTGCTTGAACACAATGTCCTCCGTGTCTTGAAGCATGCTCAGGCATTGAAAGCGTCACGGCAGAATTTGCAACATGGGGTCCTCTTGTATGGTCCGCCGGGAACGGGAAAATCGCTCGCGGTTCGCTATTTGATGACCGCCGCCAAGCCGATCACGGTGGTCAACGTCACAGGGCGGCAATTGCGCCTGATTCGCGAATCCTGCCGCCTCGCTCGGCTGCTCGCTCCGAGCCTGATCGTAATGGAGGACATCGATCTCATTGCCACCGACCGTGCCCAAAGCCAGCGCACCATGCTGCTCCATGATTTGCTGAATGAAATGGATGCGGGCACGCATCATGCGCCGGTGATCTATCTCATGACGACGAATCGCCCGGAAGTTCTGGAACGAGCCTTATCCCTTCGTCCGGGCCGTATCAATCAGGCCGTGCATTTTTCGTTGCCCGACGAGGAGTGTCGCCTGCGTCTGTTGCAGTGCTTCCTGCAAGACAGCGATTCGAGCCAACTCGATTTGCAGGCCATGGTCTCTCGTTCGCAGGGAACCAGTGCCGCCTTCATCGAAGAATGGATTCGGCGATCCCTATTATTTGCGATCGATCGGGAAGCGGACTCCGCCATCCCGATTCAGATTACCCGCGACGATGTAGAAGCCGCGATCCATGAGATCATTGAGTCGGGCGGCGAGTTGACCCGCAAACTGCTCGGATACGAATCCCTCTCAAAACCCTGATACGTTCGGGTTCACTGCGAGTTCCGACACATTGACGCACGTTGAAGCATCATCCGAAATGCGACGTCACCGGTGTGTTCGGATCGTCGGCCACGTGAATCCATACATGCACGTGCGGGAAGCCGCGATAGTACCAGACGAACGACGGGCCTTCGATGCGCCAGTTGTCCCATTCGCCGTCACTGCCCACGTCGTGCTGCTGGTAGAACGCCATGCTGCACGCTTCCAGGCCGCCTTGCCGTTCGAGGCAGCGGCGCACCTGTTCCTGATACTCGCGGCGATAAGGCGAGAGCAGGCCGTCAAGCGTCAGGTTGGCCAGCGCCTTCTGCTCGCGATTCATGTCGCGGATAGGCATGCCGGGAAATGTGCCGCGCGGGCCCTTGAAACGTACATCCGGTTCCAGCGGAATCGGCAAACGCGTGTCGGGAAGAATGTGTCGGCGATCGATTCGGCCATCGACCATGTAAAACGGCATATCGCGCGTCACCAGGGCCCTTTGGCGTTGTTCGCGGTCGAGCGCTTGATACACCTGATTGGCGAGCTGTGTTTGATACCAGAAGAAATTGTTAGGATGCCCGACTCGTTCGTTGAATCCGCTTGGCTGATGCCCGTGGCAGATGGCTCCGTGAAACGCCGCCGATGGGCTGCGCTCGCAAGTTGCACGGAGCGTCAAGTGAAAGCCGGTGACGACACATTGGCACGGCCCGCGCTCAGGCCGACCGAAGATGGCGATCTTCTGACCACCGCCCCAGGCTTGATTGGTGTCGTCGCGTGCCTGGCGTTTGAGGCGTTCCGGCCAACCGGGACTCAGGACGCTGGCCACGATGTCTTCAATCAGACGCTGTTGCGCCTCGCTAAAGCTGTTGATCGACACCGGGCTGATGGCCCAGTTGTTAGTCACATGCAAGCGCAACGGCATACCAGTGAAACCAGGATGGTCCCACTCGAAGCACATGCGCCGTCGTTGCTCCATCGTAAGTGATTCGTAGAACGCGCGGATCGGTGCGGCACTCGGCCCTTCGCCGACGACAGCGGGCTGATCCTGCGATCGGCCATCGGCTGCCTCGACGATGTTCGCCGCGACGGCGCCACCAGCAAGTTGCCGCATGAACCTTCTTCGAGACACGGATGTGATAATCGTGCGTGTCATCGTATCTCCTGTTGGGATGCGTCGCGAGCTTCGTCACCGAATCGACGAATAATCGGTCGCCTTCATCATGACCGATTTGACGCCGATCTTCGGCATCGTCAGCGGCCCGCCGGCTTTCTCTTCCGAGGCTTTGAAGGCCGCCTTCCATGCCGGGTCGTCGCGAAACGCGCCAAACGATTGCTTCGCGGCGTCGACGCTCTTGTGCGACAGGAAATACACGAGCGTGTCGTCGGCACCTTTCGCGCCTTTGACCGGAACCCAGTAGCCGATGTTCGTCATGCCGTGTTTCTCGAACAGCTTCACGGTATGGTTGCGAAAGCGGGCATTGAGGTTGTCGAGGTTCTTTGGCGTTGCGATGTACGTGCGCATCTCGAAGATGCGATCGCCCGTCGCCGTTGCCTTGGGTTCGGGCGAATAGTCGGTTGCATTGAGGAACAACGATTCGACTTTCGCGACGATCGATCCCTTCGCCTCGGTTTCCTTGCGGGCAGCCACCCACGCCGGGTCGGCACCGAACGCAGCCCACGACTTTTTCGCGGCCTCACGGCTGGGATACGCGAGGACGTAAACGAGCTTGTTGTCTTTGTTGTCGATCGGAACCCAGTAGCCGACGTTGGTCATGCCGTGCTTCTCGAAGAGTTTCACGGTATGGTTGCGAAAGCGAGCGTGCAGGTCATCGAGCCGTCCTGCGGGAGCGTAATAGGTCCGCATTTCGTAAACGCGTTCGGCTTTCTCGCCGGCCTGGGTCGCTGCTTGTGTTGCGATGAGGGGCAGGGTAATCATTAGCATCGTCGAACAAAACTTCATGTCATTGTCTCCAAGAAGCGGTGCATCAATAATGTGTGGAAAGAAGCCCAAGGGTGAGATACTCCGAACCCTTGGGATGCCAGAATATCCCAGAGGTTCGGAGTACCTCACCTCTGGGCTTAGGTCTGATCACTCCGCAGTCGCGCCTTGCCAATCCAGCGAGCGGAATGGGGACGCCGGCAGGCCTTCCTTGTTCATGAGGTTCGGGTTGGCCATGTTGCGCCAACCGTAGCGAACCTGGGTCGGTTCAGCCACGCCTGTGGCCTGCACGACGACGGTGCCACCATCGATGGTCGCCTCGGCGGCCACGAATTTGCCGTCCTTGCCCGCGATTTCGAATTCGCTGAGGGCCTTGCCGCCACGAGCCTCCAGGCCCCCGCCGACGTGAGCGAAGGAGACGCGAACCTTGGCGCCTTCAATCTTGATGCTCTTGTAAAGCGGGCCGGAATAGACGAGGTCCTTCTTGCCATAGTCCTTGGCCAAGGCCCAGAGAGCGAGTCGTTCGCCGTAGGGCTGCTTGTTGGCGGGATGGATGTCCTTGACGTTGTCCACGAGATCGGTGCAGACAACCATGCCGGTTTGCGGAATCTTGAGGCTGGCAACCTGGGCTTCCCAGAGCGGCGGCAGCTTGTCGGCCCCGTAGCCCGAAAACGGCGCGATCTGCACATGATAGAACGGCAGCTCGGCACCCCAGACGCGGCGCCAGCCCTTGATGAGCGACTCCATCTTGTCCCGATATTTCATCCCTTCGCCGACGTTGCTTTCGCCTTGATACCAGGTGATCCCGCGCAAAGCGAACGGCTGCACCGGAGCTATCATGCCGTTGTACATGCCGCCGGACGATCTCTCCTCGACGATCCACGGCTCAATGCGCGATCCGCCCCACGAGGCGTTGATGAGACCAACCGGGACGTTCAGTTCGCTCTGCAACTTCACGCCGAAATGGTAGAGCACCGCGGAGAAGCCCCCGACGTTCTTGGAGGAGCAGACGGCCCATTTCGCCTTGACGTCTTGGGCGGGCTTACTGTTCTGCACGAGTGGAACATTGAAGAGGCGAATCTGCGGTTTGTTGGCCGCTTCCGTGAATTCCTTCTTCCCCTTCGATTGGTTGATCGACCATTGCATATTAGACTGCCCGGAACCGAGCCAGACTTCGCCGATGAGCAAGTCTTCGAGAACGATCTTGTTCTTGCCCACGATGGTCATCGTGTGCGCCTTGCCGTCGGCCTGCACTGGCTTCAATATCACCGTCCAATTTCCCTTGTCGTCAGCCTTGGCGCTGGCTTTCTGGGCGTCCAGCGTCACGGTAACTTCCTCGCCGGGGTCAGCCCAGCCCCAGATCGGCAGCGGACGATCACGCTGCAGCACCATGTGGCTGTCAAGCACCGCCGGCAACTTGACGTCGGCGCGAGCCGTGCTTGCGAAACTCAAACTGAGTGCCGCAAGACCAACTGAGAACAGAAAACTTTTCATGACGGTCCTTTCACGTATGTTTTTGGAGTATTATGGATTGCCTGCCCGTGAATAGTTTACGACCTGCGGAATGGAAAGACTAAGGAGTTATTCCAAAGATTTCACGCGCAGACTTCGGAAATAAACGATGCTGCCCGGATCGTGCCCCTGCAGTGCGAACGTGCCGCTCGAAAGGCCGCGGCCGGTTTTCGCGCCCTGGGGCAGGGTTGTGTCAACCATGGTTTCGCCGTTGACTTTGAGGACAACCTTGTTGCCCTTGACGATGAGGTAACATTCGAACCACTCATCGTCCTTGGCGACGACGCGGTCCAGCGGCCTGGCCGGGTAAATGCTGCCGGTTCGAAATGCTTTGTCGCTGCCGGTATTGTTGATCTGAAATTCGAATCCCTTGTTCGGGAATCCTTTGGTTTGAAACTCGGTGTGAAAAACGATCCCTGAGTTTCCCTTGGGGCGGGTCTTGACCTCGGTTTTCAACTCGAAATTGGTGAACTTCGCATTCTGGACAGGGCCAACGTAAAACAGATGCGTCAATTTAGTTCCGCCCGCAACGATCAGGCCATCCTCGACTTTGAACGCCTTCGGTTCGTCGGCAGCTTTCCAGCCGTCGAGCGACTTGCCATCGAACAAGCGATACCAGCCGTCCTTGTCCGGCGTCGGTCCTTGAGCATGGCTCGCTGGTAGGCCTACGAAAAGTCCGAGCAACACTGCCAGTATGCATCGTTCCATATTTGTTCTCCAAAGTCGTTCGGGAATGCAACATTATTCGATCGAGCACGCGAGTCGATAGAGGATGTCGGCGGCGGCCTGCACTTCGTCGAGCGGAACCCATTCGTCGATGGTATGAGCCTTGGCGATGTCGCCCGGACCGAACACGACCGATGGGATGCCAGCCCAGGCGAGCGTAGCCGCGTCGGTCCCGTAAGGCACGGCGTGCACCTTATGGCTGCCGCGCTCAGCGTTAATAGCGTTGCCGAGCAGCTGTTGAATTTGCTCGGACCCTGTAGGCTGAAGCGCGGGCGTGCGGATCCACGGTTCGGTCAGTTCGACGGAGAAGTCGATGCCTGCTTTCGTTTGCAGAAACGCCAGGAGATCGCCCGATGCAGCGTTTGGATCTTCGCCGCCGACAAGCCGGCGATCGATCTCGATGGTGCAGCGATCGGGCACGGTGTTGACGCTGACGCCACCGCCAATGCGGCCGACGCTGATGGTTCCCTTACCGAGGAGCGGATCGCTTGGCATCGCAGCGAGTTGTTGAGCGAAGCGTTCGATGCCGACGAGCACCTTGCCCATGCGGTAAATCGCATTCACGCCTTGTTCCGGCGTGGAGCTGTGGCAGGATCGTCCGGTCGTGGCCATGTTCCAACGGACGATGCCCTTGTGCGAATGGACGATGTTCAGATTCGTCGGTTCGGCGACGACGGCGAAGTCGGCTTTCGTCCGCTTGGCGAGTTCGACGACGCCGAGCATCGTGTGCTCTTCGTCGACCGAGCAGGCCATGATGACGTTGCAGCAATGCTTCGGCTTTTCGCGCACAAGCCGAGCGAAGGCGGAAAGCATTGCGGTCATGCCGCCTTTGATGTCGCACGATCCACGGCCGTACAGTCGATTGCCTTCGATCTTCGCGCCGAACGGTTCGACGATCATGCCATCGATCGGCACGGTGTCCTGGTGGGCTTCGAGCATGAGGGTGTGTTTGGCGCCGGGCACGTCGAATCGAGCGACGATGTTGTCGCGATTCGGTGCCGCCGTTTGTCGTTCGTAAGAGACGCCGAGCGAGCGGAAGAATTTCTCGAGGTAGGCCGTCACGCGATGTTCGAGCGTAATGTCCGCGGGAATATCCGGGCGCATCGGATTGACGCTGGGCAACATCACGAGATCGCGAAGGAGTGCGGTGGTTTCCGTCATGGTGTGATACTCGGATTTAATAACCCCCAGGAATCGCTGCGCTCATCCTGGGGCTTGGGTCTTGTCAAATGAGATTGTAATCGATTTGAGGGGGAACGAGCATATTTGTCACGAAACAAAAAACCCACGGAGGACGGATCCGTGGGTTCGTAGGCAGGAGAGGAAACCGGGAGAATCGATTAGGTCGCACGCAATTTCGGTGCGGAGCGGGAGTAATTTTCGGCAGCGCTGGCGAGGTCGAGCAACAATTCCATGGGTGGCGTCAGCAGGTGGCGATACGATTTGCCAACGCGTTCCGCCGTCCGCGCCAAATCGAGCAAGGCAACCATCGACGGCGCCATTTTCTTACCACACGCACGACAAATCGGTTCATCGTCATCGTCGGCAAACAGCGCCAGGCCGTTTGGGCCGGCAGCGGGATCGCCACACTTGGGGCAAGCGCCGCGTGCCGACTCTTCAAGCATCCGAATCGTGAAACATTCCATACGATCGCACCCTGGACTATGTTCGGTAAACTCTCCCATGTTGAGAAAGGGTCAGCCTGACCTGACAAGGGCAATGATCGGCATTTGACCGCACAACTTCAGAGCAACGCGAATATTTTCGTCGAGGTTTTAGCAGGCAAACTTCCGAAGGGCGCTCTTCCGAAGGCGTTTCCTACAACAGCGGCTAGGGAAACATCGCAAACACTGGAATTGGCGCAAAGATTGCGAGTTGTTTCGGTCGTGCAGGCGTGAACCCGAGATGAATGATGAGATGTGCGGAGAAGTGGGGCAAGGTATGGCGATAATGCCGCAGAAGCATTGTTTAGCCGCTCGCCTTTGGCGAGCGCGAACTGCGTACTGTTCGGAATTTGTTCGCGCTCGCCAAAGACGAGCGGCTAAACGGACATGCGTTTTTACTTTTGTTTGTCGCTCTTCTTCAGTTCTTTCTTCTCGCCGACGACCCACAGGTGCAATTCGTATTCGTAGCTATCCTCGCCCTTGACGGTGAGGGTCTTGGTCGGCGCCCAATCGCCGAGCGTGAAGCGGTGCGACACGATGCGAGCACCGGGTTTCAGCGTCTTCTGCAGAACCGGGCTGAGGCGTTCGCCAAGGTCGTCGCCGATGTAGAGCAGAACCACGCTGGCATCGGAAAGGTCCTTGACGTTGAGGATGTCGCCAACGCGGAGGTCGAGTTTGTCTTCGAGCTTGGCTTCCTTGGCCTTCTTCTTGGCGATTTCGATCATCTTCGGATCGATGTCGATGCCGACGCCCTTCTTCGCGCCGAATTTCTTGATCGGCAGGATGAGCATGACGGCATCGCCGCAGCCGAGGTCATAGATGATGTCGTTCTTGGTGATTTTGGCGATTTCGCCCATCTTAATAACGATGTCGTCGGGCGTCGGAACCCAGCGAACAACGATCTTGTCGGTCTTCTTATCCTTGATTGTGAGATCGAGCTTGGCGTTCACGCCCGCTTTGACGATGATTGACTTGGTGCGCGTGATTTTCGTGTAGTTGTTCGGCTCGATGAGCGCTTCGATCGTTAACTTTGCTTCCTTGCCTTTTTCGAGGACGGCCTTGTACTTGCGGGTCCCGCCTTCGCCGTCGATGACTTTGCCGTTGACCTTGATGATCGTTTCGGCATGTCCCGCGGGAGGCACGAGGATGGTGATTTCGGAGCTGGATTTTTCCTGCGCGACGTTGAACGCAGAAATTCCCAGGAACAACATGACGCAAGCAGCAATGCGAGTAGTAAGTTTCATGACTCGTCGGTTTGAAAGAGGTTGGGTGAGGAAAAGGCCGAATACACACGGTCTTTTCATCTATGATTCCATCGTATGAATGACGGCGGGCGCGGCCATGATATTCAAAGGTGATGAATTCGGAATCCGGTCCCAACAAACGACAGCCCGAGGATGCTAGAGCACAACGCTGCTGCGACGGATTCATATCTTGATCCCCATGAGCAAAACTTTTACTACGCGCAACGTACTTCACCACGGCGATTGCGTCGCCGGCATGGCCAAACTCGAGGCCGGATCGGTCGATCTCGTCTTTGCCGATCCGCCGTTCAATATTGGCTACAAGTATGACGTCTACGAAGACCGCAAGTCGGCGGACGACTACCTCGCCTGGTCACAATCCTGGGCCGAGCAGGTCCACCGCGTGCTCAAACCGACAGGCACGTTTTGGCTGGCAATCGGCGACGACTTCGCAGCGGAACTCAAAGTCGCCTTCCAGCGCGAGCTTGGGTTCCATTGCCGAAGCTGGGTTATCTGGTATTACACGTTTGGCGTGAATTGCACGCGCAAGTTCAATCGCAGCCATACGCATCTGTTCCACTTCGTCAAAGACAACGAGAAGTTCACGTTCAATGCCGACCCGATCCGAGTTCCGTCGGCACGGCAACTCGTTTACGGCGACGCGCGTGCGAATCCGAAGGGCCGCTTGCCTGACGATACGTGGGTTCTCCGCCCGCAGGACTTGCCCGAGGGGTTCTCTGCCGACGAGGACACGTGGTATTACCCGCGAGTGTGTGGCACGTTCAAGGAGCGAGCGGGATTTCACGGTTGCCAAATGCCCGAGCGCGTGCTGGGGCGGATCATCGAGGCGTCATCGAATCCGGGTGAGCTGGTGCTCGATCCGTTCGCCGGCTCTGGCAGTTCGCTGATTGTCGCCAAGAAGCTCAAGCGTGATTATCTCGGCTTTGAGTTTTCGGAAAACTACTTCCAACGTGTTCGCGATCGGCTTGATGCGACGAAGCCCGGCGATTCGCTCGATGGTGCAGCGGACCCCTTGCGAAGCGTGCCGGGTACGGCTGACGGCCGACGATTGAGCGACAAAGTAACGGCAAGCCAGAAAAGAAAAAAGCGGCGTTCCGATGAAACGCCGCCTGAACTGCTTGCGAAGGAATGAGGGTTCGCGTACAAACTCGTCATGAATCGCGAGTTAAATGGAATACCTTAGCGAAGCCACCGACTCGCGCCGATGGCGGCACCGCCGGCGCCGAGGCTGACGAGAATCGCCAGGCCGATGTTTGTGGCTGTAGAGCTTGACGAGCCATTTCCGTTCGATGCGTTGCCGACGGTCGCCTGATGGGAGATATTGAACATCCGCAGTTTCTGGCTTCCGGGTTCATCGGCGATCGGTCCGCGCAACGCCAGGCCGTTCTGGGCTGTGTTGCTTGGCGCAGTGGACGAAGTCGGTTTCGCGAGTGGGTTGCCGGGTCTCTGAGGGGCGACGGCGCGGCCGAAGTTGAAACCGCCTTCGCCACCCAAATTGAAAACGCACGTGCCCACATAGCCGCCTTCGCCGATCTTGGTTGGTCCGACAGGACCAGGACCTGGGGGTATGATGGGAACCGTGGGCAGAGGAAGAGTCACTTGGAGCAGCCCCGAGCCGGACAGAGGATCGACCCCCGGTGCACCAACGTCGAGTGCCGTGGCTTGCATATGGGCGAGCAGTTGGTTACGCGTTGCGGCGGGATTGCTTTGCCACAGGAGGGCCGCCACACCGGCGGCATGCGGCGCCGCTGCGGAGGTGCCGAAAAATGGGGCGAAACTGGCGAGAGTCGTGGTCACGCCATCGGTTGCGGCGATTTCGGGTTTGACGCGAATTTCCGCCGTGGCCAAGCGGGTTCCCGCCACATCGAAGTAAAATGGAATGTTGCCACCCAGCGAGCTAAACGTTTCGGGAACGGTCGGCGCACTCCAGTTAACCGCGCCGACGGCGACGGCACCCCTCGCAGCGACGTGCCCGAAGATGGCACTGGAATTAGCCTGCCCTGGAGCACCCGGATCGGCGTTGCCTCCGCCCGTGAAGGCGACCCATTTGATGGCCGTCGGGGCTGGGCCGTTGACGAGCTGGTACGAGATGCGTG